>NZ_CP084742.1:0-309117 GCF_020520285.1 Pseudomonas sp. L5B5
ATGTCCTCACTGATCTGTATCAAGCGTCCGCTCCGGCACCTGTGCCGGTTGTCATTGGCCGTGGCCCTGGCGGTCGCCAGCGTCCCCGGGGCGGTCCAGGCCCAGGAGCCGGCCGCTGGGGTAGTCGCCTTCGACATTGCCCAGGGGCCGCTGGATCAGGTGCTCCTGGATATCTCGCGCCAGAGTGGGGCACCGATCTCCTTTCGCCAGGACCTGGTGCAAGGCAAGCAGGGCCCGGCCATTCGCGGCGCACTGCAGACCCGCCAGGCGCTGGAGCGGGCACTGCTGGGCAGCGGCCTGGAGGTCGAGGCCAGCGAGCAGGGCCTGGTACTGCGCCCTGCCGCGGCCCGGGTCCCGTCACCGGCGACCCGGCCCAGCAGCGCTGCCAGCGCCAGCGAGCCGCGGCTATCGAAGGTCACGGTCACGGGGTCGCGCATCGCCCGGGCCCAGACCGACGGCGCGACCCCGGTGACCGTGATCACCCAGCAGGAGATGGAGGCCCGGGGCTACCGCAACGTCTACGACGCCCTGGCGTCCCACACCCAGAACACCGGCATGACCCAGGGCGAGGACTACGGCAATACCTGGCAGCCGGCGGCCAGCGCCCTCAACCTGCGCGGCCTGGGGCCTAATCACACGCTGGTGCTGATCAACGGCCGACGGGTGGCGGACTACCCGACGGCCTATGGCGGCCAGGTCAACTTCACTAACCTGGCCAACATCCCTTCGGCGGTCATCGAGCGCATCGAGATCCTCAGCAGCGGGGCCTCGGCGGTCTACGGCTCGGATGCCATCGCCGGGGTGGTCAACATCATCCTCAAGAAGAAGATCGACGGTATCGACCTCAACCTGCGTGGCGGCACCACCGAACGTGGCGGCGGCGACAACCAGCGGCTGCAGTTGAGCGGGGGCGGCAGCTGGGGCGACTTCGATGGCCTGTTCGGCCTGGAGCTGACCCGACGCGAACCGATCTGGGCCGACGACCGCGGTTTCATGAGCAGCAGTCCGGCGGTGGATGTCGGCTACCGGCGCAACCTCGACACCGGTGGCTACCTGGGGCCGGGCTGTGGCGCCTACCAGGGCACCTTCGGCAACCACCTGGGCGGCAGCGGCGGGCGCTGCACCACCGACCAGATGTACAACGACTACTGGACCTTGCAGACCCAGAAGGAAAACTACGATGGCTACACCCGCGGTACCTGGCATTTCAGCGACAGCGGCCAGGTGTACGCCGACCTGATGTACGGCCTGGACCATATCCAGAACAACACCCGGGGGCCGACCTTCACCTCGCCGGATTTCATCAATGCCAACACGGGCAATCTGGAGCGCTGGTTCCGGCGTTTCTCCGAGGAGGAGATCGGCGGGCGCACCAGCAACAACAGCAAATGGCGGGAAACTTCCTGGACTGGCACCCTGGGGATGTCCGACCAGATCGGCGACAGCGGCTGGAGCTACGAGCTGGCGGCCAACCGTTCGCAGTACCGCAGCGTGCGCAGCACCCGCTACCGGCCGCTGTCGACCATCCGCGATTTCTACCTGGGCCCGCAGTTGGGGACCCAGGATGGGCATCCGGTGTTCGCCCCGGACCCGGCGCGCCTGGACCGGCCCTTGACGAGCGATGAGTGGCGACAGTTTCGCCGCAACCTGACCGAGACCAGCCGTTCGGTGTCGCAGACCTACAACGCCTCGATCAACGGCGAGCTGTTCGACCTGCCCGCCGGCCCGGTGGGGTTTGCCGGGGTGCTGGAGCTGGGCAAGCAGCAGTACCGTGTCGAGCCTGATTCGGCGCTCAACGAAGGCGCGTTCTACGGCACCGCGCCGGCGCAGGAGTCCGGTGGTTCGCGCAAGCGCTATGCCGTGGGCGGCGAGTTCAGCGTACCGGTCACCGACACGGTGCTGGCATCCCTGGCCGGACGCTGGGACCAGTACAAGTTCGCCGACCGCAGCGAGCAGCAGAAGACCTACAACCTGGGCCTGGAATGGCGTCCGCTGACCAGCCTGCTGGTGCGCGGCAGCTATGGCACCAGCTTTCGCGCGCCGGACCTGAACTACATCTACCAGGCCGACAACAACGGTTACTACCCCGACCAGGTCGACTACTACGGTTGCAGCCAGGGCGTGGAGGGCGCTTGCGATCGCGGGCGTGTGGACTACGTGCAGAGTGGCACCAGCGACCTCAAGTCCGAGCGCGGCAAGTCCTGGACCTATGGACTGGTCTGGTCGCCGTCGCGCAACTTCGACATTTCCGCCGACTACTGGCGCGTGCAGATTGACGACCTGCTGACCACCGTGGACCAGAACCGCCTGCTGCAAGAGGAAAATGCCTGTCGCAGCGGTGCCCAGGACATCAGCTCGGCCAGTTGCCAGGCGGTGCTGGCACGGGTCCAGCGCAACCCCGGCGATGCCGCGGTGGACCCGAACAAGCTGCAAGAGGTGCGGGTCAATGCCATCAACGCCGCCAGCGAGCGGGTCAGCGGCCTGGACCTCAAGAGCAATATCCGCTGGGGAGCTGGCGACTACGGGGCGTTCAGCTCGACCCTGGGCTACACGCTGGTGCTCTCGCACTACTACAAGGAATCCGAGCAGGCCACGAGCCTGGATTTGCGCTCCGACCGCAGCAACCATGACTGGCGCAGCAAGGCCAACGCCAGCCTGACCTGGGACTACGAGCATTACAGCGCGACCTTGACGGGCATCCGTTATGGCAGCGTCACCAATGGCAACGGCGACGGCCGGCTCTCGCCCTGGACCGTGTTCAATGCCAGCGCCCGCTACAAGATCAACGACCGCGCCAGCCTGGGGCTGACCGTCAACAACCTGCTCAACCAGTACAAGCACGACGATTCCGCTGGCTGGCCCTATTACCCCACCGGCAACTACGACGCCTACGGGCGCCAGTGGTGGCTGGACATGAGCTACCACTTCGGCAGTTGAATCAACACGCAGGCCTTCGGCGAACCCTCAAGCGCTGTGGCCCTGCGGGCCATGCGCAGCCTGCGGCAGCGGCTACACGAGGCGGTGTTTGTGCCGCTGCCGAGCTTGCGAGGCTGTGACAAGGCCAACAGGCCTTCGGTGACCCGGAGAATGGCCATCCCGATGGGCATAAGGTCAGCATCCAACGGTCTAAACCGGACCTATAAAAAACCTCTGGCCATTGCACATCCCTGCATAAACCTAACGCAGGGATGGTTGTCCATGAGTCTGTCTGTACCTCGTAAATCCCCCTTGAGCCTGGCCTTGCTGCTGACTTTCCAGGTGCTGCCGGCCTGGGCCGCGAACGAGCCGTTCGATTTGCCCGCCGGTCCGCTGGACCAGACGCTGCTGGGCATCTCGCGCCAGAGCGGCCTGCCGATTTCCTTCTCCCAGGCACTGGTGGCCGGGCATTCGGCCCCGGCGATCAAGGGCTCGCTCAGCCATGGCCAGGCGTTGGCCCTGGCATTGCAGGGCACGGGCCTGAAGGACGAGGAGGGCGCCGAGGGCGTGGTGATCAGCGCCGCAGATGCGCCGGCCAGCCGTGTGGCCGCGGCCCCGGCGACTTTCGCCGAGCCCACCACCCAGCTGCAGCGGGTGGAAGTCACCGGCTCGGCGATTCGCCGGGTCGATGCCGAGACGGCAGTACCCGTCACTGTCATGCGGGTCGAGAAGCTGCGCGAGCAGGGGGTGACCAGCACCGAGGAATTGATCAACCGTATTTCCGCCAACCAGTCATCGGTGGGTTCCGGGCGTTCGGTGGGTTCCAGCAGTGGTGGTGCGGCGTTCGCCGACCTGCGGGGCATTGGCCCGAACAAGACCCTGGTGTTGCTCAACGGCCGACGCCTGAGCAACAACGCCACGGGCAGCAGCAATGGTTCCGGGGTCGACCTGAATACCATCCCCTTTGCCGCCATCGACCGGGTTGAGGTGTTGCGAGACGGCGCCTCGGCGCTGTACGGCACCGACGCCATCGGCGGGGTGATCAACTTCATCACCAAGACCAGCCTGACCACCGGCCAGGTCAGCACCAGCTACGACACACCGACCCATTCCGGCGGCGGCCAGAGCAAGAACTTCAGCGGTAGCTGGGGGTTTGGTGACCTGGAAGAAGATCGCTTCAATGTGTTCGGTGTGGTCAGTCACGACAAGCAGGAGCGCCTGGCAGCCAAGGACCGTGGCTACACCTACAACTACCAGCCCGGCCGCGGCCTGGACTACACCTCCGGCACTGCCTTCCCGGCCAACTGGAGCCAGGGCGGCAACGCTACCAACCCCTTGGCCGGTTCCGGCTGCAACGCCCCGGGGTTGCTGTCGCGCAACGGCATCTGCCGGCAGAGCCTGTGGAGTTACCTGGACCTGGTGCCGGAAACCGAGAAGACCTCGGCGTTCGCCAAGGCCACGGGCAAGCTCAGTGACGAACACAACGTCAGCCTGGAGTACTTCTGGGCGCGCAACCAGAACCGCACCCAGATCGGCCCCGGCACCCTGATGGGCAACCAGGTCGACCCCGGTACCGCGTTCTATCCGGGCAATGGCATCACCCCCGGCCCCAGCGATTTTGTCCTCGATTCCTCGCAGCCGGTATCGGTCAACTGGCGTGAAGCCTCGGTCGGCGCGCGCCGGCATGAAGACGACAACAGCAACCAGCGCTTGCTGCTGAGCTTCGATGGCAGCGTGGCCGGCTGGGACTACAACGTGGGCGCGGCCTACAACCAGAACAAGGTGACCAACACCATTCGCAGCGGTTATGTCAGCGATCTGGCCGTGCGCCAGGGCATCGCCAGCGGGGTGATCAACCCGTTCGGGGCGCAAACGCCAGCCGGTGAAGCCCTGCTTGCCGCCAACACGGTGAGTGGCGATTACGGCAGCGCCGTGGGCAGGGTCAAGTCCATCGACGGGCGTGCCAGCCGCGAGATCGGCGACTGGTTCGGTGCAGGCCCTGCGGGGCTGGCCCTGGGGGGCGAATACCGCAAGGAGGACTTCCACCAGGATTTCGCCGCTTTTGCCGGCGACTTGCAGAACCTGGGGGTCGACCCCAATGGCGCAGTGGCGGGTGACCGCAGCGTGCAGGCCGAATATGCCGAGCTGAACGTTCCGCTGCTCGACAGCCTGGAGCTGTCGGCGGCGGTGCGCCACGACAAGTACAGCGACTTCGGCAGCACCACCAACCCCAAGTATTCGTTCCGCTTCCAGCCGTTTCGCGAGCTGGTGGTGCGTGGCGCCTACAGCGAAGGGTTCCGCGCGCCATCGCTGTATGAGCTGTACAACCCGATCTACACCACCTTCACCAACGCCAACTACAACGACCCGCACCTGTGTGCCGGCGGCAACCCGAGCAATGGCGGGATCGCCAATCGCGACTGCGCCCAGCAGTTCAACCGCAGCTCCGGCGGCAACCGTGATCTCAAGCCCGAGACCGCGCGCAACGTGACCTTGGGCTTCGTCTACCAGCCGTTCGAGCGCCTGACCACCGGGCTGGACTTCTGGTGGATCGACATCGCCAACCAGATTGCCGAGTTCCCCGAGTCGTCGCCGTTCGAGAGTCCTGATCTTTACGCCGATCGCCTGGTGCGCAAGGCCGATGGTTCCATCGATCACGTGGTCACCGGCCTGTCCAACCTGGGCAAGCTGAAGACCGAAGGGGTCGACGTCAGCTTCGACTATCGCCTGCCGGCCCTGGCCTGGGGCCAGTTTGGCGTGGCCTTGCAAGGCACCTATGTCAATCGCTACGAATATCAGCAGGAGCTCAAGGGTGCCTTCATCGACAAGTTGGGGGATTTTCGCGGTGGCGACTTTTCGTCGGCCGGCGCCGTGGCGCGCTGGCGCCACAGCCTGACCGCGAGCTGGAGCCAGGGGCCGCTGGGTGCCAGCCTGACCAATCGCTACACCAGCGGCTACCACGACTCCGACCCCAGCACTCATCACAGCGTCGGCGCCTACAGCGTCTGGGACCTGGCCGGCACCTATACCTGGCGCAAATCCCTGGCCGTGACCCTGGGAGTGAAGAACTTGCTGGACCGCGAGCCGCCGTTCAGCAACCAGACCTACACCTTCCAGAGCGGCTACGACCCGCGTTACTCGGACCCGTTCGGGCGGACCCTGTATACCCGGCTCAGCTACAGCTTTTGAAGGAGCCGATAACGGCAGTCCGAAAGCTTTTTAGTAACCAATGGATCTAGCCCCGCCCTATAAAAATGCCGGCCTGGTTGCACAACACAGGCAGGAGCGGGGCGTTGCGATCATCGAGAACCGTGACCGGGAACCTGGCACGCGGGCCATCAAGGCCGGCGAGCCCCCGGGCACTGTCCAGAGGGGCTTGTTGCAATGCAGTTGCGAACCATCTTCTTGCTCTGGTTGTGGGTGCTGCTGAGCCCGGCGGTGTCGGCCGCCGTGCAACCGTCGTTGACGGTGTATGGCGAAGCGCCGAAATACCCGGCGGGCTTCAGCCACTTCGACTACGCCAATCCTGATGCGCCCAAGGGCGGCAGCCTGAAGCGTTCCTCCCTGGAAAGCGGGCCGTTCGACCATCTGATCCCCTATGTCGACAAGGGCACCGGGGTGGCCGAGATCGACGGCTGGGTCTATGCGCCCCTGGCCTTTCGCTCCCAGGATGAGCCCTACACCGTCTATGGCCTGGTGGCCCAGGGCTTCGAGCTGGCCCCGGACCGGCGCTGGCTGCGGGTCTACCTGAATCCGGCGGCGCGCTTCGAGGACGGGCGGCCGATCACCGCCAGCGATGTGCGTTTTACCTTCGAGCTGCTGATGACCCAGGGCAGCCTCAAATACCGCCAGCAGTTCGTCGATGTAGCCGAGGTGTTGGTGGAGTCGCCGAGCCAGGTGCGCTTCGTGTTCAAGAATGCCGAGAGCCGCACCTTGCCCTTGGACCTGGCGTCGTTGCCGGTGCTGCCCGAGCACTGGTGGCGCGGGCGCAATTTTGCCGATGGCGGTGGCTTCGAGCCGCCGCTGGGCAGTGGCCCGTACCGGGTGGCCAAAGTGGATGCCGGGCGCAGCGTGACCTTCGAACGGGCCAGGGACTGGTGGGGCGCACAGTTGCCGGTGGCTCGCGGACGCTACAACTTCGACCGCCTGCGCCTGGAGTTCTTCGCCGATACCGACGTAGCGCGGCAGATCCTCAAGGCCGGGGGCTATGACTACAATCGCGAGTTCTCTGCCACCGCCTATACCATCGGTTATGCCGGCAGCGCCCTGGAGGAGGGCCGTCTGCAGCGTGAGCACCTGGCCCCGGGCGCGGCCCAGGGCGCCCAGGGTTTCATCTTCAACCTGCAGCGTCCGGCGTTCCAGGATCGCCGGGTGCGCCAGGCCATCGCCTTGCTGTGGGACTTCGAATGGAGCAACCGGCAGATGATGCGTGGCATGTACCTGCGCCAGCGCAGCTTCTTCTCCCATAGCGAGCTGGCGGCGGTCGGCCTGCCCTCGGCCGAGGAGCTGAAGATCCTCGAGCCCTGGCGCGGGCAGGTGCCGGACGAGGTGTTCAGCCAGGTTTTCCAAGCCCCCCGGACCGATGGCAGCGGGATCGTGCGGGACCAGCAGATGCACGCGCTGCAACTGCTTGGCGAGGCGGGCTGGACGCCTCGTGGCGACCGCCTGGTGAATGCTGCCGGTGAACCGTTGCAGTTCACCTTCCTCAATGGCCAGAAGGGGTTCGAGCGGCTGTTGCTGCCATTCAAGCGCAACCTCGCGCAGATCGGCATCGGCTTCGACATTCGCCAGGTGGACAACGCGCAATACACCAGCCGGGTGCGCAGCCGCGACTACGACATGATCGTCGCCGCCTATCCGGTATCCCAGGCCCCGGGGCGCGAACTGTTCAACTACTACGGCGCCGACGGTGCCGACGACCCCGGCTCCAACAACTACATGGTGCTCAAGAACCCGGTGGTGGATGCCTTGCTCGAGGGCCTGGTCCAGGCCGACAACCGTGCCAGCATGCTGGCCCATGCCCGTGCCCTGGATCGGGTGTTGCAGTGGGGCTACTACTGGATTCCCAATTACTACCCGCCGGGCATTTCCACGGTGTGGTGGAACCGCTTCGGCCGACCGGAGATGGCCCCGCTGTATGACGCCGGGCTGGACAGCTGGTGGGAAATCAGCCCGACGGCGCTGACCCAGGGGCAGTTGCACAAGCGCAGTGCGGAGGCCGTCCATGCTGGGTTATAGCCTGCGGCGCCTGCTGCTGATCGTGCCGACCTTGCTGTGCATCCTGCTGGTCAACTTCGTCATCGTCCAGGCCGCTCCCGGAGGCCCGGTGGAACAAGCCATCGCTCGCTTGCAGGGTATCGGCGCCACGGGCGCGACCGGTGGCGGGCACGTCGAGAGCGTGGCTGGGCAATCACGCGCCAGCCGGGGCCTGGACCCCAAGCTGCTGGCGGACATCGAACGCCAGTACGGTTTCGACAAGCCCGCCAGCGAGCGCTTGTGGCTGATGCTGGGGCAATACGCCCGGCTGGATTTCGGCACGAGCTTCTTCCGTGGCGCCACGGTCACCGAACTGATCCTGGACAAGCTGCCGGTGACCCTGTCCCTGGGCTTGTGGGCGACCCTGATCACCTACCTGGTGTCGATCCCCCTGGGGATTCGCAAGGCCGTGCACAACGGCTCGGCCTTCGATGTCTGGAGCAGCGCGGCGATCATCGTCGGCTACGCCATGCCCGGATTCCTGTTCGCCCTGTTGCTGATCGTGGTGTTCGGTGGCGGCACGCTGCTGGACTGGTTCCCGGTGCGCGGCCTGGTGTCGGAGGACTTCGATCAGCTTTCGGCCTGGGGCAAGGTGGTCGATTACTTCTGGCACCTGGCGCTGCCGGTCACGGCCCTGGTGGTCGGTGGGTTCGCCACCTTGACCCTGTTGACCAAGAACAGCTTCCTCAACGAGATCTCGCGCTTGTACGTGGTCACCGCCCGGGCCAAGGGCCTGAGCGAACGGCAGGTGCTGTATGGCCATGTGTTTCGCAACGCCATGTTGCTGGTGGTGGCGGGCCTGCCCCAGGCGCTGGTCACGGTGTTCTTCGGCGGCTCGTTGCTGATCGAAGTGATCTTTTCCCTCGATGGCCTGGGGCGCATGAGCTATGAGGCGGCAGTGGCCCGGGATTACCCGGTGGTGTTCGGCTCGCTGTTCATCTTCACCCTGTTCGGCCTCTTGATAAAACTGCTCGGCGACCTGTGCTACACCCTGGTCGATCCGCGCATCGATTTTGCGGCGAGGAGCCTTTGATGTTTGTCCTGTCCCCCCTTGGCCGGCGTCGCTGGCAGCGTTTCAAGGCGCACCGGCGTGGCTGGTGGTCACTGTGGCTGTTCCTCGGCCTGTTCGTCCTGACCCTGGGTGGCGAGCTGTTGGCCAATGACAAGCCGCTGCTGGTGTCCTATCAGGGCCACTGGTACTTCCCGGCGTTCAAGCGCTACACCGAGCAGGCGTTCGGCGGCCAGTTGCCCTTCCAGCCGGACTACCGCAGTGCCTCGGTACGCCAGTTGGTCGAGGGGCAGGGTGGCTGGCTGCTGTTCGCGCCGATTCCCTTCGGCTACGACACCATCAACTACGACCTGACGCAGCCGGCGCCCAGCCCGCCCAGCCGTGACAACTGGCTGGGGACCGACGACCAGGCGCGCGATGTGCTGGCGCGGGTGATCTTCGGGGTGCGGGTGTCGTTGCTGTTCGCCCTGTCGCTGACCGCCATCAGCGCGCTGGTCGGCATCGGCGCCGGGGCCCTGCAGGGTTACTACGGCGGTTGGGTCGATCTGTGGGGGCAACGCTTGCTGGAGGTCTGGTCGGGGCTGCCGGTGCTGTACCTGCTGATCATCCTGTCCGGCTTCGTCGAGCCGAACTTCTGGTGGCTGCTGGGGATCATGGCGCTGTTTTCCTGGCTGGCCCTGGTGGATGTGGTGCGTACCGAATTCCTGCGCAGCCGCAGCCTGGAGTACGTCAAGGCCGCCCGGGCGCTGGGGGTCGATGACCTGCAAGTGATGGGGCGGCACATCCTGCCCAATGCCATGAACGCCACCCTGAGCTACCTGCCGTTCATCCTCACCGGGGCCATCGCGACCTTGTCGGCCCTGGATTTCCTCGGCTTCGGCATGCCGGCCGGCAGCGCTTCGCTGGGCGAGCTGGTGGCCCAGGGCAAGAGCAACCTGCAGGCGCCTTGGCTGGGGCTGACGGCGTTCTTCGTGCTGGCGCTGATCCTGTCGTTGCTGGTGTTCATCGGTGAAGGCTGCCGTGATGCCTTCGACCCTAAAAGCTGAAACTGCGAGTGCCGAGATGACTCAAGCCCTGATTGAACTGCGTGGCCTGAAGGTGGCTTTTGGTGGCACCGAGGTGGTGCATGGCCTGGACCTGGAAATCTACCCCGGCGAATGCCTGGCGCTGGTGGGCGAATCCGGCTCGGGCAAGTCGGTCACGGCCCACAGCCTCCTGCAGTTGCTCGACCCGCGGGCGACGCGGATCGAGGGCAGCGTCCGCTATCGCGGGGAGGAACTGCTGGGCGCGGCGCCGGCGCGTTTGCGCCAACTGCGTGGCAACCGCATCGCGATGATCTTCCAGGAACCCATGAGTTCGCTCAACCCACTGCACAGCGTTGAGCGCCAGTTGGGCGAGACTTTGCGTCTGCACAAGGGGCTGGCGGGCGCCCAGGCTCGGGAGCGGATTATCGAACTGCTGGAGCTGGTGGGCATCCAGCAGCCCCGGGAGCGACTCAAGGCCTATCCGCACCAGCTCTCCGGCGGCCAGCGCCAGCGGGTGATGATCGCCATGGCCCTGGCCTGCGAGCCGGAGTTGCTGATCGCCGACGAGCCCACCACGGCCCTGGACGTGACGGTGCAACGCAAGATCCTGCTGCTGCTCCAGTCCCTGCAACAACGCCTGGGCATGTCCCTGCTGCTGATCAGCCACGACCTCAACCTGGTGCGGCGCATTGCTCAGCGGGTGTGCGTGATGCGGGCCGGGGAGATCGTCGAGCAGGCCGGTTGCGAAGCCTTGTTCAAGGGGCCACGTCATCCCTACAGCGTCGAACTGCTCAATGCCGAGCCCGGGGGACAGGCCCTGTTCAGGGCGCCCAGTGAAACCCTGCTGGAGGTGGAGCAGCTCAAGGTATGGTTCCGCCAGGGCGGCGGCGGATGGCGGCCACGGCGCTACTTGAAGGCCGTCGACGGTATCGATCTGCACGTGCAGCGTGGCAAGACCCTGGGCATTGTCGGCGAGTCCGGTTCGGGCAAGTCGACCTTGGGCCAGGCGATCCTGCGCCTGATTGCCTCCCAGGGGCGCATCCGTTTCGACGGCCAGCCTCTGGACGGGCTGGACGACGTCCGGTTGCGGCCTTTGCGTCGGCAATTGCAAGTGGTGTTCCAGGACCCGTTCGGCAGCCTCAGTCCGCGCTTGAGTGTGCTGCAGATCATTGCCGAGGGCCTGCGGGTTCATACCGATCTGGATGCCGGGCAGCAGGAGCGGGCGGTGATCGAGGTGCTGGAGCAGGTGGGGCTGGACCCGGACTCGCGTCACCGCTATCCCCACGAGTTCTCCGGTGGACAGCGCCAGCGCATCGCCATCGCCCGGGCCCTGGTCCTCAAGCCGCAGTTGATCCTGCTGGACGAACCGACCTCGGCCCTGGATCGCACGGTGCAGAAGCAGGTGGTGGGGTTGCTGCGGCGTTTACAGCAGGAACATGGCCTGACTTACCTGTTCATCAGCCATGACCTGGCGGTGGTCCAGGCCCTGGCCCATGAGCTGATCGTGATGAAGGACGGCCAGGTGGTGGAGCGGGGTGAAACGCAGCAGTTGTTTGCCGCGGCGCAGCATCCCTACACCCGGGAGTTGCTGGCGGCGTCCGGCGTGGCAACGAAGCCGCAGGCACAGGTTGCGGGAGGCTGAAACGACGAATCCCGCCGAGTGGCGGGATTCGTGGAGAGCCGGACCTTGCAGGGTCTTAGGCTGGGAACAGCTCGCTCAGTTTCATGGCCAGCATCATGTCGCCTTCGGCGCGCAGCTTGCCGCCCATGAAGGCCTGCATGCCGTCGGTCTCGCCGCTGACGATGCCATCCAGGGTTTCGCCGTCCATCACCAGGGTGACCTGGGCGTCTGGGTTCTCGCCTTCCTTGAGTTCGCAGGTGCTGTCTTTGACTACCAGCGAGAAGTGTTTGGTGTCATCGATGCGGAAACCGAAAACCAGGTCCAGGCCGGCAGCGGCAGCTGGGTTGAACTTGGCTTGCATGGCTTGTACGGCGTCAGCTACGGAGGTCATGGTTCGATCCTTTTATGGGTGGTTACAGCAAGGGTTCACGGTAAGCCGGGCTCAGCGAAAAGTGATGAGCTCCGGCGCCTTCAACAGTTGCAGGTGCGTATGACCGTTGAAGGAGGCCAGGGACACTTCGCGACCGCGGAACTTCAGTTGGTTGAGCGAGGTGTTGACGATTTGCCAGTTCAGCTCGAAGGCCTGCTGGGCAGGCATCCGGGTAATCAGGTGGAGCAGGGCGGTGATGGTGCCGCCGGAGGTGAACACGGCGATTTTCTGCCGGTTGTCTGCTGCTTCTAGGATTCGCTGCAGGCCGCCCTGGACCCGTTCGACGAACCCCAGCCAGCTTTCCAGGCCGGGTGGGTCGTAGGTGCCGGCCAGCCAGCGCTGGATGATCAGGGCGAAGATGCGCTGGAACTCGCCGCGGTTCTGCGCAGCATTGCGCAGGATGTTCAGGGCTTCGGGTTCCTGGGGGAGCAGGTCGGGCAACAGGGCGCGGATGATGGCGTCGGCGTCGAACTCGTTGAACGCCGGGTCGACTTCCAGGGCCGGACTGGCCAGGCCGGCCGCGCCAAGCTGTTCAAGGGTGGCCTGGGCCGTGTGCTGCTGGCGTTGCAGATTCCCGGACAGACAGCGATCGAAACTGACCCCGAGGGTCGCCAGGTGCTCACCCAGCACCGTGGCCTGGCGTACGCCGATGGGCGACAGCACGTCATAATCGTCTGCACCGAAGGAGGCCTGGCCATGTCGAATCAAGTAGATGCTGCCCACGTCCGCGTCATCCCGGTACGTTGAAAGTTTTGCGAGGTTATGAGGATGCCGGTGAGCTGTCAATGAAAAAACATACGCTTGTTTGAAATGATTGTTGGAGCATGGTTACACAAGGTTTCGCGACTGGTGGCCGGCCAGTCACGCCGGTATGCTTGGACCCATTGCGCCGCGGGTTGGCGGCGATCATGCGTAAGGAGTTTCCGTGGAGTTTTTTGTCGAGTACGCCAGTTTCCTGGCCAAGACCGTGACCCTGGTGGTCGCCATCCTGGTGGTGCTGATCACCGCTGCGGCGCTGCGCAGCAAGGGCCGCCGCCGTGGTGCCGGGCAGTTGCAGGTCAGCAAGCTGAATGATTTCTACAAGGACCTGCGCGAGCGGCTGGAGCAGAGTCTCCTGGACAAGGACCAGCTCAAGGCGCTGCGCAAGGCCAAGGGC
This sequence comes from Pseudomonas sp. L5B5, assembly GCF_020520285.1. NCBI lineage: Bacteria > Pseudomonadati > Pseudomonadota > Gammaproteobacteria > Pseudomonadales > Pseudomonadaceae > Pseudomonas > Pseudomonas sp. L5B5. Next base: position 13,414 of record NZ_CP084742.1, read on the forward strand.
AAGGCCGAGAAGAAGCAGAAGAAGCAGCCGGTCGAGGCCAAGCCGCGCGTGTTCGTGCTGGACTTCAATGGTGACATCAAGGCTTCGGCCACCGAAGGGCTGCGTCATGAAATCACCGCCTTGCTGAGCCTGGCCACGCCCAAGGATGAAGTGGTGCTGCGCCTGGAGAGCGGCGGCGGCATGGTCCACAGCTATGGCCTGGCCTCCTCGCAGCTGGCGCGCATCCGCCAGGCCGGGGTGCCACTGACGGTGTGCATCGACAAGGTCGCGGCCAGCGGCGGCTACATGATGGCCTGCATCGGCGAGAAGATCATCAGCGCGCCGTTCGCCATTCTCGGCTCCATCGGCGTGGTGGCGCAGTTGCCCAACGTCAATCGCCTGCTGAAGAAGCACGACATCGACTTTGAGGTACTCACCGCTGGCGAGTACAAGCGCACCCTGACCGTGTTCGGCGAAAACACCGAGAAGGGGCGGGAGAAATTCCAGGAGGACCTGGACGTCACCCATCAGCTGTTCAAGAACTTCGTGGCTCGCTATCGGCCGCAGCTGGCCATTGACGAGGTTGCTACCGGCGAAGTCTGGCTCGGGGTGGCGGCCCAGGAAAAACAGCTGGTGGACCAGTTGCAGACCAGCGACGAATACCTGGCGGAAAAAGCCAAGGCGGCCGAGGTATTCCACCTGCACTATGCCGAGCGCAAGAGCCTGCAGGAGCGGGTAGGGCTGGCAGCCAGCGGTTCGGTGGACCGCGTCCTGCTGACCTGGTGGAGCCGCCTGACCCAGCAGCGCTTCTGGTAAGGCCGTGCTCGAGCTTGCAGTCCGTGTGATCCTTGAAGGCTATCGCGGGCAAGCCTCGCTCCTACAACAAAGCTCGAACTCGTGGCCTCTGTAGGAGCGTGCATGCGATGACGGTCTGAAAGACGACAGATACAAAAAAGCCCTGGAGCGGGAAACCGGTCCAGGGCTTTTTGTTGGCGCGACGCTTAGCGGCGGCGGAACAGCGGCAGTGGCTGGTCCGTGGAGGCCTGGTAGGTCACCGAGAAGTCCTTGAGGCTTTCCAGGGCTTCGTAGGGGTCCTTGTCGGCCCGCAGTGCGTAGGCGTCGAAACCGCAGCGGTGCAGGTAGAACAACTGGTCGCGCAGCACGTCGCCGATAGCCCGCAACTCGCCCTTGTAGCCATAGCGGTCACGCAACAGGCGGGCGTTGGAGTAGTTGCGACCGTCGGTGAAGGCTGGGAAATTCAGCGCGATGACTTGGAAGTTGTGGATATCGTCGCCGATCTCCTCGGCTTCCTCGTCTGCATCCAGCCATACCCCCAGGCCGCCATCGCGAGCTTTGAGGGCATGGCCGTGTTCGCGCCACAATGCCAGTGGCACGATCAGGTCGTCGCAGTTGGAGATGCCGTCGAGCGTCGCGTCCTTGGGCAGCAGGTGCCAGGTTTCGTCGACGACTTCGTTGTTCTTAATGATTCGCTGCATAGACGCGCTCCTTGAAGAGGTCGATGCCAATACGTTGATAGGTGTCGATGAAGCGCTCGTCCTCGGTACGCTGTTCCACGTACACGTCGATCAGCTTGGAGATCACGTCGGGCATGTCGTCCTGGGCGAAGGACGGGCCGAGGATCTTGCCCAGGCTGGCATCGCGACTGGCGCTGCCACCCAGGGATACCTGGTAGAACTCTTCGCCTTTCTTGTCGACGCCGAGGATGCCGATGTGGCCCACATGGTGGTGGCCACAGGCGTTCATGCAACCGGAGATGTTGAGGTCCAGCTCACCGATGTCGAACAGGTAGTCCAGGTCGTCGAAACGGCGCTGGATGGATTCGGCGATCGGGATCGACTTGGCGTTGGCCAGGGAGCAGAAGTCGCCACCCGGGCAGCAGATGATGTCGGTCAGCAAGCCGATGTTCGGCGTGGCGAAGCCGTTTTCCCGCAGTTCGCCCCACAGGGTGAACAGCTGGCTCTGCTCGACGTCGGCGAGGATCACGTTCTGCTCGTGGGAGGTGCGCAGCAGGCCGAAGCTGTAGCGGTCGGCCAGGTCGGCGATGGCATCGAACTGCTTGTCGGTGACATCCCCTGGCGCCACGCCGGTAGGCTTGAGCGACAGGCTCACGGCGACATAACCCGGCTTCTTGTGGGCCAGGGTGTTGCGCGTGCGCCAGCGGGCGAAGCCCGGATGCTCCTGGTCCAGGGCGGCCAGGGCCGCATCCTGGTTGTCCAGGGTCTTGTAGTCCGGATCGACGAAGTGCCGGGCTACGCGATGCACTTCGGCCTCGGTCAGGGTGGTCTGGCCGCCACGCAGGTGGACCATCTCGGCATCGACCTTCTCGGCGAACACTTCGGGCGTCAGGGCCTTGACCAGGATCTTGATCCGCGCCTTGTACTTGTTGTCGCGCCGGCCATAGCGGTTGTAGACCCGCAGGATGGCGTCGAGGTAGCTCAGCAGGTCCTGCCACGGCAGGAACTCGTTGATGAAGGCGCCGACCACCGGGGTGCGACCCAGGCCACCACCCACCAGCACCCGGAAGCCCAGCTCGCCGGCGGCGTTGTGCACCGGCTCCAGGCCGATGTCGTGGACTTCGATGGCTGCGCGATCAGCGGTCGAGCCGTTGATGGCGATCTTGAACTTGCGCGGCAGGTAGGCGAATTCCGGGTGGAAGGTGGTCCACTGGCGGACGATCTCGCACCAGGGGCGGGGGTCCACCAGTTCGTCCGCGGCTACTCCGGCGAACTGATCGGTAGTGACGTTGCGCAGGCAGTTGCCGCTGGTCTGGATGGCATGCATCTGCACAGTGGCCAGCTCGGCGAGGATTTGCGGGACGTCTTCCAGGGCCGGCCAGTTGAACTGTACGTTCTGCCGGGTGCTGATGTGCGCGTAGCCCTTGTCGTAGTCCCGGGCGATCTTGGCCATCATCCGGGCCTGGCGCGAGTTCAACTGGCCGTAAGGCACGGCGACCCGCAGCATCGGGGCAAAACGTTGGATATAAAGCCCGTTCTGCAGGCGCAGGGGGCGGAATTCTTCTTCGCTCAGCTCGCCTGCCAGATAGCGTCGGGTCTGATCACGGAACTGCTTGACGCGGTCCTCGATGATCCGCTGATCGTACTCGTCGTATACGTACATATAGGTCCAGTTCTCAGGCTACAGGTGGCTTGCAAGCGCACTCGGCAAATACTGCGGTGAACAGGTTCATCAGGGCGCTTTGACTGGAGTCGATCGCGGCTCTCGCCGGTTTCACCTCGTCGTGCCTTCGTTGACGCTCAACACCACCCACGTAAGCAAATCTGCGCGCACGGCCGCGCACTCCCATCGGAGCGGCCGAACGATACCAGTTTGCGGTTATGCGCAAAAGTGATGTTTGAGTATATGAAAAGAACCAAAACGACTAACGGTAGGGGTCTATCAGTATCCACATTTGTGGTGTGGGAAATGATGGGCTTAACTGTGGACGAGTCTTTGAGCAGTCACCGATAAAATCCACTAGAGGCGATGCTATGAGCCATCCAACCAAAGCTAGGAAAAGTGACAGTAGCGTTGATGCTTGGGCCATTCTTTTTCTGATCATTCTGGTCGTGGGTACGGCCGTGTTCTGGGTCAGTCACCAGTAGTAGAAAACTTCCGCAGAGCCTGGATTGTCGGACAGTTTCGACAATTTACCGTTATTGGCCAGCATCTTGCCAGTTATACTGCCTGGGATCATTCTGGGGCTCTTTTCGCGATGTTCAAGCTGTTGTGCAAGTGCGTGCTGTGGGTAAGCCTGCCGTTCTGGAGTGTGGCTCAGGCGACATCGGTGGTGTTTCTCAATCCCGGCAATTCGACGGAAATCTTCTGGGTCAGCTATTCGCATTTCATGCAGGCCGCCGCGCGCGACCTGGGCATGGACTTGCGCATTCTTTATGCCGAGCGTGATGCCGGCAGGACCCTCGAGCAAGCGCGGCAGGTGATCCAGAGCGAGCATCGGCCAGATTACCTGATGCTGGTGAACGAACAGTACATCGCGCCGCAGATCCTGCGTTTGTCCCAGGGCACGGGGATCAAGCTGTTCATCGTCAACAGTGCGCTGACCCAGGATCAGCGTGACCTGATCAGCCAGAGCCAGCACAAGTATTCCGACTGGATCGGCAGCATGCTGGGCAATGACGAAGAAGCCGGCTACCTGATGCTCAAGGAGCTTTTGCGCCAGCATGGGCCGCTGGCTCCGGGGCAGAGCATCGAACTGCTGGCCTTTTCCGGCCTCAAGGTCACCCCTGCGGCACAGCAGCGTGAACAGGGCTTGCGTCGGGCCCTGGCCGAGTACCCGCAGGTGCACTTGCGTCAATTGGTCTATGGCGAATGGAGTCGCGAGCGGGCTTATCGCCAGGCCCAGCAGTTGCTGCGTCGTTATCCGCAAACCCAGCTGGTCTGGTCGGCCAATGACGAAATGGCCCTGGGTGCCATGAGCGCGGCTCGCGAACTGGGACGCAAGCCGGGCAAGGACCTGCTGTTCAGCGGGCTCAACAGTTCACCGCAAGCCTTGCAGGCATTGATCGATGGGCAATTGTCGGTATTGGTTGCCGGGCACTTCACCCTGGGTGGTTGGGCCCTGGTGACGTTCCACGACGATGCGCTCGGCCTCGACACCCGGCGCCAGGGCGGGCCGGATTGGCGTCTGCCGTTATTGCAGCCGCTGACGCCGGGCCAGGCGCAGCAGTTGCTGCGCCTGGGCGACCGGGCGGGGGTTCGGGTGAATTTTCGCGCCTTGTCCGCCCAGGGCAAGCCGGAGGGCTATCACTACCCCTTCGGCCTGCAATTGCTGCTGCACTAGCGCTTCAGACCCCCGCCAGGTGCATCGCCAACTTGGCGATGCCCAGGAGCACCAGGACGAACAGGGTGGTGAACAGAATGCCCAGCGCGATGAAGTGACTGGGCTTGCCATGGGTGAAGTCGCGGGCGCGGTTTTTTCCGCTTTGTACGCCGAAGGCTGCCGCCAGCACGCTTTGCAGCATTTGCAGGAAGGTCGGTGGCTGGTTGTTGTTTGGATCGTCCATAAATCCCTCGACACGGTTTGGTGTCAACAGAGCATAGACAATCCCGGCGGGCATCAGGGGGTGCCAGGCACCCCCGCATGAACGCTACCGATCAGTTGTCGTAGCCCAGGTTCGGGGCCAGCCAGCGTTCGCTCACGGCCAGGTCCTGGCCCTTGCGCTCGGTGTAGCTCTGGACCTGGTCCTTGTCGACCTTGCCCACCGCGAAATACTGCGCCTGAGGGTGGGCGAAGTACCAGCCGCTGACGGCTGCCGCCGGGAACATGGCGAAATGCTCGGTGAGGAATACCCCGCTGCGCCCGGCCTTGCCTTCGCTGGCCGCAGGGTCGAGCAGGGCGAACAGGGTGCTCTTCTCGGTGTGATCCGGACACGCCGGATAACCCGGGGCAGGGCGGATACCGCTGTACTGCTCCTTGATCAGGGCCTCGTTGCTCAGGTGCTCGTCACGGGCATAACCCCAGTGCTCCTTGCGCACCTGTTCGTGCAGCCATTCGGCGCAGGCTTCGGCCAGGCGGTCGGCCAGGGCCTTGACCATGATCGAGTTGTAGTCGTCGCCCTTGTCCTGGTAGGCCTTGGCCACTTCCTCGGCACCGATGCCGGCGGTGGTGATGAAACCACCGACGTAATCGGTCACGCCGCTGTCCTTGGGCGCGACGAAATCGGCCAGGGACAGGTTGGGTTTGCCGTCGGGCTTGATGATCTGCTGGCGCAGGTGGTGCAGGGTGGCCAGGGTCTCGCCGTGGTCGCCGTAGACCTCGATGTCGTCATGGTTGACCTGGTTGGCCGGCCAGAAACCGAAGATCGCCCGGGCGCTGATGAGCTTCTCGTCGATCAGCTTGTCGAGCATCTCGCGGGCATCCTGGTACAGCGCGGTGGCGGCTTCACCCACCACTTCGTCCTCGAGGATGCGCGGAAACTTGCCGGCCAGGTCCCAGGAAATGAAGAACGGGGTCCAGTCGATGTATTCGGCCAGTGCGCGCAAGTCGATGTTGTCCAGCACCTTGACGCCCGTGAAGGCCGGGGCCGTGGCCTGGTAGGCCGCCCAGTCATGCTGCGGCTTGGCGGCGATTGCCTGGGCGTAGCTCAAGCGCTCGGTGCGGGCACTGCGGTTGGCGGTGCGCTCGCGCACTTCCACGTATTCCTGGCGGGTCTTGTCGACGAAGCCTGGCTTGAGTTCCTTGGACAGTAACTGGGTGGCCACGCCTACCGCACGGGAGGCATCGGTGACGTAGATCACCGCGTCGTTGCTGTACTTGGGCTCGATTTTCACCGCCGTGTGGGCTTTCGACGTCGTGGCGCCGCCAATCATCAAGGGCAGGTGGAAATCCTGGCGCTGCATTTCGCGGGCGACGTGGACCATCTCGTCCAGCGACGGGGTGATCAGGCCGGATAGGCCGATGATGTCGCACTTCTCGTCGCGGGCGGTCTGCAGGATCTTCTCTGCGGGAACCATCACCCCCATGTCGACGATGTCGTAGCCGTTGCAACCGAGCACCACGCCGACGATGTTCTTGCCAATGTCATGCACGTCGCCCTTGACCGTGGCCATGAGAATCTTGCCCTTGGCCTCCGGCTTGTCGCCTTTCTCGGCTTCGATGAACGGGATCAGGTGGGCCACGGCCTGCTTCATCACCCGCGCCGACTTGACCACCTGCGGCAGGAACATCTTGCCGGCCCCGAACAGGTCGCCGACTACGTTCATCCCGCTCATCAGCGGGCCTTCGATGACCTCGATCGGGCGTGCGGCCTGCTGCCGGCATTCCTCGGTGTCTTCGACGATATAGGCGGTGATGCCCTTGACCAGCGCGTGTTCCAGGCGCTTGCCGACCGGCAGCGAGCGCCATTCCTCGTTTTCCACTTCCTTGATTGCGCCGCCGCCTTTGTAATCGTCGGCGATGGCCAGCAGGGCGTCGGTACCGTGCGGGGTGCGGTTGAGCACCACGTCCTCGACCCTCTCGCGCAGGGCCGGCGGGATCTCGTCATAGATTTCCAGCTGGCCGGCGTTGACGATGCCCATGGTCAGGCCGTTCTGGATCGCGTGGTAGAGGAACACCGAGTGGATCGCCTCGCGCACCGGGTTGTTGCCGCGGAACGAGAACGACACGTTGGACACGCCGCCGCTCGACAGGGCGTAGGGCAGGTGGTCGCGGATGTAGGCGCAGGCTTCGATGAAGTCCACGGCGTAGTTGTTGTGCTCCTCGATGCCGGTGGCTACGGCGAAGATGTTCGGGTCGAAGATGATGTCTTCCGGCGGGAAACCCACTTCGTTGACGAGGATGTCGTAGCTGCGTTTGCAGATCTCGCGCTTGCGTGCGGCGGTGTCGGCCTGGCCGACTTCGTCGAAGGCCATCACCACCACGGCGGCACCGTAGCGCTTGCACAGGCGGGCGTGGTGCTTGAATTGCTCGACGCCTTCCTTCATCGAGATCGAGTTGACGATGCCCTTGCCCTGGATGCACTTGAGGCCGGCTTCGATCACCTCCCACTTGGAGGAGTCGATCATGATCGGCACCCGGGAGATGTCGGGCTCGCCGGCGATCATGTTGAGGAAACGCACCATGGCGGCCTGGGAGTCGAGCATCCCTTCGTCCATGTTGATGTCGATCACCTGGGCGCCAGCCTCGACCTGCTGCAAGGCGACTTCCAGGGCCTCGGTGTAGTTCTCTTCGCGGATCAGGCGGGCGAACTTGGCCGAACCGGTGATGTTCGTGCGTTCGCCAACGTTGACGAACAGCGACTGGCGATCGATGGTGAACGGCTCCAGGCCCGACAGGCGGCAGGCCTTGGGGATCTCCGGAATCGCCCGGGGCTTGTGCCTGCTCACCGCCTCGGCGATGGCCTGGATGTGTGGCGGGGTGGTGCCACAGCAGCCGCCGATGATGTTGAGGAACCCGCTGGCGGCGAACTCCTCGACCACCGCGGCCATCTCGGCGGGAGTCTCGTCGTACTCGCCGAAGGCGTTGGGCAGGCCGGCGTTGGGGTGCGCGGACACATGGGTGTCGGCCTTGGTCGACAATTCTTCCAGGTACGGACGCAGGTCCTTGGCACCCAGGGCGCAGTTCAGGCCCACGGAGATCGGATTGGCGTGGCGCACCGAGTTCCAGAATGCCTCGGTGGTCTGGCCGGACAGGGTACGGCCGGAGGCGTCGGTGATGGTGCCGGAGATCATGATCGGCAGTTCGACGTTGTCCTCTTCGAACACCTGCTGTACGGCAAAGATCGCCGCCTTGGCGTTGAGGGTGTCGAAGATGGTCTCGATCAGGATCAGGTCGGCGCCGCCCTCGATCAGGCCGCGAGTAGCTTCGATGTAGTTCTGTACCAGTTCGTCGAAGGTGACATTGCGATAGCCCGGGTCGTTGACGTCGGGGGAGATCGAACAGGTGCGGCTGGTCGGGCCCAGAACGCCCGCGACGAAACGCGGCCTGTTGGGGGTTTCCAGGGTTTTCGCATCGGCCACCTTGCGGGCCAGGCGTGCGCCTTCTACGTTCAGTTCGTAGACCAGCGCCTCCATGCCGTAGTCGGCCTGGGACACCTGGGTGGCGTTGAAGGTGTTGGTCTCGAGAATGTCGGCGCCGGCATCCAGATAGGCCTTCTCGATGGCCCCGATCACGTCCGGACGGGTCAGCACCAGCAGATCGTTGTTGCCCTTGACGTCGCTGGGCCAGTCGGCGAAGCGCTCGCCACGGTAGTCCCGTTCCTCGAGCTTGTAGCTCTGGATCATGGTCCCCATGCCGCCATCGAGAATCAGGATACGCTCCTTGAGGGCTTGCTGGAGAGCGTGGAGGCGAGCACTGCGGTCGGACATGGGAGCTACCTGGTAGGGCCATTGCGGAGGGCGTGAATCATAGCAAACCTGCATGGATCTGCAGCATGCGCCGGTTTTGCATGAATATCGTTCATGTTGGTTCGCCGAATGGATCGGTAGAATCGCGACGTTTTTTACTTTCGGGACCAGGGACATGCCGTATCGTTTTGCCGTCAGCAGCGTGCTGCTGCTATTGAGTTCAGTGTGCATGGCGCAAGGTCCGGCGCCGACGATTTCCTACACCCGCGACATCCAGCCGATCTTCACCGAAAAGTGCGTGGCCTGCCACGCCTGCTACGACTCGGCCTGCCAGCTCAACCTGGGCAGCGGTGAAGGCGCCGCCCGCGGCGCTTCCAAAGCCCCGGTGTACGACGGCGAGCGCAGCAAGGCCCAGGCCCCGACCCGGCTGTTCTATGACGCCAGCGGCAAGGCAGCCTGGCAGCGCCAGGGCTTCTACTCGGTGCTCGATGCCCAGGGCAGCCAGGCGGCGCTGATGGCGCGGATGCTGGAGTTGGGGCATCGCACGCCGCTGCAACCCAATGCCAAGCTGCCCAGCGAGATCGTCCTGGGCCTGGGCCGGGAAAACATGTGCCCGCAGCCCGTGGAGTTCGACGGCTACGCCAGCAGCCATCCCAGGGAAGGCATGCCCCTGGCCGTGACCGGCCTGACCGACCAGCAATACCAGACGCTGCAGCGCTGGCTGGCCTCCGGCGCGCCGATCGATGAACAGGGCCTGACCCCCAGTGCCAGGGAAAGCCTGCAGGTAGTCCAGTGGGAAAACCTGCTCAATGCCCCGGGCGCCAGGGAAAGCCTGGTGGCGCGCTGGCTCTACGAACACTGGTTTCTGGCCCACATCTACTTCGAAGGCGGCGAGCCGGGGCATTTCTTCCAGTGGGTGCGTTCGCGTACCCCCAGCGGCCAGCCCATCGACCTGATCAATACCCGGCGCCCCAATGACGACCCCGGCACCCAGGTGTACTACCGCCTCTGGCCGGTGCAAGGGGTGATCGTGCACAAGACCCACATCACCTACCCGCTGGGCGCGGCGAAGATGGCCCGGGTCAAGACCCTGTTCTACAGCGGCGATTGGCAGGTCAATGCGTTGCCGGGCTATGGGCCGGGGCGCCGGGCCAACCCGTTCGAGACCTTCGAGGCGATTCCGGCCAAGGCCCGCTACCAGTTCATGCTGGATAACGCCGAATACTTCGTACGTACCTTCATCCGCGGGCCGGTGTGCCGCGGGCAGATTGCCACCGATGTGATCCGCGACAACTTCTGGGCCTTGTTCCAGGCCCCGGAACATGACCTGTACATCACCGATCCGGCTTATCGCGGCCAGGCCACACCGCTGCTGGCGATGCCCGGGCAGAACGACGACGTTGGCAGCGTGCTCAGCCTGTGGCTGTCCTACCGGGACAAGCGCAATGAGTACGAGGCCCTGCGCCGTGACTCCTATGCCGATTCGCCGGCGCCGAGCTGGTCGACCCTGTGGGCCGGCAATGACAACGCGCTGCTGAGCATCTTCCGCCACTTCGACAGTGCCTCGGTGACCAAGGGCCTGATCGGCGAGATTCCGCAGACGATGTGGCTGTTCGACTATCCATTGCTGGAGCGCACCTATTACCAGCTGGCGGTGAACTTCGACGTGTTCGGCAACGTCTCGCACCAGGCCCAGACCCGCTTGTACTTCGACCTGATTCGCAACGGCGCCGAGCAGAACTTCCTGCGCCTGATGCCCGCCGGCACCCGCGAGGACTTTCTCGATGATTGGTACCAGAACAGCGGCAAGTTCAAGATGTGGCTGGATTACGAGTCCATCGACGACAGCAAGCGCAGCGCCCTGAGGCTGGACGCCAAGGACCCGAAGAAGGATTTCGCCAACCAGCTTCTGGCCCGTTATGGCGAGCTCAATGCCAAGCCGGACCCGATCAACCGATGCGACAGCGCCTATTGCTCGCGCCCCAACATCGACCCGGCATTGCAGGACGCCGAGCAGGCCCTGAGCCGTTTGGCGTCGCGTCCGGCGGCGGGGCTGAAGGTCATCGAGCAAATGCCCGAAGCCACCTTGCTGAGGGTCCAGACGCCGGGGGGCAAGCGCGAGTTCTACAGCGTGCTGCGCAACCGTGCCCACAGTAACGTGGCCTTCATGCTGGGCGAGTCGTTGCGCTACCAGCCGGGCCTGGACACCCTGACCATCTTCCCGGGCATTCTCGGCAGCTATCCGAACTTCATGTTCGACGTCCCGGCCGAGCAGGTGCCGGAATTCGTCGCGGCCATGCAGGAGGCGCGGGATGCCGCAGGATTTGAAAAGGTCGTCGAGCGTTGGGGCATCCGGCGCAGCCATCCGCAGTTCTGGCAGTACTTCCACGACCAGACTCGCTACTTGAAGGAAACCGACCCGGTGGAGGCCGGGGTCATGGACATGAATCGCTACGAAAACCTCTGAGGTAGAGCTGTCGTGCCCCCCGGGATGCCCAGGTATCCCGGGGGGCGCTTCATACCAAGGTCTATCCCGACAAAAATACTAGGACTTTTTCAGCGACGTCGATTGGCGTAAACTGCGCCCACGTCTGCGAGGAACCACCATGAGCGCCATAACCATTACCGACGCCGCCCACGATTATCTGGCTGATCTGCTTTCCAAGCAGAACACCCCGGGGATTGGCATCCGCATCTTCATTACCCAGCCAGGGACCCAGTACGCCGAGACTTGCATCGCCTATTGCAAGCCGGGCGAAGAAAAGCCCGAGGACAAGGCCCTGGGTCTCAAGAGTTTCACCGCCTACATCGACGCCTTCAGCGAAGGTTTCCTCGATGACGCGGTCGTCGACTACGCCACCGATCGCATGGGCGGCCAGCTGACCATCAAGGCGCCCAATGCCAAGGTGCCGATGGTCAATGCCGACAGCCCGATCAACGAGCGCATCAACTACTACCTGCAAACCGAGATCAACCCGGGACTGGCCAGCCACGGCGGCCAGGTCAGCCTGATCGAAGTGGTCGAGGACGGCATCGCCGTCCTGCAGTTCGGTGGCGGCTGCCAGGGTTGCGGGCAGGCCGACGTGACCTTGAAGGAAGGCATCGAGCGCACCCTGCTCGAGCGTATCCCCGAACTCAAGGGCGTGCGCGACGTCACTGACCATACGCAGAAAGAAAACGCCTACTACTAAGGCGTTCGCTGCGACCCAAAAAAACGGCGCCCCGTGAGCGCCGTTTTTTTATGCCTGGAGCAAGGCCCCTGGGGCTGAGCAAGTGGGTCAGGGGCGATAGAGGTGCGCGTGCCCGGCGCGGTACAGCGATGATTCGCTGAACGCATCGGTGGCCAGTACCCGGCCCACCAGGATCAGCGCGGTGCGCCGAAAGCCCTTGGCCGCGACCTTTGCCTGGATGTCCGCCAAGGTGCCCACGACCCAGTCCTGGTCCGGCCAGGTGGCCCGGTGCACCACGGCGATCGGGCAGTCGATGCCGTAATGGGGCAGGAGTTCGGCGACGATGCGTTCCAGATGGTTGACGCCCAGATGGATGGCCATGGTCGCGCCATGGGCTGCCAGGCTGGCGAATTCTTCCCCGGCAGGCATGCTCGTCTTGTCCGCGTAACGGGTGAGGATCACGCTCTGGGAAACATCCGGCAGGGTCAGTTCGGCCCCCAGCAAGGCGGCGCAGGCGGCGGTGGCAGTAACCCCGGGAACGATCTCGAAAGCAATGCCCAGCTCCCGCAGGCAGCGGATCTGTTCACCGATGGCGCCATACAGGCTCGGGTCGCCGGAATGCACCCGGGCCACATCCTGGCCCTGGGCGTGGGCTTGGCGCATAACTTCGATGATCTGCTCCAGGTGCAGTTCGGCGCTGTTGATCACCCGCACCGCACTGTGCCCGTCTAGCACCGCCTGGGGGACCAGGGAACCGGCGTAGATGATTACCGGACAGCGGTGGATCAGGCGTTGGCCCTTGACGGTGATCAGTTCGGGATCGCCGGGGCCGGCGCCGATGAAGTAGACAGTCATGGCTGTGTCCTGTGAAAAAGGGGCCGGAGCAGGGCTTCAGATGAAGAATGCTCATGATCGAAGGCGGGGATTATCGGGATTCTACGGGCAAACGGCCAATGCCAGGGTCGCCTGGGGGTGCTTTTGCCGGGGGACCAGGAGTCGTGCCGGCTCCCCTTGCAGGGTTTCGGCCATGGCCAGGGCGGCGCTTTCAGCGACGCCATAGCAGCCGGTGCGCTCGAAGGCAACCTGGGACCTGTGGCTCAGGCGCGGGCTGTAGGGGGCCAGCTGGGCGCTGCTGAAACAAGTCAACCGCAGCGACAGCTGTTGTGCCAAGGCCAGCAGGCCCGGTTCATCCTGCTTCAGGTCGATGCTGGCCAGGGCCTGCACTTGCTGCAGGGCCAGGCCATTTTCTCGCAATACCTGGTCCAGCAGGGCGCGCAGGGTGCTGGCCGGGCAGCCCTTGCGGCAGCCCAGGCCGACCACCAGGGCCGGCGCTACGCCCCTGGATGTCATGCCTGATGGCCGTCCTCGCCCTTGCGCCGGAACAGCCAGGCGCTGATCAGACCCAGGGCCAGCCAGAAGGCGGCATTGGTCAACTGCGAAGCGATCTTGAACTGTGCCTCCAGTGCCTCCGGAGCCAACATCGAGTGCACTTCCGGCTGCGGTGCGCCGAGCACGTGGGGCACGGCGATAATGGCGGCGCCCAGCAATTTGAGCAGCCAATTGCCGGCGAACACGATCAAGGCAATGCCCGTGGCGGTGGAGGCTGCGGCGCCTACCCACCAGATCTGGCGTTGGGCCAGGTCGGCGGCGGCAGTGCCGGGCAGTTCAGGCGGCAAGCCCAGGGTGGGGGCCAGGCAGAAGGTCGCGTAGCCGGCCAGGCCCCAGAGCAGGCCCTGGGAGGTGCGGCTTGGGGCGCGCAGGGTGTAGAGGCCGGCCAGCATCAGGGCGAAACCGACGGCGACCACCAGGTTGCCGCCCGTGGTGGACAGCACTCGCTGCCAACCGTCTTCCGGCTCCCAGGCCTCTTCGTCATGGACGTGGCCCGCCATGGCGCCCGGAGCGTGTTCATGGACTTCCTCGGTGGCCGGGGCTTTCTCGTAGGTTTCCGCCTGGAGAATCAACGGGGCGACCCAGAAGCTCTGCAGCAGGGTCAGCAGCAAGGCGGCCAGCAGTCCGGTGAACCCTGCGGTTTGCGCAATACGCTTGATCATCGGGCAGGCCTCAGTGGCAAGGGAAGGCGGCGCTGTGGCGGGTATCGTGGGCCGCGTTGTGCACGGCCTCGATGTGCGAGAAACCGGCGAAGTACACCAGGCAGGCGCCGAGGATCGAGGCACCGATGGCGGCCACCAGGCGTTGGCTCAGGGTGGTGGTGCTGCTGGCGGAATGGCTGGTGCTGCTGATGGTCGACATGGCGCGTCCCCTTGGGTTTGTCAGCGGGAAGCGGCGCAAGAAAACCCCGCGTGACAGCCACGCAGGGTTTGCAACAGCGCCCGCCCACCGCGGGTTTGTCATTCGTGTATTGCGGGCCGGTCTCCGGGCTTGCGAGGGGCCGGCCTTTGGGCCGTGCCGGCAAGTGTCACCTTCCCATGCCCAGGGGCACAGTGGATCTGACACTTCGCTCGCTTACCGTTGCGGGGGCAGCACCGGACTGGTCACGGCTGGCAAGCGCGTGATTCACCGGTTTCCCGTTTCACCCTGTGAAGGGCACCCGTAACAAGTTGTGTAGCAAATCATGGGCAGGGGAGCGTCGTCAATTGCCGGCTGGCGTGGCCTTGGCCACACATGCGCATTGACCGCCCTGTACGCTCTGCGTAGCCTTGCGCCTTCGAGGTTCTTCGGCCAGTGGTCGAAGCTAAGACGGGAACGCGGTAGAAGCCGCGGCTGCCCCCGCAACTGTGGAGGGTTTCATTCCTGCAAGGCCACTGCCTGGCGTCCACGACGCCGGTGGGAAGGCACAGGAAATGTCAGTCCATGACTGACAAGCCCCCAGCCAGGAGACCTGCCTCGACCCAGATTCTCACTACAACCGGGCGGGGTGATCCGGTGGCGAAATCAGTACGAGCCCTGTGCCGTGCTTGTCGTCCCGCATGCCCGCCACCTTCGCCAAAGGGCATCCGATGAAAACACTGGCCAAACTTCCCGTCACCATCGTCACCGGCTTCCTGGGCTCGGGCAAGACCACATTGCTGCGGCACATGCTGGACAACGCCCAGGGGCGTCGTATCGCGGTGATCGTCAATGAATTCGGCGAACTGGGCATCGACGGCGAGATCCTCAAGCAGTGCTCCATCGGCTGCACCGAGGAAGAGGCCAGCGGCCGAGTCTACGAGCTGGCCAACGGTTGCCTGTGCTGCACCGTGCAGGAAGAGTTCTTCCCGGTGATGCGCGAGCTGGTGGCGCGCCGTGGCGACCTGGACCATATCCTCATCGAAACCAGCGGCCTGGCCTTGCCCAAGCCTCTGGTGCAAGCCTTCCAGTGGCCGGAGATCCGCAGCGCCTGCACCGTCGACGCGGTGATCACCGTGGTCGACAGCCCGGCCGTCGCCGCTGGCACCTTCGCCGCCTTCCCGGACCAGGTGGATGCCCAGCGCAAGCTCGACCCCAACCTCGACCACGAATCGCCCCTGCACGAACTGTTCGCCGACCAGCTGTCCAGCGCCGACCTGGTGATCCTCAACAAGACCGACCTGATCAGCCCCGAAGACCTGGCCAAGGTCCGCCTGGAAGTGGCCGAGGAGCTGCCGCCGGCGGTCAAGGTCATCGAAGCCAGCAGCGGTCGCCTGCCGCTGGACGTGCTGCTGGGCCTGGGTGCCGGTTCCGAGGAACACATCGACGGCCGCCACAGCCACCACGACCATCACCACGACGGCGATGACGATCACGACGACCATGACCACGACGCCTTCGACTCGATCTCCATCGAGTTGCCCGAGGCCGACGAGAGCCTGCTGCTCGATGCCCTGACCCAACTGGTGGTCAAGCACGGCATCCTGCGGGTCAAGGGTTTCGCGGCAATTCCCGGCAAGCCGATGCGCCTGCTGATCCAGGGCGTAGGCACCCGTTTCGACAAGCATTTCGACCGCAAGTGGAGCGCTGATGAAGCCCGGGCCACGCGCCTGGTACTGATCGGCCAGGAGCTGGATGCGGCCCTGCTGGAAGCGCAACTGCGCGCCGCCCTCGGCGCCTGACCCGTGCACCTGCTCAGGACCCAGCCCGGCGGATTCGTGTCGGATGACAACATTGCCGACCTTGGACAAACCCCCGCCGAGCTGGTGATCCTGTGCAGCGGCGACTCCAGCCTGGCGCTGCTGGCCGAGGCCGCGGAGCAACTGCCCGCGGACTACCCCAGCTTGCGCCTGGCCAACCCGATGCAGGTGCAGAACCACGCCTCGGTGGACCTGTATGTGGACCAGGTGCTGCAGCACGCCAAGGTCATCCTGATTTCCCTGCACGGCGGCATCGCCTACTGGCGTTATGGCGTCGAGCGGCTAGTGGAATTGTCCCAGCGCGGGGTGCAGCTGATCCTGGTGCCTGGGGACGACCGTCCGGACCCGGAGCTCAGTGGCCTGAGCACGGTATCGGTGGTCGAGCGCGATCGCCTCTGGCAGTTCCTGCGCCAGGGCGGGCGTGACAATGCATTGAATTTCTACCATTGCCTGGCCAGCGGCCTGCTGGGGCGCGATTACCCCTGGAACGAGCCGCAGGCCCTGGCGCGCACGGCGCTCTATCATCCGCACAAGAGCCAGGCCTGCCTGGCCGACTGGCAAACCGACTGGCAGCCCGGTCAGGCGGTGGCGGGCCTGCTGTTCTACCGCTCGCACTTGCAGGCGGCCAATACGGCGTTCATCGACCTGTTCTGCCAGCGGCTGCAGGCTGCGGGCCTCAACCCCTTGCCGATCGCCGTGGCCAGCCTCAAGGAACCCGACTGCCTGGCGCAGGTGGAAGACTGGCTGGAGCAAACCGGTGCCGGGGTGATCCTCAACACCACCGGGTTTGCCCAGTCCAGCCCCGAGGCTCCACACTTGCGGCCATTTCGCCGCAATGTCCCGGTGATCCAGGCCATCTGCGCCCAGGACAACGAGCCGGGCTGGCAGGCCAGCGAGCAGGGCCTGGGACCTCGGGACCTGGCCATGCACATCGCCTTGCCGGAGCTGGACGGCCGGATCATCAGCCGGCCCATCAGTTTCAAGGACCTGGCCTGGCGCAGCGAGCGCAGCCAGTCGGACGTGGTCTGCTACCGTGGCCAGCCCGAACGCATGGACTTCGTTGCCCGGCTGGCGCGCCACTGGATCGAGCTGGGGCGCCTGGACAACAGCCAGAAGCGCATCGCCCTGGTCCTGGCCAACTACCCGACTCGCGATGGACGCATCGGCAACGGCGTGGGCCTGGACACCCCGGCAGCTGCATTGAACATCCTCAAGGCCCTGCAGGCCGAGGGTTATCCGCTGCCTGGCGAGCTGCCGGCCAGCGGCACCGAGCTGATCCAGCAATTGCTCGGTGGCGTCAGCAACGACCTGGACAGCCTAGACCAGCGGCCCTGCCAGCAGAGCCTGGCCCTGGACGACTACCTGCGCCTGTTCCAGGCGTTGCCCGAGGCCAACCGCCAAGCGGTGCTGGAACGTTGGGGCAGGCCGGAGCAGGATCCGATGTTCCGCAATGGGCGACTGATGATTGCCGGCCTGCGCATGGGCCTGACCTTCATCGGCATCCAGCCGGCCCGGGGGTATCAGGTCGATCCCAGCGCGGTCTACCACGACCCGGACCTGGTGCCGCCCCATGCCTACCTGGCGTTCTACTTCTGGTTGCGCCAGGTCTATGGCGCCCATGGGGTGATCCACGTCGGCAAGCACGGCAATCTGGAGTGGCTGCCGGGCAAGGGCGTGGGGCTTTCCGAGAACTGCTGGCCGGATGCACTGCTCGGACCATTGCCGAATATCTATCCGTTCATCGTCAACGACCCGGGGGAGGGGGCCCAGGCCAAGCGTCGCACCCAGGCGGTGATCATCGATCACCTGATGCCACCCCTGACCCGTGCCGAAACCTATGGCCCGCTGCGCAACCTGGAGCTGCTGGCCGACGAATACTACGAAGCCCAGCTGCTGGACCCGCGCCGTGCCCGCGAGCTGCAACGGGACATCCTGCGCCTGGTGCGCGAAACCCAGATCGACCGCGAATTGCAGTTGGACGGGCCGCTGGAGGGCGATGCCGATGCCGCTATCTGGCTGCCACGGCTGGACACCTACCTGTGCGATCTCAAGGAGTCGCAGATCCGCGATGGCCTGCATGTGTTCGGCGAATCGCCGGAGGGCCGCTTGCGTCTCGACACGCTGCTGGCCCTGTTGCGCATTCCCCGGGGCGATGGCAAGGGCCAGCACGCCAGCCTGCTGCGGGCCCTGGCCAAGGCGTTCGAGCTGGGTTTCGATCCGCTGGACTGTGCCTTGGCCGAGCCCTGGACCGGACGCCGGCCACAGGCCTTGCAGCAGCTCAGCGACGCCCTGTGGCGTACCGCCGGTGATGTGCGCGAACGCCTGGAAATCTACGCCGGGCGCTTGATCGAGGCCGCCTTGCAAGGCCCGGTGGCGCAGCTAGAGGAACCCGGCTGGGAGTCGGTGCAGCACATCATTACCGGCCTGCGCGAGGTGGTGGCACCCCGCCTGGACGCTTGCGGGCCGGCGGAAATGCGCGGCCTGCTGGATGCCCTGGACGGGCGGTTCGTGCCGGCCGGCCCCAGCGGTGCCCCCAGTCGCGGGCGCCTGGACGTGCTGCCCACTGGCCGCAACTTCTACTCGGTGGATGTGCGCAACCTGCCCACCACCACCGCCTGGCGCATCGGTTTCCAGTCGGCCAACCTGATCCTCGAGCGCCACCTGCAGGATCACGGCGATCACCTGCTGCAACTGGGCCTGTCCGTGTGGGGCACGGCTACGATGCGTACCGGTGGCGACGACATCGCCCAGGCCATGGCCCTGATGGGCGTGCGTCCGGTCTGGGCCACCGGCAGCCAGCGGGTCGACGACTTCGAGATCCTGCCCCTGGGCCTGCTGGACCGCCCGCGGGTCGACGTGACCCTGCGCATCTCCGGGTTCTTCCGTGACGCCTTCGCCAACCTGATCCGGCTGTTCGACGCGGCGGTGCAGGCGGTGGCGGCCCTGGACGAACCGGCCGACATGAACCCCCTGGCGGCTCGGGTGCGCGCCGAGCGTGAAGCCTTGCAGGCCGCGGGCCTGGAACCTGATGAGGCCATGCGTCAGGCCGGCTGGCGGATCTTCGGCGCCAAGCCCGGGGCCTACGGCGCCGGGGTCCAGGGCGCCATCGACGGTCGGCTGTGGCAGAGCCGCGATGACCTGGCCGAGGTCTACCTGAATTGGGGCGGTTACGCCTATGGCGGCAGCGATGAAGGCACTGCCGCCCGCGAGCAGTTCGCCACGCGCCTGAGTCGCGTGCAGGCAGTGCTGCAGAACCAGGACAATCGCGAGCACGACCTGCTGGATTCCAACGACTACTACCAGTTCCAGGGCGGCATGCTGGCGGCGGTGGAGAGCCTTGGCGGCGCCAAGGCGGCCAGTTATCACGGTGATCACAGCCAGCCCGACCTGCCGAAGATCCGCACCCTCAAGGAAGAACTGAACCGAGTGATCCGCTCCCGCGCGGTCAACCCGAAATGGATCGAGGGGGTCAAGCGCCATGGCTACAAGGGCGCATTCGAGATGGCTGCGACCCTGGACAACCTGTTCGCTTTCGATGCCACCACCGAGCTGATCGATGACCACCAGTACGCCTTGCTGGCCGATGCCTACCTGCTGGACGACTCGACCCGCGAGTTCGTTCGCCAGCATAATCCCCATGCCCTGCGCGACATGACCGAGCGCCTGCTGGAGGCCCAGCAGCGTGGTCTGTGGCAAGAGCCCGGGGCGTACCGCGAGGCCCTGGAAAACCTGCTGCTGGATATAGAAGAAGATTCCTGAGGCGGCGAGTGCCGCGCATTCGATCGCGAGCAAGCTCGCTCCTGCAGGTATCGCATTGCCGTTGTAGGAGCGAGCTTGCTCGCGAAAGCGTCCTCCGGGACACCCCCGACCCGAGCGAGATCCACTGATGAGCGACACCCCACATTTCCCCTTGTCCGCCGTGGTCGGCGCCGATGACCTGAAGCTGGCCCTGTGCCTGACCGCCATCGACCCGAAGATTGGCGGCGTGCTGATCGAGGGGCCGCGCGGCATGGCCAAGTCGACCCTGGCCCGGGGGCTGGCGGATCTCCTGGCCAGCGGGCAGTTCGTCACCTTGCCTTTGGGGGCCACCGAAGAGCGCCTGGTGGGCACCCTGGACCTGGATGCAGCGTTGGGCGAAGGGCGGGCACAGTTCTCCCCGGGGGTCCTGGCCAAGGCTGACGGCGGGGTGTTGTATGTCGATGAAGTCAATCTGCTGCCCGATCACCTGGTGGACCTGCTGCTGGACGTGGCCGCGAGCGGGACCAACCTGATCGAGCGCGATGGCATTTCCCACCGGCATTCGGCGAAGTTCGTCCTGATCGGCACCATGAACCCGGAGGAGGGCGAGTTGCGTCCGCAGTTGCTCGACCGTTTCGGTCTCAACGTCGCCTTGAGCGGCCAGGTGCCGCCCCGGGAGCGCGGGCAGATCATCCGTCGGCGCCTGGATTTCGACAGCGACCCAGAGGGTTTCTGCCTGCAGTGGGCCCAGGCCCAGGCCGACCTGCGCCAGCGTTGCCGGCAGGCGCGGGAGGGCCTGGAGCGCATTGCCCTGGATGACCAGGCCCTGGCGCAGATCACCGAGCGTTGTTTCGCCGCCGGGGTCGATGGCTTGCGGGCCGACCTGGTCTGGCTGCGGGCCGCCCGGGCCCATGCCGCCTGGCGCGGGGCAGCGGCCATTGCCGAGGAGGATATCGACGCGGTGGCGGAGTTCGCCTTGCGCCACCGACGTGGTCAGCCACCTGCTGCATCGGCGCAACCGCCCCAGCCGCCAGCGCCGCAGCAGTCCGGTTCGCAGCAGGACGCCAGCGAAGGTGCGGGCCAGTGGGGCGAAATGCCCGCCCAGGCGTTGCCCACCGGCGCCCGTCGAGCAGTGCCCAACTGGCCAAAAAAGCCCTAGGCATCCGTCCCCGGCCTGACTCGGGGGCGGATGCCAAGCCCCGGGCGGGGCAACTGGACCGTGGTCGTCAGGGCCGCAGTCGGGCCGCGAACGCAGGCAGCATCGATTGGCCAGGCACCTTGCTCAAGGGGCGCCCGCGACGTTACGAGGAATTGCGCTGGCGCCTGCGCAGTCGAACGCCCCATGAGCTGTGGCTGGTGATCGTCGACGCCTCGGCGTCCACTCGCCGCCACCATGCCCTGAGCGATGCCAAGGGCCTGCTGGCGCAACTGTTCGACGACGCCTACCGGCAACGGGCGCGATTGGCCTTGCTGACCGCCAGTGGCCGGGCTCCGAGCTGGCAGGTCCAGGGCCTGAAGGCTTCCAGGGACCTGCGGCACTGGCTCGATGACCTTGGCGCCGGCGGTGGTACGCCGCTGTCCCAGGCCCTGGTCGAAGCCGGTCGATGGCTGGAGCAGCGTCAACGTCGCTTGCCGGCGGAGCAGCAGCGAGTTTTGCTGATCACCGATGGTCGCCTGAAAACCCTGCCGTCGGCGCAGGGCCTGAATTGCCCGACCCTGCTGCTGGACATCGAGCGTGGCCCGATCCGCCTGGGCCGTGCCCGGGAACTGGCCCAGCGCCTGGGCGCCGACTACCACCATATCGACCTGTAATACCTCAAGCCCTGTGGCTCGTCCCGAGCCCTGTTGCCGCTGCCGAGCGGGCGAGGCTGCGTACGGGCGCGCAGCGCCCGCAACACCAGCACCGCGTTGCACCAGGCAACCCTGGCGACTCGTGCCGAGCCGTGCGCAGCCGGCAGTAGCGGCTAAACTGCCTGCGCCATCCAAGGGAGCGATGCCATGCGGGTACTGGTGCACAACGACAAGGACGATTTTCGGGTCAAGGCCTACGCCGGGACCAACGGCGTGCTACTGGCCATGGACCTGGACGCCAGCCGACGCCAGGGCTTGCTGGGTTTCGCCATCGAGAAACAGACCGGCGACAAACCCTGGCTGTTCCTGTTCAACAGCCTGACCTTTCCCGGCAAGGCCCATACCTTTCCCCAGTACAACGCCACCCCCAGCGACCAGGCGCCGCTGCAGAAATTTCGCTGGGCCGACTACGCGGTCCACCCCGGTGCCACCCTCAACTACCGGGTGTACCTGGTCTATGGCAGCGCCGCGGCGCCGCAGCTGGGAGAGATGTTGCAGCTGGGCATCACGGCCGATAACGGCCTGCCTCCCGGGCAACGAGTAATCTTCAATCGCGCAGTGGCCGCCAGCCAGGCGTTCTCGCGCAAGTTCCCCGAGCTGGACAGCCTGCTCAGTGCCAACCGCAATCTACCGATCGAGGCCTGGCCGGATGCGCCCCGACAGTGGCTGGAGAACGGCCTCCTGGGGCAACTGCTGGGGTTTATCCAACGGGCCGTCGATGCCAATTGGTGCCTGGACATCGCCATCTACGAGTACCAGTTGCCGGCTATCGTCGAGGCGGTCAACGCGGCCTTCGATCGAGGTGCCCAGATACGCGTGCTCTACCACGCCGGCCCTGGTGATGATGACACCGCACAGAACCAGGCCAGCCTGCAGCATCTGCCCGAGGCCAACAAGCGCGGGCGGGTGACCCATGCCATCTTCCACGACAAATTCATCGTCCTCGCTCGCCTCGATGCCGCCGGCCAGCGCCAACCCGTCGCCGTGCTTTGCGGCAGCACCAACTTCACTGCCAATGGCGTCTACCGCCAGGCCAACGTGGTGCACTACCTGGATCACCCGGACATCGCCGGTCGCTACCTGCATGTCTTCGAGCAGATCTGGGCAGCGCCGACGGACGTCGGCGCCACGCGCCAGTGGCTGACCCGCGACAACCCCATGCAGCCCGGGGCGCCGCTGTTCGCCGGTTTCTCCCCGCGCAGTGGCGAGGGCGACCTCGACGAATTCGTCCGAATCATCGACGGTGCTCGCCGCGACCTGCTGTTCGTCACGGCCTTCGCCTTGCCCGACAGGATTCTCGACGCCTTGCTCGGCCAGCCCCACGACGATGTCCTGCGCTACGGCCTGCAGAACACCGCCAGCCGCATCACCGGTTTCCATGCCGACCGCACGGCCGAGTTCGCCGCCACCGCCTTGCTCAACAATGGCCTGGAAGGGTGGCTCAAGGAGGGCCTCAAGGGCCAGAAAGGCAACCTGCTGGTGCACACCAAGGCGGTGGTCACCGATTTCACCAGCGATGCCCCGGTGATCATCAGCGGCAGCCACAACCTCAGCGCCGGTGCCAGTCGCAACAACGACGAGAACTTCCTGATCATTCGTGGCGACACCGACCTGGCGGACCGCTATGGCCTGGAACTGCTGCGTTTCTATGAGCATTACCGGTTCCGCTACTTCGCCCGGCAACTGGCGCTCAAGCAGGTCCAGCCCCTGGCCACGGATGACCGCTGGAGCAACGACTACTACCTGGAAGGCGACTTGCGCCAACTGTCGCGCTTGCGTTTTTCCGGACGTTGAAGGCGCTTGCCGAACTCATGACGAGCACCCTCAGGGTGTGCTTCCACTCCCCAGGCTGACCTTGAATTCGATGGCGAACCTTGTGTATAGAAGGCGTCGCTGTCTCAACCCAAGCAAGCTACGGAGTGCAATCGATATGTGCGGGACCGACCACAACAACCAGCCCGACATCGCCAGGCTCCTCGAAGGCCTGCCCAAGAACTGGGGCAAGTGGGGGCCTGACGACGAGGTCGGCGCGCTCAACTACTTGCAGCAGGCCGAAGTGCTGCGCGGTGTTGCTGCGGTGCGCCAGGGCAAGACCTTCACCCTGCAAGTGCAGATCGGCCACCCCGGTGGCGACCCGATGTGGCCGGCGCGCAATCCCTCGATGCGCTTCAACACCCTGGACCGCAGCCACTACCAGGCCGGCAAGCAGCCATCGATGAGTGGTGGCGCCGAGTACTGCGACGATGTGATCTTCATGCAGTTGCAAGGCTCGACCCAGTACGACGCCCTGGGTCATGCCTGGTACGACAATCAGCTATGGAACGGCTACGACGCCGGGACCACGGTGGGCGGCATGGCCAAGGCCAGCGTGCTGCCGATTGCCGAGCGGGGAGTGGCGGGGCGCGCGGTGCTGATCGACATGGCTCGCCATCGGGGCAAGAAGTACCTGGGGCGTGGCGAGACCTTCGACCACCTGGACCTGATGGCCGCTGCCCGGGCCCAGGGCGTGACCATCGAGAAACGCGACATCCTGATCATCCGCACCGGTTCCATGGGGGCCTTCTACGAGTACGGCAAGACCGAGTTCTTCAAGGACCTGGTGGAGCCGGGGCTGACCTACAGCCGCGAACTGGTGGACTGGTTCAACGACCTGCAGATCCCCAACCTGGTGACCGACACCATCGCCAACGAGGTGATCACCGATCCGCGGTCAGGGGTGCAGATCCCGTTGCATTGCGCGCTGATGCGCAACCTGGGGATCGCCTTCACCGAGATCGTGCTGCTGGAGGACCTGGCCGAGGACTGCGCGGCGGATGGTCAATGGACCTTTCTCTACACCGCCGCGCCGTTGAAGATCGTCGGTGGCAGTGGGGCACCGGTCAACCCGCTGGTGATCAAGTAGCGGCGCCAGAAGGAGCAAGGCCGATACAAAGCTGGAATCCGGGTGGTCATGGGGTTACCCTGCCGCCCGTTTTCCGAGACCGACATGGACCTTCGACTCCCGTGACTGATACCCGCTCGCCAGACTGCTCTCCTTGTTCCTGCACCGATCACGACAGCGCCCATCGGGCCGTACTCGACACCCTGCGCATCATGGCCGCCCACCCCGGGGCCGATGAAGACCGGATCGTCGACCTGCTGCAGGAGGGTGGCTACTCGCCGATCGTGGCTGAAAAGCTCAATGTCTTCGTGCCTACAGCCCTGGGCTGGCCGGTGCTCAAGCGCCTGGGGGTGGAGACTTTCGGTGGCTACTTCATCGCTTATGACGACAACGATGAAGAAGTGCACATTCCGATTGCCAGCCAGGCCTACTTCATCGCTGCCTTGAAGCTGGCCTATTGCACCCTGGAGCACGGTTACAGCGAAGACTTGTCGCAGCAGGTCTATGAACGTGTCATGGGGCGCAGTGCCGAGATCAACGCCGTCAACAAGGCCCTGGCCCAGGACGTGAGCGTAGAGGGTGGCACGCTCGGGCCCTTGAAGGTGTTGCGCGTTTGCGCAAGCGACCTGCTGAGCGCTGCAGTCGACTGACACCGGGCTAGCGCCCGGGTAGGCGCGGGGTTACCCTGCTGCCCGTTTTCCACGACCGATATGGACCTTCGACCTCCCATGACCGATACCTGCCCGCCAGATTGCGCCCATTGTTCTCCCGACGTCGATCATGAAACCGCCCACCAGGCGGTGCTCGATGCCGTGAGAGTCTTGGAGGCCCACCCCGAGGCCGATGAAGACCGGATCGTCGAATTGCTGCAGGAGCGCGGCCATTCGCCAATCGTTGCCGAGAAGCTCAACGCCTTCGTGCCTGCGGCGCTGAGCTGGCCCATGCTCAAGCGCTTGGGCGTGGCGTCCTTCGTCGGACATTTCATCGCCTATGACGACAACGATGAAGAAGTGCAGATCCCGGTCTCCAGCCAGCATTACTTCACCGCTGCGCTGACCCTGGCCTACTGGACCGTCGAGCAGGGGTTCACCGACGAGTTGCCACGCGACACTTACCGGATGATCGCCGACCGCAGTGCCGAGATGGATGCGGTCAACCGGATCCTCACGGAGGGTGGCACGGTGGAAGGGGCAAGGGTCGGTCCGCTGCAGTTGCTGCGCATCAGCGCCAGCGACATGCTGGCCTAGAGACTCAACTGATGAAGATGATCTTCGAGACCAGCTCCGCGCTGTTCTTGGCCTGAAGTTTCTTCATCAGCCGGGCGCGATGCACCTCCACGGTGCGATGGGAGATGCCCAGTTTGCGCGCCACTTCCTTGCAGGTCAGGCCGTTAACGATATGCAGGGAGATCTCCCGCTCCCGAGGGGTCAAGCGGATCATCGGCGCAGGCTGGCGGTCCAGGCGCTCGAAATGCCAGACCATCAGCTCGAACGGATCCTCGGGGGTCAGGGAAAAACCGTGGGCCCGGGCCCAGAACACCTCGCCGTTGCGATGCTGCATGAAGCGCTCGTCGCTGTAGGAGTCGCTGGGACCGCTGCGCAGGCAATGTTCGCTGCGCTCGCCAATGCTCTGGTAGTCGGCGTGCGAGGGGTATAGCAGCAGGGTCAGGTGATCGCGCAGGTGTTCGCGTTCGTAGCCGAACAGGCGGACGAAGGCGCGGTTGCAATCGAGTATCCGGCGGTGCCCGGTGATCAGCTGCGCAGCGGGGGAAACCTGGAAAGCCAGGCGCTCGAGGTCCTGAAGTGGTTGGGCATGTAGGGTCATTGGGCATCCTGCCTCGGGTTCATGGGCGCCTTTCCCTGGGGGTGGGGACTACGTACTGCCGTAGGTAGTTGCCCCAACTAGCCTGGGGCAGGGCGCTGGAACATTCTATGGAATCCACGCTTCAAGGACAGAAGAAAATCACCATGACTCACGATTCCGTATCCATTGTCGCTGCAGCCCACAGCCCTTTTGGTCGCCTGGAAGGCCTGAATCTGGAGGGCCTGATCGTCAAGGTCACCCGCGATGCCCTGGCGGATGCAGCCATCGACGCGGCTGAAATCGACGCGCTGTTTCTCGGGCACTTCAACTCCGGCCTGGTGCCCGACGGCTTTCCCGCTTCGCTGATGCTCCAGGCCGACCCCCAATTGCGCCTCAAGCCGGCCACCCGCTGTGAAAACGCCTGCGCTTCCGGCTCGGCGGCGATCCAGGCCGGGATCAACGCGATCCGCAGTGGCGCCGCCGAACTGGTGCTGGTGGTGGGCGCGGAGAAGATGACCAGCAACAGCACGGCCGAAGTGACCCGGGCCTTGTCCGGTGCCGGCTACCAGAACGATCCCCGGGAGGCCGGCCTGAGCTTCGCCCAGTTGTTCGGCCAGGTGGCGCAGCAGTACACCGAGCGTTACCACAGCCCCTTGGCCTCGATGGCGGCAATCGCGGTGAAGAACCACGCCAACGCCATGGCCAACCCCCTGGCGCAGATGCACCGGGTGATGGACTTCGAACACTGCAACAGCGTCTCCCAGAGCAACCCGCTGATCGCACCGCCGCTGCGCCTGACCGACTGCTCGCTGATCAGCGACGGCGCCGCGGCGATCATCCTGGCTTCGCCGCAGCGCGCCCGTTCGATGCGCCGCCAGGTGGCGATTCGTGCCATGACCCAGGTCAACGACTTCCTGCCCATGGCGAGTCGCGATGTACTGGCCTTCGAGGGGCCGCAACGGGCTATCCACGGTGCGCTGCGCGAGGCGGGGGTGACCCTTGGCGACCTGAGCTTCGCCGAGGTCCATGACTGCTTCACCATCGCCGAACTGCTGATCTATGAAGCCATGGGCCTGGCGCCCAAGGGCGAGGGGCACCGGGCCATCGACGATGGCATCGTGCGACCGGGCGGACGCCTGCCGGTGAACCTGTCCGGCGGGCTCAAGGCCAAGGGGCACCCGGTGGGAGCCACCGGCGTGTCGATGCACGCCCTGGGTTTTGCCCAACTGGTGGGTGAGCCCATCGGCCTGGGCGTGCCCCATGCCGAGTTCGGCCTGCTGTTCAACATGGGCGGCATGGCGGTGGCCAACTACGCCAGCGTCCTGCAAGCCGTGAGGACCTGAAGTGAATATCGCCCATTGGCTGCTCGACGCGGCCCAGCGTTGGCCACGGCGTGCGGCGTTGTTCGAGGGGCTGCGGCGGGTCGCCGACTACCAGACGTTCGCTGTGCAGGCGCGGGCCCGAGCCCTGCAACTGCGCCACGGATTTGGCATCGCGCCCGGCGAGCGGGTGGCGCTGTTGATGAACAACAGCTGCGGTTATCTCGAACTGCTGTATGCCATCTGGTGGAGCGGCGCGGTGGCGGTGCCGATCAACAGCAAGCTGCACGCCCTGGAAGCCGCCTGGATTGCCGGTAATGCCGGAGCGCGGCTGATCTACACCGATGACGGCCGGGTTTTCGAGGGCACAGAGTTGCCGCCCGGCTGCCGCGAGCTGGCGACGCCCGCGTTGGGCACGTTCGTGCCGGTACCGGGAGAGGAACTGCTGGAGCCGCACCCTCGGCAGGACAGCGACCTGGCCTGGCTGTTCTATACCTCGGGCACCACCGGGCGGTCCAAGGGGGTGATGCTGTCCCACGGCAATCTGCTGGCCATGTCCCTGTGCTATCCGCTGGATGTCGATCCGGTGGCCGCTGGTGATGCCGTGGTCTATGCCGCGCCGCTGTCCCACGGCGCCGGGCTGTACAACTTCATCCATGTGCGCTGTGGCGCCCGGCATGTGGTACCGGTGTCCCGCGGGTTCCAGGCGCAGGAGCTGTTCGAGCTGGCGCAGGGCCTGGGCCAGGTCAGCCTGTTCGCCGCGCCGACCATGGTCAAGCGCATGGTGGAGGAGGCCCGGCGACAGGGGTATGACGGGCAGGGGATCAAGACCATCGTCTATGGTGGAGGGCCGATGTACCTGGCAGACCTGGCCCAGGCCCTCGATACCTTCGGTCCGCGCCTGGTGCAGATCTACGGCCAGGGCGAATGTCCGATGACCATCACCGCGCTGTCCCGCGAGACCATCGCCGATCGAGCCCATGCAGACTGGCCGGGCATCGCCGCGTCGGTCGGACGGGCCCAGGCGTGCGTCGAGGTCCGGGTGGTGGATGCCGCGGGCCAACCCCTGGCTCCCGGTGAGCCCGGGGAGATCGCAGTGCGCGGCGCGCCAGTGATGCAGGGCTATTGGGACAATCCGCAAGCGACCCAGGCCGCCCTGGTCGACGGCTGGCTGCGTACCGGCGATATCGGCTTTCTCGACGAGCAGGGCTACCTGAGCCTCACCGACCGCTGCAAGGACGTGATCATTTCCGGCGGCAGCAACATCTACCCGCGTGAAGTCGAAGAAGTGCTGATGCAGCATCCCGAGGTGTTCGAGGCGTGTGTCGTGGGGGAGGCCGACGCCGAGTGGGGCGAGTCGGTGGTGGCCTTCGTGGTGCTGCGCTCAGCTGACAGCCTCGATGCCCAGGCGCTCAACCAGTGGTTTCTGACCTGCATGGCCTCGTTCAAGAAACCGAAGAAGTACCTGTTCTGTACCGAGCTGCCCAAGAACAGCTACGGCAAGATTCTCAAGACCCGCTTGCGCCAGTGGCTCAAGGACCCTTCCCAGTCCCTGACCAACCTCTGAAACACCGTTTTTCATGGATAGCACTACGACAGGAGTCCCCAGCATGGGTGTGCCACTTTCCAACTCCCGACGCCAGCGGCGTCGGGCCTTTATCGGCGCTACTTCCGGTCATTTGATCGAGTGGTACGACTATGGCGTCTACGGTTTCCTGGCCCTGTACATCGGCAAGGCCTTCTTTGTCTCCGACGACCCTACCAGCAGCCTGCTGGCGAGCTTTGCCGCCTTTGCCCTGAGCTTCTTCATCCGTCCCCTGGGCGGTTTGTGCTTCGGCCCCCTGGCCGACAAGATCGGTCGGCGCAAGACGCTGATCACGGTGCTGGTGATGATGTCCGGCTCCACCTGCCTGCTGGGCCTGCTGCCGACCTACGCCAGCATTGGCATCGCCGCGCCGGTGCTGCTGATACTGATCCGCTGCGTGCAGGGGTTCTCCGCCGGAGGCGAGATCGGCACCATCACCAGTTTCATTTCCGAATACGCCGGCCCGGGGCGTCGTGGCTTCGCCACCTGCTGGCTGATGGTCACGGCCGTGCTTGGCCTGCTGCTGGGGGGCGCCGTGGCCAATGGGATGACCTGGACCCTGGGCGCCGAACTGATGCAGGACTGGGGCTGGCGTATCCCGTTCCTGATCGCCGGGCCGCTGGGGCTCATCTCGCTGTACATCCGCCTGAAACTGGAGGACAGCCCCGAGTTCCTGGCCCTGGTCGAGGCCGGCCAGACCTCCAAGGCGCCGCTGCGCGAAGTCTGGCAGTGGAAACGCGCCATTGCCCTGGTGTTTTTCATCATCACCCTGCACAGCTCGATCTTCTACCTGGTGCTGACGTTCGCCTCGACCTACATGTCCAATACCCTCAAGTTCGACAGTGGCACCACCTTGCTCTACGTGTTTGTCGCCAGCCTTTCGGCGGCACTGGTCATGCCTTTCGGAGGTGCCTTCACGGATCGCTACGGGCGCAAGCCGTTCCTGATGGTGATCGGTACCCTGGCGACGCTGGCCATGTACTGGTTCTTCAAGGTCGCCCCCGGCGCCACGCCGGCCACGCTGTTCTGGCCGTTGATGGCGGTGGCGATCCTGTTCGGGCTCTACGCATCGTCGACCTACGCGCTGATGAGCGAGCTGTTGCCGACCCGCATCCGCTCCACCGGCATCGCGGTGGCCTACAACATTCCGGTGGCGGCCTTCGGCGGCAGTGCGCCGCTGATCTCCACCTGGCTGATCAAGGTCACCGGCGACATCACCGCGCCCTGGTATTTCTACGTGGCGACCGGGGTCGCCTCGTTGCTGGCCCTGGTGGTGCTGCGCAAGGAAGACTTCGTCGCCAATACCCATGATGTCCGGCATGAGGTGCCGCCGGTGTCGCCGTTGTTGGCCAATCCATAGCTTGGGGCGGTTTTTTCGAGCCGGCGCCTGAATTTTTCCATTGCCGGGTGTTCCGATGTGCGCAGTAGCACCAGGCTCTGCCCGGGGCTCGTCTCGGGAGCCTGGCAGGAGATTCAGCAAGGGAGTCGGATAAGCGCAATGGATGCACTGGCAGCAGCACGCCTGGGAGACGAAATCGCCCACGGCTTCGGGTTGGCGGCGATGGTGGCCGGGGCAGTGGCGGGTGCCGTGATCGGCGCGGCGATCATCGCCGCCACGGCGGCCACCGGAGGGGTAGCGGCGGTGATCCTCGCCGGTTCGATCGCTGCCGGCGGCCTTTCGATGTTCCAGATCGTCAAGGGCCTGAGCACTATTTTCAACTTGCCCGAACCCACGACGGGGGTACTGGTGCAAGGCAGCTTCAATGTCTATATCAACCGGCGCCAGGCAATGCGCGCCGGCGAAGACAGTTCCTCCTCGTGCAATGGCCTGCCGTTCAATCATCCGCCCTGGCCGTTCCCGGTACTGATAGCCGAAGGCAGCGCCAAGGTCACCATCAACGGCAAGCCGGCCGCGCGGCTGCAAAGCAAGATGGTCTGTGGCGCGCATATCAAGAGCGGCAGCGAGAACACCCTGATCGGTGGTCCGAGCGTGCAGGTGGAGTTTGTCCTCGACCTCGAAGGCTGGATGCACACCGGGTTGGAGTTGCTGGGATTGGGGGCACTGATCGGCGCCGGCGTCCTGGCGGCCTTCGCCGGTCTTGCAGCCTTTGCCGGGTTCGCTGCGGTGACCGGTGCCGCCTTTCTCGGCATGGCGTTGCTGGGCGATCTGGGCGACCGTCTTGGGCCGGGTTACCGCGACCTGCTGCAAGGCGCGGCGGGCATGCTGTTGCTGGGGCTGGGGCCGAAGCTGGCCGGGAGCAAGCGGCCGCCACCACCTGAAGAAGTTTCGGTATTTCACGTCACTGACAGCCCGAAGAAGATCGACGGCGTGCTCAGCGGTATCGATCCGAAGTACCTCAACCCCAACAGCCGTTTCGGCGCGGCTTTTTATGTCGGCGAGAGCCCCAGCACGCCGCTGGCCGAACTGGCCCACCATGGCGTCAAGCCGACCCATGGCATTCGTTTCAAGGTCGATGCCAGCAAGGCCAAGGTCCTGGACCTTACCGATCCGGCCGTCGCCAAGGAGTGGGGCTACAACGGTGGTCCCATCACTTCCAAGACCCAGCAGATCGGCGTGGACGCCAGGGACCAGGGTTACAATGTGATCCGCTTCGGTTCCGAGCGTGACCCTGGCGGGGTCAACCAGGCGGTGCTGGACAATTTCAACGAAATCCTTACTCCCCAGATAGTCACTCCGGTAGAGCCATGAAGTTTTATTTGTACACCTACGTTTGTGCCGACTGCGGTCACCGCTTCAAGGCCCCCGAGGTCATGCCCAGCAGCTACGGCGAATTCCTGATGCGCAGCATCAGCGGGGAAACGGTGTTCCTCGATGGGCCGCACGATGCGATCTACAGCGAAGTCGATGCCTTGCTGGAACAACTGCTGCAAGGGCAGGGCGTCAGCGCGGTGCGCCGCGCGGATCTGCTGCGCAAGGTCTTCGGCGTGGCCTGCGATCCCGATTCCCAGGGCCAGCCCTTCAGCCTGCTGATCAAGCCCAGGTGTGGGCAGTGCGCCAGCGTGAACATGGATTACTGGGAGGGTACCGAACCACCGGAGTATGTCGATTGCGACTTCCCGCCGGTGCAGCACGAACAGTGGCGACAGTTGAGCCAGGGGCAGAAGCTCGACCTGCTACGCCAGGCATTGCCTGCCCCCAGGCCCTAGGCCCGCACCTCGCGGGCGCTGTTTTCCAGTGAAGAGCTGACGCCGTAGATCCAGCACCTTCGAGGCCGGTCTGCGGCGCCTGCTGCGTTGAGGCCTGGCCCGGGTGGCCAGGCTCCGGTTCACAGCCCTGCACGTTTGTTCACAGAAAGTCACCGACTTGCCACAGATCGCAACATGCCTCGCCACGATACTTGTCCAGCTCCCGTGGAGCTCGAAGGACCGATCCGTGACAGAGGAAGACATCCATGCGCTCGATGCTTGCAACCTTGCTGATTTCCCTGGGGAGTGCGTCGCTGGCCAATGCCACGACGCTCCCGGCGTTCGACAAGGTGTTCGATGATGTGAAGGCTGACCAGCCGGGTTGCGCTGCCGGGGTCATGCGCGAGGGGCAGGTGATCTGGAGCGCCGGCTACGGCATCGCCAACCTGCAGACCGGCGCGCCGATCAACACCGATACGCTCTTCAACCTGGCCTCGGTGTCCAAGCAGTTCACCGGCTTTGCCGTGCTCCAGCTCCAGGCCCAGGGACGGCTGAACCTGGATGATCCGGTCCGGCGCTTCATCCCGGAACTGCCGGCCTATGCCCAGGCCATCAAGATCCGTCATCTGCTGCACCACACCTCGGGCCTGCAGGACTACATGCTGCTGGCGGAGTTGGCGGGCATAACCTATACCGAGCGTTTCACCCAGCAGCAGGCGTTGCAGATGCTGTTCAAGCAGGACGCTGCGATGTTTCCGGCTGGCGCCGAGTTCAGCTACAGCAACAGCGGTTACCTGCTGCTTTCCAGCATTGTCGAGCGGGCTGCGGCAATGCCGCTGAAGAACTTTTCCCAGGCCCATATCTTCAAGCCACTGGGCATGAGCCGCTCGAGCATTGTCGATCACTATCCGCTGCACCTGCCGAACCTGGCCGAGAGTTACGAGCTGGACCCCAAGTCCAGGACCTACGGGTTCGTGGATGTGCGCTGGGAGCAGACCGGCGACGGCCAGGTGCACAGCACCGTGGTGGACCTGATGCGCTGGATGCGCAACCTGTCCACCGGGCAGGTCGGGGGCAAGGCACTGGTGAAGAAGATGCGCGAGACCGAGCCACTGCTCGATGGTGATCCCGGCTACTACGGCATGGGCATCGCTACACGCCGTTATCGCGGGCTCAGCGAGGTGTCCCACAGCGGCAGCTGGGCAGGCTACAGCACTGACGTCGCCTGGTATCCGAAACTCGATGTGGCCACGGTGGTGCTGTGCAACCGCGCCGATGCCGAGGCGGCCGAGCGTGGCCACCAGTTGCTGGATGTCGTCCTGGGTTCGCCCCGGCCACCCCGGGATCAGGACATCCCACCGCCACCGCCCAGCATCGAGGGCGTGCCACCGGCTCCGCTGGATACCCTGGTAGCCGGCACCTACCTTGACGACTCGGGTCATCAGTTCCAGCTGGAACGCACCGGCAATGATTTCAATCTCAACACGTTCCCTGACAGCATGCCGCTGTCCAGGCTGAACGAGCACCTGATGGCGGCTGGCAATGACGGTACTCCACTCTATCTGGCGGCGACCCAGGGCTCGCGTATCGTCTCCAACAACCCGGCCTCGACCTATGTGCTGGGCACCCCCTGGAAGCCCCGGGACCTCCAGCGGTATGTCGGGGTGTACAGGCTGCAGACCTCATCCGGGCAGCTCAAGGTCTTCACCCGGCAGGGCAAGCTCTACATTCGCATCGGCGAGTTGACCTACCCCATGCGTCCGCTGACGGCGGGGCGTTTCAGCGCCAGCGACCTGGGGGTGATCCGCTTCGAACAGGGCGGCCAGGTGCTCACCAGCAGCATGGCGCGCAACCTGCGGTTCGTCAGGGAAAACTCTCAGTAGGGTCCTAATGCTGTTCAGTTAAGGAAATGGTAGGAGCGAGGCTTGCCCGCGATGGTCTTCAGAGCGCCGCGTTTATCCAGTAAACACGCGTTACCGTTAACGACCATCGCGAGCAATCGAGCGTCGACCGGCTGCTCCTACAGGGGATCACCTTGCTTAACTGAACGGCATTTCAGTAGGGTCCAGCGTTGCCAGCCGGCGCCGGGCTCAGATGCGCCGGCTGCGCACCAGCAGCCACAGCAGGTAGAAACCGCCCAGCAATCCGGTCATCAGGCCGATGGGCAGGTTGGCGTAGGGTGCCAGGCGCTGGCTCAGCAGGTCCGCCGCCAGCAGCAGTACGGCACCCATCAAGGCGCCCGAGAGCAGTGGCACTTCGGCCGAGCGGGTCAGGCGTCGGGCCAGTTGCGGGCCGGCCAGGGCAATGAAGGCGATGGGACCTGCGGCGGCGGTGGCGATGGCAGTCAGGCCGACGGCGGCCAGCACCATCGTCAGGCGCGTGCGCTCCACGGCCACGCCCAACTGGGTCGCGCTGGCATCGCCCATCTCCAGCAGATTGATGCGTCGGGCGTGGTACAGCGCAATCGGCGCGATCGCCAGCAGGCCCATGGCGGCGGGTGTCACATGGGACCAGGTGCGGGTGTTGAGCGAGCCGGCCAGCCACAATTGCGCGAACATCGCCTGGTCCAGGTTGCCGGTCACCAACAGCAGGCTGTTGAGGCCCGAGAGGCTGGCGCCGACGCCGATCCCCACCAGCACCAGGCGATAACCACCGGCCGTTCCTGCCTTGAGCGCCAGCAGCAGCACCGCCAGCGCGGTGCAAAGCCCGGCAACCAGGGCGGCGAGGGCCGTCGCCAGCGGGCCGGAATCGAACAGCATGATCTGCACGATGGCCCCGCTGGCGGCGCCGGTGGTGAAGCCGATCACATCCGGCGAGCCCAGGGCATTGCGTGAGATGGATTGAAAGATCGCGCCGGCCATGCCCAGGGCCAGGCCCACCAGGGTGGCGGTCAGGGTCCGGGGCAGGCGCACTCGCTGGATGACCCGCTGGGCGGTCGGGTCCTGGCCCTGGCCCAGGAGGCTGGCCAGGACTTCGCCCGGGGACAGCGCCAGGCTGCCGCTGCCCAGCAGCAGGGCCCAGAGCAGCAGCGCCAGCATTGCCAGGATGCAGCAGACCCACAGTGTCCGCGGCTGCCAGCGGATCGACAGCGAGCCCAGGCGCAGGGCGTGGCGGCGGATCACAGGCGACTCAGGCGAAAGCGCCTGACCAACACGATGAAACACGGGCCACCGAGCAACAGGGTGATGATCCCGGCAGCAATTTCCTGGGGGGCCACCAGCACTCGTCCGAGCATATCGGCCGCCAGCAGCAGGCCCGCCGCCAGCAATGCCGAATAGGGCAGGATCCAGCGATAGTCAGGTCCCACCAGCATCCGAGCCAGATGCGGCGCTACCAGTCCGATGAACCCGATGGGGCCCGCCATGGCGGTAGCCGCGCCTGCCAGCAGCATCACCGCCAGGCAGGCCAGCAGCCAGGTCAGGCGCAGGTTCACGCCCAATGCACGGCCCAGTTCCTGGCCCAGGGCCAAGGCATTGAGCCGCGGACCAATGGCCAGGGCCATGCCCAGCCCGCAGGCGACCGCTATGGCGGGGACCGGCAGCAGGGCCAGGCCGGTAGCGGACAGTGAGCCCGAGGCCCAGTGGCGAAAATGATCGAAGACTTCGGGTGGGCAGTTGAGCACGATGATCCCGGTCAATGCGGCGAGCATCACCGACAGGCCTGCTCCGGCCAGCACCAGGCGCACCGGGTTGGTCCCGGTCTCATGGGCCCGGCCCAACAGGAATACCAGGGCCCCGGCCAGCCCGGCGCCACAGAAGGCCAGCCCCAGGTACTGGGCCATGCTGGTCAGTTGCCCCAGCGCCACGCCGATGATTACCGCCAGCGCCGCCCCGGCATTGATGCCCAGCAGCCCGGGTTCGGCCAGCGGGTTGCGAGTCACGGCCTGCATCACTGCCCCGGCCGTGCCCAGCGCCATGCCGGCCAGCAGCGCAACCAGGGTGCGTGGCAGGCGCAGTTCACGCAGGATCAGGTGCTGGCTGTTGGTCGGATCGCTGGCATACAGGGCTTGCCAGGTCACCTCCAGGGCAATGGCATGGGAGCCGATCGCCAGGCTCAGCAGGGCCAGGGCGGCGAGCAGCGCCAGGCCGGCCAGCAGGCCCCGGCGACGCCTGCGGTGCCGGCGTGAAAGCGACAGTGCCGGGCCAGGGGCTTGGACGAGCAGGTCCATGGCTCAGCGAAACGACGCGGCGACGGTGTCGATCATCTGGCGTCCGGAGTAGTAGTCGATGCGGAACGAACTCGGACCCAGGGCATACACGCGCTTGTTGATCACCGCGGGCAGGTTGGCCAGGACCGGGTCGGCGAGAAACGCCTGCACATCGCGATCGTCCGCGCTGAGCAGGAACACGCTGTCACCGGTGATGGCCGCGGGCAGGTTTTCCCGGGAGATGAACTGGAAGTCCGAGGCGCGGGTGACTGTCCCCGCCATGGCCTCGGGCAAGGGGGCGACCCGGAAACCCAAGGCACTGAGCAGGCGCGCCTGGGGGCTGTCCAGGCGGCCGATGGAATAGCTGCCTGCGATGTTATAGCCCACCACGCTGACCGGGCCCGCCGGGGTCTTGATGGCGGCAGCGGTCTGTGCGGCGTACTCGTCGAAGCGCTGGATCGCGGCCTGGGCCTGGCGTTCAAGCCCGGTATGACGACCCAGTTCGGTGGCGATGTCCTGCCAGCTGTGGTTCGAGTAGTCCACCACCAGGGTGCGGATGCCCTGGGCCTGCAGCTCGCTGCGCTGGGCGATCACGCTGTCGGCCCCGGTGGCGGACAACACCAGCAGGTCGGGATCGCTGGCGATCACGGCTTCGATATCGAACTGCAGGTTCCGGTACAGCACCTGGACGCCCCGTTGCTCGGCCACTGGAGCCCACTGGGAAAAGAACCCGCGCGAGTCGGTGAGGCGGCTGGGGGTGGTGGCAGCGCTGGCCACCAGGGGTGCCTCCATCGCCAGCAGGATTCCGGTCACGCTGGGGCTGGTGGAGACGATGCGTGCAGGCGTGGCGGCGGTGGCGCAGGTCACTTGGCCGCAAAGGGCCAAGACCGCCGCACTGAGCAGCCGATTGACGAGACGTGGGTTCATCAGGGGTCCGTTGAGCGGTGAGTGGAGGAACACAGGTGTTTGTGCAGGAGGGGCGAAGCCTGGATCACGGATTCATATGATAATGCTTCTCATGCAATGCGTTCCATATTGTAGAATCAATTCCACAATTGCAATGGCGCACGCGCCCGGCCCCCAAGGAACATCTCCCCATGACTGATCGCCTGCATGTCGATGCCGTGACGTTGCGCCACGACGCACGCGTCATTTTCCAGGACCTTGCCCTGACCATTCCCGACGGTTCGTTCACTGTGATCGTCGGTCCCAATGCCTGTGGCAAGTCGACCCTGCTGGCGGCGTTGTCACGGTTGCTGGCGCCGGCCAGGGGCCAGGTGGTGCTCGACGGCAAGGACATTCGCCAGCTCCCCGCCAGGGAGGTGGCCCGGCGCCTGGGATTGCTGCCGCAGAGTGCCCTGGCACCGGACGGCATCACCGTGGCCGAACTGGTGGCCCGCGGGCGTTATCCGCACCAGTCGTTTCTGCGCCAGTGGTCGGTCGATGATGAGCGTGCGGTCCTGGCGGCCATGGTCGCAACCCGGGTCGAGGCGCTGGCCGAGCGCCTGCTGGACGAACTCTCCGGCGGCCAGCGCCAGCGGGTATGGATCGCCATGGTGCTGGCCCAGGAAACCCCGATCCTGCTGCTGGACGAGCCCACCACCTACCTGGACATCGTCCATCAGATCGAACTGCTGGAGCTGCTCGCCGAACTCAATCGCCAGGGCCGCACGATCGTTGCAGTGCTCCACGACCTGAACCAGGCGTGCCGATATGCCAGCCACCTGATCGCCCTGCGGGACGGTGCCATCGTCGCCCAGGGCGCGCCGGCACGAATCTTCACCGAGGCGCTGGTGCAGGAGGTGTTCGGATTGCCTTCGGTGATCATTGCCGACCCGGTCAGTGGCACGCCGCTGATGGTGCCCCTGGGCCGTGCGGCAGGGCCGGCCCCGTTATCGTCCGGGGCCTGAGGCAGGTTTCAGCGACGGGGGGCGACCGGCGCCTGCGGGACCATGCGGCCACCCGTGGCCTGGTTCACCAGGCTGGCTTCATGGAACAGCGCCAGGCGATCCTCGGGGCTCTGCAACTGCCCAAGGTCGGTGACCGTGGTCATCACACAGACGATTTCCTGCTGGGCATCGAACACCGGGGCAGCCTGCCCTGTGACGTTGGACAGCAGGTGGCTGGTCATCTCGGCCCAGTGCTTCTGGCGTACTTCTTCCAGCACCGCGGCGGAGGGTGGCGAGCCGCGAAAGTGCGCCGGCTGCTGCTTGCGTGCGGCTTCGATCACGGCCTTGGGCAGGAAGGCCTGGAACACCAGGCCGCAGGCGGTGTTGTCGATGGGCAGGATGTCCCCCAGGGCCAACGGGTTGATGGAGAAGTAGGCGCTGCGATGCCAGCGCACCAGGGTCGGCCCGCGATCGGTCCAGATCGCCACGCCACCGCTGGCCGCATGCCGCTGGGCCAGGGTCTTCATGTGCCGGGCCGCGATGTCCACCGCATCGATGCGCTTGAGCGCGCCGATCCCGATGCTCAAGGCCGCCGGCCCCAGGTCGTACAGACCGCTGGCCGGGTCCTGCTTGGCCAGGCCTTCCTTGACCAGGCTCTGCAGGTAGCGGTGCGCGGTGGAGCCACCGGTACCGGTGCGGCGCGCGACTTCCCCCAGGGCCAGCTCGCCCTCGGCATTGGCCAAGGTATTGAGAAAGCGCGCGGCAATGGAAACCGACTGGATCACCCCGGAGCGTTTTTCCGAGGGCGGGTCCTGGGTGTCATCCAGCGGGTTCTGCGAAGTGTTCAACGGCTTGGTCTCCTCACCACTGTCCGGCTGCATGTGTTGCGCAGGCCAGGGGCCGCGCGGCGGTGCCCATGATACCGGTTCCCTGGCGCTCCCGGGGACAGGATGTAGCGGGGGGAGCGAGTGCAGGTCATTCCGTTTAGCAGAATTAATTCTGTATTGAGGAATTTGATATCAGCGTGATAGCCTAATCGTGAAAGAGGATCATTCTCATTTGGAGGGAGGCCTTGATGGCCCTTACGCATCGCACATTGAGTCACGGTATTGGCGTTCTCACCTTGTCGAGCCTGCTGGCGACGCCCCCGGCGCTGGCCGAGACAGAGGCCAAGGGCGAACAGAAGGGCAGCCTGGCCCTGGAGTCGCTGGTGGTCACGGGTGAAAAACTCGAACGCGACCTGAAGAACACGGCGTCGTCGGTGTCGGTGATCACCGACACCGAGATCGATCGCCACAAGACCGGCGATGCGTCGGTGGCAGAGGTGATCAACGGCACGCCCAACGTGATCTATACCGATTCGGTGGGCGCCCCGATCATTCGCGGCCAGGACACCCAGGGCCCGAACAACGGGCAGAACGTGTTCTGGGGCGGCACGGTGCCACGGGCCACCATCAACCTCGACGGTCACTACCTGAACTACAACGAGATGTTCTTCGGCGCGACCTCGGTCTGGGACGTCGACAGCATCGAAGTCTTCCGTGGTCCGCAGACCACCTCCCAGGGCGCCAATGCCATCGCCGGGGCGATCATCGTCAACACCAAGGACCCGACCTTCATCCCCGAGGCGGCCTATCAGGCCGAGATCGGCAGCTATCATTCGCGCCGCAGTTCGGTGGCGGTGTCCGGGCCATTGGCCCAGGACTTCGCCGGACGCCTGGCGGTGGATTACTCGGCCCGCGATACTTTCATCGACTACGACAATCCACGCTTCCAGGGCAGCAAGACCGACCAGGATTTTCGCAACCTCAATGCCCGGGCCAAGTTGTTGTGGCTGCCCACGGACATCCCCGGCCTGGAAAGCAAGTTCACTTTCTCCCACACCGACAGCAACCGGCCGACCCAGGAAGCGGCCACCGCGCCGTTCCACAAGCTCGACCACCGGTCCACCACCATGCCGTCCTGGGAGCAGGACACCAACACCAGCATCCTCGATGTGTCTTATGAACTGGGCAACGGCCTCAAGCTGCACAACCAGGCGCAGTATTCGCTGTCGTCGGTGCATCGGGTCACCGGGGCGGCGGGCGAGGGCGATGCGGATATCCGCCAGAAGAACGGTTCCAACGAAACCCGCCTGAGCTTCGGCGAGCAGCAGGACGTGTTCAGCGGCATGGGGGGTGTCTACTACGCGCGTACCCGCACCGATGAAAGCCTGAACCTGCGTGGCCGTTCGATCTTCGATGACACCAAGACCAACCTCGGGATCTTCGGCGAGCTGCACTACCGCCTGAGCGACCTGTGGACCCTGAGCACCGGCCTGCGCTACCAGCAGGACCATGTGGAGCGCGAGGGCAACTCGGTGCTGGCGCCTCGGGCGCTGAACTACGACAAGACCTTCTCGGCGCTGCTGCCCAAGGTGTCCCTGGCCTATGCCGCGACCGCGCAGTGGACCGTGGGTGCCCTGGTCAGCCGTGGCTACAACCCCGGCGGCGTGTCGTTGAACCTGAGCACTCGGCAGTGGGCCTACTTCAAGGAGGAGTCGATCTGGAACTATGAGCTGTTCAGCCGTGCGAGCCTGCTGGACGACCGGTTGCTGATCAACACCAACCTGTTCTACATGGACTTCAAGGATGCCCAGTACAACATCCCGGTGGTGATTTCCCCGGGGGTGGCGCAGTCGTACACCATCAATGCCGAGAAGGCCCACGCCTACGGCCTGGAGCTGGACTTCGACTACCGCCTGCTGGACAACCTGCGGCTCAAGGCCAGCGCCGGCACGTTGCGTACCCGCATCGACAAGGTCTCCAGCAACGCCGGCTACGCCCACAACGAGTTCGCCCGGTCGCCGGGCTACACCCTGAGCTTCGGTCCCAGCTGGGACATCACCGAGCGCCTGAACCTCAACGCCCAGGTCCGTTACCTGGACGGCTACTACTCCGACGTGGCCAACACCTCCAGCTACTCGGTCAAGCCCTACACCCTCACCGATGCGCGCATGAGCTATCGCTTCAACGACCAGGTCCAGCTCTACGGCTACGTGAAGAACGTGTTCGACGATCGGTCCCCGACCTACATGCAAGAGAACCGCGGCATCGGCGGCACCGAAGCCAGCATGACCCAACCACGCACCCTCGGCATCGGCGTCAAGGGCGCCTTCTGATGGCTCCGGCGGCGCCTGCCCGGGCCGCCGGCATTGATTCGCATACAGGAGATTGGCAACAGATGAGTAATCGCAAACGCCTGCATATCGGCATGTCCCTGGCCCCCACCTGGCTCAGCGG
This sequence comes from Pseudomonas sp. L5B5, assembly GCF_020520285.1. Lineage (NCBI taxonomy): Bacteria > Pseudomonadati > Pseudomonadota > Gammaproteobacteria > Pseudomonadales > Pseudomonadaceae > Pseudomonas > Pseudomonas sp. L5B5. The sequence continues at coordinate 55,073 of NZ_CP084742.1, forward strand.
CGATGCCTGGCGCCAGCCGGACAGCAACATCGAAGGCATCTACAGCAGCGACTTCGCCGTGGACATCGCCAAGCGCTCGGAGGCCGCCCACCTGGATTTCGTATTCCGCCCGGACGTCAGTTGCCTGAACCTGGAAGGCCTGGAAAGCGGTTCGGGATTCGCCAGCCTCGATCCCACGGTATTGCTGGCGGCGGTGGCCCGGGAGACCCGGCACATCGGCCTGGTCTCCACGGTGTCCACCACCTTTTTCCCGCCCTATGTAGTGGCACGCCAGCTGCAATCGCTGCACTGGGTGAGCAACGGCCGCGCCGGCTGGAACATCGTCACGGCCTTGCAGGGGCACGAGAATTTCGGCCTTGAAGCGATGCCCAGTGCCGATGAGCGTTATGCCCGGGCCGCGGAATTCACGCGGCTGGTCCACGACCTCTGGGCCAGCTATCCCTGCGAAGCCCTGCTCATCGACCGCGAGCACGGCCGTTACGCCGACCGCTCCAAGGTGCACCCGGTGGATCACCAGGGCGCGCATTTCAAGGTGCGTGGCCCGCTGAACCTGCCGGCCTATCCCGGGCCACGGATCCCGTTGATCCAGGCTGGCGCCTCGGATACCGGCCGGGACTTCGCCGCTTCGGTGGCCGACCTGGTGTTCGCCCCGACGCCCGACCAGGAGGCCGCCCTGGAGCTGCGCCGCGACCTGTCCCGACGCGCCGAACGCCATGGCCGGGCCCCTGCGGATATTCGCCTGCTGCCGGGGCTGAGCCTGTACCTGGCGCCTACCCGCGAAGAGGCTCGCCAGCTGTTCATGCAGACCCACGGCAATCCGGACAACAGCCGCAAGTTCGCCTCCATCAAGCAGACCATTGGCCTGGACCTCAGCGACTGGCCGCTGGATCGCCGGGTGGGCGCGGCGGATCTGCCGGCGCCGGCGGAACATCCTGGCAGCCGGACCCATGCCAACCTGTTGCGGCGGCTGATCGAGCGCGAGACCTTGCGCCTGGACGAGTTGTTGCTGCGTCCGGAAGTGATTTCCGCAGCCCACTGGCAAGTGATCGGCACCGCCGAGGATGCCTTCGAACAGATCGTCGACTGGGCCGAGGCCGGCGCCATGGACGGTTTCATCGCTGCACCGGGTGGTTCGATCCGCTCCATGCATATCTTCCTCGAGCAGGTGGTACCGCTGCTGGTGCGGGCCGGATTGTTCCGCGAGGCCTACAGCGGCAGCACCTTCATGGACCACTTGCAGGACGTGTGCTGAAGCTCAAGCAGATAGAGGGGGCAGGGCGTTGATGGCGCCACGCTATGGTTGCATCTACATAGCGTGGCCCCGGATCATTTCGCGGAAATCCTAACCCTGAAGTCAGCAAAAGGAAGTTTCGATGAAAGTCAGTGCACGCAACGTGTTCAAAGGCCGGGTGAGCCAGGTCGAAGAGGGGTCGGTAAACGCCGAGGTCGTGCTATCGCTGGAGGGTGGTGAACAACTGGTGGCCGTGGTCACCCTGCAAAGCCTGCGCAACCTGGGGATCGCTCCGGGTACCGAGGCCCTGGCCCTGGTCAAGGCACCCTGGGTGATGCTGATGACCGACGCCGAGGGCATTCGTCTGTCTGCCCGCAACTGCCTGCAAGGTCGGGTCATCAGCGTCACTGACGGGGCGGTCAATGCCGAAGTGGTGGTCGAACTCAGCGGTGGCAGCCGGGTGTACTCCATCGTCACCCGGGACGCCGTGGACGAATTGGGCCTGGCGCCGGGTGTCAACGCCACTGCGGTGATCAAGGCATCGCACATCATCCTGGGCGTACCGGCCTGAAGCCTTACGGGTCTACCAGCAATCGAACAGTTGCTTGACCTGATGCGCATCACGACAGTCATGCAGGGCTTGTCGAAAGCGCTGGTCGGCGAACAGCCGCGCGGTTTCGCCCAGCAGGTCCAGGTGCAACTGATCGGCCGGGGCGGGCACCAGCAGCGCCACGATATCGCGCACCGGCTGCTGGTCGGGGGCGGCAAACGCCATGGGTGCCTGCGGGCGCAGGTACAGGACGTGGATCGTATCCAGCGCCTCCAGTCGCGCATGGGGCAGGGCCACGCCCTCGCCGATGGCGGTGCTGGCGGCCTGCTCGCGACGAGCCAGGCTGGTGGATACCCAGTCTGCCGGCAAGTGCCAGGTGCGCTGCATGTGCTGGCCGATCTGCTGGAACAGGCTTTGTTTGTTCGACGTATTGAGCGCAAGGAGGATGTCTTCCTCCTGCAGGTGCATGGCCAGCTTGCCCATGGGCTTCTCCAGGAAGGGCCGGGCGCCCGTGGCCCGGCTCGGATGCCATTCAAGCGCATTGGCCGCCGGTTGGCAGCCGGGCCGGGACAGTCTTTACGAAGTCTTTAGGTTCCTGAATGGCTGGCGCCTTTGTGATCCCGGGAAACAAAGAATCCAGGTATCAACGTGCTATGGGGAAGCGGTGGCTCTCTTGAACTGGGTCAGTGCCACCTGAAAGTGTTCCTCAGGCATCGATAGCCCTGTCCTGCGCGCAGAGCCCGCACTTTTTGTAATTTCTTCACAGGGCCTCCAGAAAAGCCTTCAGCGCTTTCAGTTCGATCCGGTCCAGCCCCAATGCCTGGAACTGCGTCGACGTCACGGGAAACAGCGGGTCTTGCTGCTGCGCACCCTTGGGCGCGGGCCTGGGCATGCCGGCGTTGTAGAACAACAGCACCTGATCGAGGCTGCTGGCCAGGCCATTGTGAAACCAGGGGCCGGTACGGCTCACCAACCGCAGTGAAGGTGTGCGCATGCGCCCGACATCCTGCGCCAGCCCGGTGACCTCATAGCGCCCGAGGTCTTCGCGGCGACGCCCATAGAAGGTCAGGCCGGCGTTGTGGAAGCGGTTGTCCTGCATTCCCGGTCCGAAGTGGCAGTTCATGCAGCGGGCCTTGGTGCGAAACAGGTGCAAGCCCTGCAATTGCTGGTCATTGAGCGCCTGCGCCTGGCCCCGCAGAAAGCGCTCGAAGGGGGTGCGTTGGGCAACCCGCAGCAGGTCGCGCTGATAGGTCGCCAATGCCGCCGCCACCTGTTCGGCACCCAGCGCCTGTCCGGGAAACACCTTGGCGAACTGCGCCGGGTAATCCGTGCTGGCACGCAGCCGGGCTACCAGCTGCGCAACGCTGAAGGCCATTTCCTTCGGGTCGACGACCGGCATCAGGGCCTGCATCTCCAGGCTGTCGGCGCGCCCATCCCAGAACAGATGCCCGGCCAGGCCGCTGGTCACCACGCTCGGTGCATTGCGCCGGCCTGCTGCACGGTCATGCCCGAACGAAACCCGACGCCCATCGGCGAACGCCAGGTCCGGCTCATGGCAGGAGGCGCAGGCGATCTGCCCCGAGCGCGACAGGCGCGGGTCGAAGAACAGCTGGCGGCCCAGATCGGCCTTCTGCTGCGTGTAGGGGTTGTGCTCCGGCGACGGCGCACGCTCGGGCAAGGGGCCCAGCTCTTGCCAGGCCACGCCCGCATCCACCTGCGGCGCCGGCCACTGGGCGGAGGGCCGGCTGTACACCTCGCGCAGGCATGTCGGTTCGCTCAGTGCGCAGGCAAGCCCTGACTCCGATCCAATCACCAGCAGGATGCCGAACACGACCACAAGACTCTTCAGGGACCGGCGCATCTCAGAACGCGTACCCGACTTCGAGCCAGTACTGGCGGCCCACCTCATAGGTCGAGACCGAGTTGCTGTTGACCGTCTGGTTGGCATTGACCGACTTCTTGTCGAGCACGTTGAACACGTCGACGTTGATGAACACACTCTGGTCCCTGGCGGTGGGAATCCGCCAGCCCAGGCGCGTGTCCCAGGTCAGCGCCGGCTGGAATTTCTGTTCTTCCCAGACATCCACCGAAGTCCCCATGTAGTCCACGTTGCGCCCCGTGTCGCCAATGCGCTTGTAGCCGGCGCGGTAGCGCCAGAAGTTGCTCCACTGCAGGTTGGCCTGGGGGATCTCGGTGATGGTCGTCAGGCGAGCCGTCCAGGGCCGGTTGAAGTTGCTGGCAGGGCGATCGTCATAATTGATGAAGCTGCCCTGGTACTGGATGACGTTGTTCTGGTAGTAGAGGTTTTCGGCGGCGACGTAGGTCGGCGCGGACGCCTTGCTGTCGGTCCAGTTGAGCGCCAGTTGACCCCCGGTCTGGGTGCCAAGCAGTGTCCAGCGCTGCTGCGGCGTCACCGTCAGGGTGTAGGTGTCGGTCTCGCTCTTGCCGTCGTTGGTGTAGGTGGTGTAGTTGCTTGCCAGCGTCGGGTCCGTGGAGGGCTCGCCCAAGGTCCTTCCGGACACCTGCACCACCTGGTCGCGGCCCTTGCGATTGACATACTTGAGGGCATATTCGACCCCGGCCCATTGCTGCACCACGCCCAGCATCAGCTCGTCATCGTAGGGGATGTCCAGCTGATTGAAACGCACCTGGTTGGCGGCGTTGGACTTGACTACCCAGGGTTGGTCCAGGCTGTCGCGGGTTTCGTTGAAACGCAGGCGGTTGCGCCCGTCCTGCAGCTGCCAGCTGCTGACGCTGCGCCCGTAGTAACGGTTGACGCCGGCATTGAGCAAGGTGGTGCGGTCGCCGAACAGGTCATATTCGAGGGAGAAGCGCGGTGCCCAGGTGGTCTTGTCCATGTAGTCGTCGTTGTCCATGCGCACGCCCGGGCGCAAGGTCAGTTGGCCGATGGTGATCTCGTCCTGCAACCAGCTGCCCCAGGAGGTGGTGGTGAAGTCGAATTCGCCGGTGGCATAGCGGGTACGGCTTTTCATGTACTGGCCTGCCCAGCCGTTCAGGGTCTGGCCCATGTTGCAGGCGACGTTATCGGTCACCCCGGCACCGTTGGTGCAGGTCCTGGTAGCCGCGGGGGCAACGTAGGTGCTGCTGTCGGTCAGGCGCTCATAGCGCACGTACTGGCGGGAGAACTCGAAACCGGTTTGCGGGCGGTGAGTCATGCCCAGCCAGTCGACGCTGCGCCAGTCGGCATTGAGCTTGTACTGCCAGGTACGTTGTTGCTGCTCGATATCCCCCCAACCGCCTTCAAGGGTATTGGCGGTGGCCTTGTTGCCGATGCCCCAGTCCTTGGTGCTCGACTTGCGCCAGGTCCAGTAGTCGGCCGAATCCGACTGGCGACTCTGCTCCTGGCCGCTCCATGCCAGGTTCTGTTCGACCCGTGCCAGGTCGCCATCCCATATGGTGCGCAGGTTCAGTTGGGTGCCGCCGGCCTTGTTGTCGTAACCCGAGTTGGCCACGTTGGCACGGAAGTAGTGACTCTCCTCAGGCGCATGGGTCACGCTGGTCTCGACGGTGAGTTGGTCGCTGGCCCGCCAGACCGACTTGAGGAAGTAGTTGTCGATGCGCCGTTCCTGCTTCTCCTCGTGAAAGCCCATTTCCTCGACGTTGTTATAGGAGTAGAAACCCAGCGGGATCGTCGAGCGCTTCTGGCTGAAACTGCCGAGCAGGCCGAAATTGTCGGTCAGGTGGCCCTGCAGGGTGCCGCGAATGGTGACCTTGTCGAACTTGGGTTGCTCGTCGGGAGAGCCGGAGTTCTCCATGCGCTCTGCTTCGCTTTCGTCGACATGATATTTGGTCCAGGCGGAGCGGGTGGTCTGCACCGAGAACTTGCCGTGCAGCGCCTGGGTCGGCGCACGGGTCTGTGCATCGATGACCCCGCCGTTGAAGCCGCCATAGGCCGCTGGCACGTTGCTGTCCAGGACCGTGATGTTCTCCAGCAGGTCGGTGTCCAGGGCCAGGCCCTGGCTGCGCCCCGGCACCGCGTCCAGCAGTTGCACCCGGTCTTCGGCCGGGTCGATGTCGTTGTTCATGTTGATGCCATCGATCAGGAAGGCATTCTGGTAGAACTGCGCGCCGTTGATGCTGATGTTGGCCGGGCCGATTTCACCAGGGGTCTTGCTGCTGAGCTGGGCGTCGTCGAACTGCACGTTGGGATGGCTGCGCAACAGGCTGGTGATGTCGCCATTACCGGCCGGCATCGCTTCGATCGTCGCGCGGTCCACACGGGTTTCCCCCTGGGGCAGAACCCACTCGCCCGGGACCTTGGTACTGCCCAGGCGGACCGGGTCCGCACGCCGATGAGTCGCGCGTTGCACCATCAGCGCGTCGTCACCGAGGTAGATCCACTCCAGCTGGCTGCCCTTGAGCAGTTTCGCCAGGGCCTGATCGGCACTCAGTTCGCCTTGCACCGCTGGAGCGTTCAGGTTGCGCAGCAGCTGGCTGTCGACGCTGATCTGCAGGCCGGTCTGCTGTGCCAGCGCCATCAGTGCCGAGCCCAGGGGCTGGCGGGCGATGTCAATGTTATGCCGTGTCCGCTGGTCACTGGCCAGGACCGGCAAGGACACCGCCAGTCCTACCGACAGCAGTAAGAGGCGCGCGCTGCGTCGGCAACCGTGAAGACCTTCTAGGTGGCGAATGGACATGCTCTGGTGAACTCCCCGCTCAGTGCGAACAATACGCACCTGTTAATGAGAATATTTACTATTAACTGGACGGGGCAATAAACGAACGGCGATCGAGAACTTCCAGAAATTTTTGAGATTTATTTTTTTACTGGTGCTTCAGGCGTTTCTCGGATGAGGGTGAGGTACGGCCCCCAATGCGTGAGATGCCCGCGAAGCGGGGCGATGGCCAGTTGCAGCGCGGTGACCGGCGAGCGCAGGTTCAGCGAGGCGGTGACACGCCGCTCGCCCAGCGTGCGGTCGACCAGCAACAAGGTGCCGGGGTAGTAGTCCCGCAGTTCCTCGATTACCTCGCGCAGGGGCCGGTCATTGACCAGCAGTTGCCACTGGCGCCATGGCGCAACCTGGCCAGGCGGTAGTCGGCTGCGCTGCGGCGGGCTCTGGTCCAGGCCAAGACGCAGGCTATCGCCGGGCCCCAGGGCCGGCACCGCGAGTTCGCCTCGCCCATCGCGAACCTGGACCGCTCCGCTCTGCACTGCCACCACCACGGCGTTGTGGCTGAGGTCCACATCGAACGCCGTACCGATGACCCTGACCTTCACATCCGCCGCCTGGACCGTGAACGGGCGCGAGGCATCGTGGCTGACCTCGAAGAACGCCTGCCCCCTGAGCAGGGTCACGCCCCGCGTGCCCGGCTCGAAGGCCACCCGGATGGCACTGTCGCTGCCCAGTTCGATGCGGCTGCCGTCACTCAGGCTGACCTTCAGATGCTCGCCGAGCGGGCTGGCATGGTCGGTCGGCGGCGTGGGGCGGACCAGCAACAGCACACAGGCTGCCAGCGCCAGCGCCGCCATTGCTCGACCCCGCCAGCTGCGCCGGGGCTGGACCAGGGCAGGCAACGGACGAGGCACGGGTGTCTCCAGCGGTTCCAGGTGGCCACTGAGCAACCAGACTTTCTCGGCCTTGCGCCAGGCGACAGCATGACGCTCATCAGCGGCCAGCCAGCGGGCATGGGCCTGATGCAGTGAGGCGTCATCCGGTGCGGCGCGGCATTGCAGCAGCCAGTCCATGGCCGCCTGCCACACCGGGTCGTCCTTCAGTGAACCGGCTACAGGTTGAGACAAGGGGGTATCAGTCATCGGCCAGATGCTCCGCACAGTGGGTCAGTGCGTCACGCACCAGCTGGTGCGCCAAGCTGGTGGAGATCTTCAACTCAGCGGCAATTTCCTGGAAGGTCAGGTGTTGCAGGCGATGCATGCGGAAGGCTCGACGCGTCCGTTCCGGCAGCAGTGTCAGGGCATCCTGCAGGAGGCGCAACTGGTCGCAATGCAGCGCCTGATGTTCCGGTGAAGGTGCGTTCGAGGGCAGTTCGTCCAGCAGGTCGTCGCCATCGGGATGGCGGTTTTCCAGGGTCGAGCGTCGCAGCAGGTCAAAGGACAGGTTGCGCACGATGCGGTACAGGTAGCCCACCGGGTTGTTCGGCTGGGCAACGCTATCGGCCTGGCCGCAGAAGCGCAGCCAGGCTTCCTGGACCACTTCCTCGGCTTGAGCCCGGCAGCCGACGATAGGGGCCGAGTAGTCGACCAGCGCGGCACGGTGGGAGAGGTAGAGCTCGAGTTTATCGCTGGGATAAGACACGACGGCGATCATTCAAGGTGAGATCAGGCTAGGGGGGGCGGAATCTTATCTTCAATTGCAAATGCTTATCAACAGCGTTTGTTTCGCCCTTGAGTGAATGTCGGATCGACCCAAGAGGAGGAGGGGGGCGGAACTGCAAATGGCTGTACTGATTTGAGAGTGGGCAGTTGGCGAGCACTCCCACCAAACTCCAGGATCTGGCCAGGTTGTCGCCGCTGATCCTCGAGCACCTCAATTTGTGGGGCGCTACTCTTTTGCTGTACCTGAGGAAGTCGCCCGAAATGAATTGCCGCTGCAATCCAGACGAAAATCAGACCCTCCCGCCCAACGATCACATGAGCCGGGCTATTGAAGCTCATGGGTCTGTTCCATTGCTCCTTAAACCCCGGTACTGGCCTGCATGGAAGACCAGCGGTTCTGCGCCGCTGTATCGGTATTGCTCGATCTCGCCAATGAAGATCAGGTGATCACCGCCCTCGTACTGGGTGACGTTGCGGCACACCAGCACTGCTACCACATCGTCCAGCACCGGAGCTCCCGCCTTGCCGTAGGAATGACCTACACCGGCGAACTTGTCAGCGGCTGCTCGGGCGAACTGCTCCGACAGGTGGTGCTGGTCCGCGCCCAGTATGTTGATGGCGAAATGGCTTGCCGAGCAAAAAACCTTCAGGCTCGGAGCCGTGCGTGCCAAGCTCCAGAGCACCAGCGCCGGCGACAGCGACAGTGAGGAGAACGAGTTGGCGGTCACACCGACATTGCGGCCCTCAGCGGTGCGGGTGGTGATCACGGTCACACCGGTCGCAAACTGTCCCAGTACGTTGCGCAGTTCGCGGGCATGGTGGACATCGCAGCCCTCGGCATCGAGCAATTCGAGAGCTTTGGTTTCGGTGGCAGCATTCATGCTGGTCTCTCCCCTGAAGCTGGCTCAGGCGGCCTGTTGGTCCATTGCGCGCGATTGCATGCGCAGGGTGAATCGAACCAGCGGTGCGCTCAGCGCCGTCGTCACCAGCGCGAACACCACGAGGATCGTGTAGACCTGTGGCGGAAGAATCTGCATCTGCAGGCCGATCGACAGGACGATCAGTTCCATCAAGCCGCGTGTATTCATCAACGAGCTCACCAGCATCGCATCGTGTGGCCCAAGCCCGGTGGTACGTGCGCCCAGATAGCTGCCGCCGAACTTGCCGATGAATCCGCCCACGAGGAATACACCGCACCACATCCAGGATGCCTGGTCGTCGATCGTGCCGACCGACGCACGCAGTCCCGCACATGCGAAAAACACCGGCATCAGCACAAGCTTGACGAAACCTTCGACGTTCTCGCGCCACTCCTTCGCGACGCCAGGCACGCGGCGCACGAACAGCGCCGCCGCAAGTGCGCCAAATGCGCTATGGAATCCGATCAGCGACGTCGCCAGTGCCGACGCTATGACGAAACAGAGCAACACGGCCAAGCGGTCGCGCGTCGCATGCGCAGTCGATGCGAGCCGTGCAAGCGCCGGTCGAACCACGAAGCGCACCAGCAGCGCGCAGAGCAGCAGATACACGAGCAGACTGACGAGCATGCGCGCAAATGCCCAGCCAGGTCCGCTCGATAGCGAGGCAATGGTGGCCAGCAGCATCCATCCGAGTGCATCTGTCAGCATCGCGGCGGACATTGCGTGCCGTGCGCCGACCATGGCGCTGAGCGCCAGGTCATCGATGATGCGTGCCATTACCGGCACCGCCGATACCGCCAGTGCGACACCGCAGAAGAGTACATAGGGCAACGCCGGCGCGTCGCTGGCGAGCGTGTCCTTGGAGACGCCGGCGACGATCATGCCGATCGCGGCCGGTACGATGAGCCCGCCGGCTGCTATCGCCGCGGGTATGCGCCAGCGCTTGCCGCGCAGCGTCTCGCCCAACTCCATGCGCAGGCCTATCTGAAACATCAGCAGTATCAGGCCGACTTCGCCGACTTGCGCCATTGCCGACAGGGTATGTGGGGCGAACAACAGGTCGTAGAAACCCGGTGCGACCAGGCCGAACAGCGAAGGTCCCAACAGCAGGCCGGCCGCAATCTCGCCGACGACCGCGCACTGGCCGAGCCGTTCGGCAATGCGGCCGCAGACATTGCAAAGCGCGATCACCAGCACCAGTTGCAACAGCCAGATGGTCATGGACACCTCGCAAGGAGCGACACCGACACGAAGCGAGCGGCGACGAGCCCAGGCAGGCCCGCCGGGCCGTATCCGGTGATGACCGTGACGCCACTCGCCAGGTTCGCGAGCGCCTGGCACAGCGACACGGCCGATACCGGCTCGGCCTCACGCACTACCGCTCGCTCTCGACCCGGTCGACCCAGCCCCGGTAGAACGCACGGTACCTGAGCACGAGCTTGTCGTACTTGCTGTACGCGCCGCCGCCGTCGGGCTTCATCCCGTTCCAGATCTTGACGTCGTACCCGGCTGCCTGCCTGGTCTGCAGCCCGAACAGCACGAAGTCGGTCGCGCGGCGCAGGGCGCCGCCCACCTTCTTGATCGAGATGAGCATGTGCATGACGTTCTTGCCCTCGCTCACCGGCGTCACGCACTGGAGCAGCTTGTATTTGACGTCGGCGTCCAAGGCAACGGTCATGACGCACCCACCGGGGTAGCCATCGAAGTGCAGGTTCATCTGCGACATGTTCAGGCCGAGCGCGCGCGACAGCATGCCGAGTGGACCGAAGTACCGGTTCACGGTGAAGTCGATCCCGGCACCGAACCACGCGCCCGCCCGGGCCAGCGATTCAACCTCCGGCCACCGGCGCCAGTCGTCGAAGAGCTTGAGCTCGAAGGCCGAGATCGGCAGCGCGTGCACGGGGGTTGCGTGCTGTGCGTCGTAGAAGTTCTCGACGATCCGCAAGACCGCCGTCGTCGTCTCGAACGCGAAGTGCAGGTGCATGAAGTCGCCATTGTCGACATCGGCCGCGGCGATTTCGGGCAGCGGGTGCAGCGGCTGCGGGGAGCCGTACCAGACCCACACGTAGCCGTATCGCTCGGCGGTGACCAACGTTGGCTGGCGCGCCCCGCGCGGCACGGGCTCCAACTGGCGTACCGCCTGGCTGTGGCCGGGGATGTGAACGCACTGGCCTTGCTCGTTATACCGCCAGTGGTGAAACGGGCATTGGATGCACCCGTCCTTGACCTGCCCGTCAGCCAGGTTCGCGCCCAGGTGCGGGCAGTGGCGATCCATCACCACGGCCCGTCCCGTCGCTCCGCGCCACGCCACGCACGGGCGGCCAAAGAGCGTCAATTCCTTCGGCTTGTCCCTGAGGGCGTTCGAACGCATCGCGACGTACCAGCTCGCGGCCACGCGCGTGGTGGCGTCGTGCGCCCCCGGGGGATGCTGCTTGATGCTCGGCTGATCCAGTTGAATGTTGTTCATAGCGTTCATGTCGTCCTCGGCCGGCTACTTCTTCAGAGCCAGGCCGATGCGGGTCGTGACGTACGCCTTGAGCAGCGCGAACATCGGGTTGTAGTCGAAGTACTTTTTCACCTCTGCCGGTGCTCTGGTCTGCGTCCAGTACATCAGCCTCATCGCCGGTATCAGGCTGTACTTCGAGTTGTTGAGCTGCGGCTTGTCCCCGGTGATGCAGTACCCGAAGCCGAACATCGGCTTGGCGAATTCTCGTTCGTCGATGAGGGCGTGGATCCGCACCGCGGCCTGCGCAGCCGACTGGTGCCCGGCGCTCACAGCCTCGACCTCGGCTTTGGCGTCGTTGAACAACAGGTAGTACTCCTCCATGTCCGCGCACAGGTACCCGAGGTACGGGGGGTCGTTGTCGAGGTGATCCAGGTCGCCCTCGTCGCGCGACGCGCGGAACCTCGCGTGGGCTTGTACGAGCCGGAATTGCCCGAGGATCGTGCCGACTGCCCACAGCCTGTGGAACGCATCCCATAGACGGAAGTCCGAGAACGCCGTGTAGCAGCAGCTGACGAAGTCGTCGTTGTGGTCCAGAAGCTTTTGCTGCAGGCGCTCGATGTACTCGAAGCGCTCGGGGGAGAAGTCGTCGTCGCGTAGCGCCTTGATGAGGCGCGCCGCGAGCGCGTGGATGGTCACCGCGGTGTTCTCCAGGCCCCGGGAGAACAGCGGGTCGATGAACCCGTTCGCGTGCAGCATCAGGCAGTAGCGGTCGCCGATGCAGGCGGTCGACGAGAACTGCAGGCGGTCGGTCCTGACCCAGTCGCGCACCGGCACGGCGTCCTGGAACTGAGCCCCTATGCTCGGGAACCGTGCAAGGAACTCAGCGAATTCTTGCTGCGCACTGATGTCCGTTTTCGGGTAAATCCGCGGGTCGAGTTGCAGGCCGACACTCACCAGGTTGTTGGTCGACCGCGCGTGGTTGTTGAACGGAATCACCCAGAGCCAGCCACCTGTGAACATGTGGTGCAAGGTCCCCTCGTGCCAGCGCCAGCGCTGCCCCTTGACCTTGAAGATGTCGTCGAACGGCTTGACCCCGAGCATGTGCGTGTAGAGGCTGCGCGAGTGCGTCTTGAAGCGACAGGGTTCTTCGCGGAGCTTGAACTTGGTCGCCAGCGGCGCTCGGGGGCCTCCGCAGTCGATCATGTATCGGCCGGTGAACCGTTCGCCCTCGGTGGTGGTCACCGCGACGCCGTCTTTATCGGCGTGGTAGTCGGTCACGCTAGTCTTCTGGCGGACCTTGCAGCCGTATTTGATGGCGGCTTGCAACAGGTAGGCGTCGACGTCTTGCCGGTAATAATGGCTCTCCGGCCCCCAGGGCAGCTCGGGAATGACGCACTGCGTGAACTCCTTCGGGTCGTGCTCCTGGCCGGGTTTGTGGAACACGAAACCGAAGTTGCGCTTGATGCCGGTGCTCGACGAGACGTAACGCTGCGTCGAGTAGAACGACGTGATGTGGTCGAGCTCCGGAATGCCGTAGCGATCAGCGATGATGCGGTTCATGAGAGATGTCTCGGGGATCGACGACTCGCCGATCGTGAACCGCGGGTGCGCTGACTCTTCGATGATCAGCACGCGAAACTGTTGTTTGGCCAGGATGGCCCCCATCTGGGTGCCGGACATGCCCGAGCCGAGGATGATTACGTCGAAGTGGTTGCTATCGTGTCCGTTCGCGGGGCTCTTCTGAGTCATGGGGGCAAACTCTCCTTGTGGGATAACACTGGGTCGCGCGCATCAGGATTCGTCGAGCGCGGTGCGGATGCGGGACCGCGCGGCACACGTGAGCGTGAGTAGATCAACGAGCATGCTGGGCGCGTACCCCCCGCTGCCGGTTGCTGGGCCGCTTCGCCCGACTTCATACGCCCGCTCCGCCAATTTGAGGTGAGGCGCCCGGAAGCGCAGCAGGACCTTGAGGACCCGCTCGAGGGCTACCAGCCCGGCCCGGGCGGGCTCGTCCCGTGCACCGACCGCTCGCGCTTCGCCGAGCGCACGGTCCAGGAGCGCCGGCCCCTCGGCGAACCGAGCGTAGACCGCCCTGTACGCGGGAAGCACGTAGGGCAGGTACGTCTCCTTGAATTCTCGATAGGCCTGGTCGTCCGTTTGCGAGCCCCACAGGACGTGCTCCAGCACGAAGAGCGGCATTTCCACGGCACCGGGGCCGAGGTAGCTCTGGCCCCCGACTTGGATCGGATCGTAGAAGGGGCGCAGTTCATCGTAGAAGACCTGCGGCGAGATGAAGCGGTACGCGTAGACGATCGATTCGACCATTTTCTGCAGATAGGCTTCCAGCTCGGCGCACCCTTGCACGAACGCGGGCGACCGCAGGGGCACATCGAACAGCTCGACGGTCACCGCGATGGCTGCCTCCAGGGCCGCCATCGAGATGCGCACGCTCTCGAGCAGATGCGCTTCGTCGCGCAGCCCGGTGTAACTGCGCTGCGCGTCGGCCGCTTCAGGGTTCCAGACCGTCACATGCAGGAGCGTCTCGCGCGGCGGCATGTCGGTCACGCGTGCCAAGTCCAGCAGCACCCGTTCGAGCCCGGGCACCACGTCCGTGGGCTCGTGTCCGTGCCGCTTGAGCGACCCCAGGAAAAACCCGATATCCCGCATCGCGGCGGCGGCTTCGACGAAGCCCCAGCCGGAGGGCACGCCGCGCGCCGGGAGGAACTCGCGCAGCAGGCCGATGATGCCGGGCACGTCCTTGTTACGGTTCAGGCCCGGCAGCTGCAGAACCAGGGAACGTGCGTTTAACGGATCACAAGCCGCCACGGCAGCGTGGGTGGTGGCGAATGCGGATACCCGGTTCAAGGCGAGTTCCACTACCGGCCTTCCCGCGTCGCGAGCGTCGGCCCGCGCTGGTTGCCAGACAGCTGCGCGTCGCCGTCACGCAGCGAGCGCAGGTAGTCGTAGTTCGTCGGCAGGCTGGTCCGCAGGCGCTCGGCCTCGCGCCGGATGCTGGCGAACATCGCCTCGGCCTTCTCGATCGACTCGGGCCGGTGCTGCAAGAGCGGTAGCGACCGGTCGGGCAGCATGCCCAAGCCGGCAAAGATGCAGTAGTAGTTGCCGTTCAACCAGAAATTCTTGAATTCGTAGTCGAAGGTCTCGTAGTACGTGGAATCGTCGAACGACGTGGTGGTCAGCGGCAGCCCCGCCTTGTAGCGCTGCACCTTCTCCTGGATGGCGTCCGATAGCCGCAGTTCGTGCCGGTTCGCGAGCCAGAACGGCGTGTCTTCGCGCGACGTGGTGAAATAGTGCGCCTGGACGAAGTCTCGGCAGTCGTCAAACATGTAGACGATCTCGGCGTTGAATGCATCGCGCAACCGCGAGTCGAACGAGGTGTCGGGGAAGTGCTTCACGAGCTGGTAAAGCGCCGCGTAGATGAAGTAGATGCCCGTCGATTCCAGGGGCTCGAGAAAGCACGACGACAGCCCGATCGAGACACAATTGTTGACCCACGCCCGCTTGTTGCGTCCGACCCGGAACTTGATCTGGTTGAGCGGCTGATTGTCCGAGAGGCCCCAGAGGTTGAGGAAATCGGCGGTAGCCTGGTCGCGCGAGGTGAACTTGCTCGAGAAGACGTAGCCGCTGCCGAACCGGCCCAGCATCGGAATCTTCCAGGTCCACCCCGAGTTCATGGCGATCGCGGAAGTGTACGGCTCGACCCCGTCGCGCGCGTCGTCGTTGGGCACGGCGCTGGCGACCGCGCTGTCGCACAGCAGGTAGTCGGACATGTCGATGAAGGGCTCCTTCAGGGCCTGATTGATCAGGAGCCCCCGCATGCCGGAGCAGTCGATGAACAGGTCCGCCTCCAGCTTCCGCCCCCCCTTGGTCAACAGGGTGGAGATGTAGCCGCGGTCGTTCAGTTGAACCTCCATGACCTCGTCGACCACGCGGTTGACCCCACGCTCGACGGCCCAGCGCTTCAAGAAATCGGCCACCAGGTGCGCGTCGAAGTGCCACGCGTGGGACATCTGGCGGGTGCCGTCGGGCAGGCAGGGTGCCAGCTTGCCGTCGAGCGCCCCGGGCTGCGGGTAGCACGCGTACTCCATCGGCTGCTGGAAGCCCTGTTCGCGCTTGCGCAGCCAGTAGTGGGTAAGCGGCACGCCGTCGCAGTTCGGCACATTGCCGAACAAATGGTAGAAGTGATCGGCACGTGATGGGTCGAGAGGCTTTCTCCAGTTCACGAACTTGATCGCGGCCTTGAACGCACCGTTCACTTGGGGCATCCACTCCCGCTCCGGTATCCCGAGGAAGTCGAAGAACACCTTCTGCAAACTCGGGATGGTCGCCTCGCCCACGCCGATCCGGGGGATCGCCGCAGACTCGATGAGCGTAATGTCTACCTGCTGCTGGAGCGCCCGGACGAGGTACGAGGCGGCCATCCAGCCCGCAGTACCGCCGCCCACGATGACGATATTCCTGATCGGCTTGTTCATAACACTCCTTGTTTCAAGGCTGACGGTCTGTAAGGAGGGCAAGGCCGCCAGTCTCCGTGCATCCGTGCAAGAGGCCTATCAATGTGTTTGTCGGATTAGACTCTAGACCGCCGGAAAAGCGATGCATCTTCCGTTTCCGAATTACCATTCTTGAAAGCCAAGGCATTTGTTCTAAAGGAAGGTACCGCGTGCTTTTTTGCGGCCAATCAGTCTGCCGTTCAGGGTGTTGGCCTGACGTAGCCATATGTTTTGAACATGAGTTCATGCACCGCAGATTGCGCAAGAGGCGAGCCGCTCAAAAATGATCGGATCACTCAAAGATCACTACGGTCTCCCGCCCCGTTGCGGGGCAGTTTTCCCAGGTGTCCCTCCAGGAGGTCCTGTGGCGGGATCATCCATGTGATGGCTGGAGCGAATCCAGATCGATGAGGAGGGAGCGCAGGCCAGTATTGGCGCAAACGCGCCAATACCTGCGATGTGGTGGTTTTCCAGACGCCACCCTGGGTGGAGGCTCCTGCAGCAATTGTCATGGATGGACGCCTTCATCAGAGGCTGCGCTGACACGGGGCCCGGTATTCTTCGGGGGGCAGCCCCTTCTTATCTGATCTTGAACCAACTGCCCTTGGGCCAGTTGGTCCGGGCCAGCTCCACCACCTCGTCGCCACGCCCGCTCATCACCGCCTTGAGCATGTACAGGCTCATGCCCTTGGCTTGCTCCAGCTTGATCGCCGGCGGGATGACCAGTTCCTGGGTGGCGGTGACCACGTCCACCAGCACCGGGCCGTCATGTTCCAGGGCGGTGCGCAGGGCGCCTTCCAGGCCTTCGGAATCTTCCACCCGCAGGCCGAGGATGCCCATGGCATTGGCCATGGCGGCGAAGTCCGGGTTGTGCAGGTCGGTGCCGGTGTCCAGGTAGCCGGCGGACTTCATCTCCATGGCGACGAAGCCCAGGGCGGAGTTGTCGTAGACGATGATCTTCACCGGCAGTTTGAGTTGGGCCAGGGAGATGAAATCCCCCATCAGCATGCTGAAGCCGCCGTCGCCGGCCAGGGCGATCACCTGGCGCCCGGGGTAGGCGGCCTGGGCGCCCATGGCCTGGGGCATGGCGTTGGCCATGGAGCCGTGGTTGAACGACCCCAGCAGGCGCCGTTGGCCGTTCATCTTCAGGTAGCGTGCGGCCCAGACCGTGGGGGTGCCGACGTCGGCAGTGAAAATGGCATCGGCGTCCGCCAGTTCGCTGACGAGGTGGGTGAGGTACTGCGGGTGGACCGGCCGTCCCGGTGCCGCAGGCCGGGCCAGGTCGTCCAGGCCCTGGCGGGCCTTGGCGTAGTGCTCCAGGGAGGTCTCCAGGAAACGGCGGTTGCCCTGGTAAGGCAGGCGCGGCAGCAGGGCGGCGAGGGTCTCGCTGACATCGCCGACCACTCCCAGGTCCAGGGGAACTCGCCGACCCAGCGCCTGGGGATCGCGGTCGATCTGGATCACGCAGGCGTCCTCGGGATAGAACTGGCGGTAGGGAAAGTCGCTGCCCAGCACCACCAACGTGTCGCAGTTGAGCATGGCGTGATAACCGGAGCTGAAGCCGATCAGCCCGGTCATGCCGACATCGAAGGGGTTGTCCCATTCGATATGCTCCTTGCCGCGCAGGGCATGCACCACCGGTGCGCCGAGGGCGTCGGCCAGGGCCACTACCTGGTCATGGGCCCCGGCGCAGCCACTGCCGCACAGCAGGGTCACGGCCTGGCTGTGGCTGAGCAACTCCACCAGGCGGTCCAGGTCCTGGGGCGCCGGCAGGGTGCGTGGCGCGTGCAGGGGCGGCCACGCCTTGCTGGCCGCTGGCACCTGCTGCAAGGCCACGTCACCCGGGATCACCACCACCGCCACGCCGCGATTGAGGATCGCGCTGCGCATGGCCCGGTGCAGCACTTCGGGCATCTGCGCCGGGTTGCTGACCAGTTCGACGAAGTGGCTGCATTCCTTGAACAGCTCTTGGGGATGGGTTTCCTGGAAATAGTCCAGGCCGATTTCCGAGGAGGGGATCTGTGCGGCGATGGCCAGCACCGGCACCCGGCTGCGGTGACAGTCGAACAGGCCGTTGATCAGGTGCAGGTTGCCCGGGCCGCAACTGCCGGCGCACACCGCCAGTTGGCCGGTGATGGCCGCTTCGGCACCGGCGGCAAAGGCCGCCACCTCCTCATGGCGTACATGCATCCATTCGATGCTCTGCATGTTGTTCAGGGCATCGGTCAGGCCGTTGAGGCTGTCGCCGGTCAGCCCCCAGATGCGCTTGACCCCGGCTTGTTCGAGGGTCTGTGCCAGTTGTCGGGCAATGGTGATGGTCGCCATGGAGTTCTCCTGCCGTCGGATGGGAAATCGTTGCGATCAACAGGGGACAGCAGGCGAGGGCGGATGATTCCCTAAAGCTGTGCAAAGCAGCGTCGATGCCAGGGAACGTCAACGCTGGTGCCGCCGCCCGATCTTCCAGCTGGCGCGCAACGGCTGAACCCGTCCTACCCGCGCGGCCGAGGCACCCTCGGAGGGACTGGCGCCATGCACACAACGCCCCGCAGACCCGTGCGAAGGACTGCGCCAGGCCACCTTTCAGCCTGGCAGGTGTACCGGCCCCTCGGCCATGGGACGAGCGCTCAGAGACCGAAGCGGGCGGGGCGACAGGGGGCGAGTTCGGCGCAGCGATGTCCCTGCAGCAACTCTTGGCTGACCAGGCGCCCGACCGTGGGGGCCAGGGTCACGCCGGCGTGCATCACTGCCAGGTACAGCCCGGGATGTGCGCTGAGCGGCCCGATGATTGGCAGTTGGTCATCGGGCATCGGCCGCTGGCCCACTTCGACGCTGCGCAGGGTGACGGCCTCGGCGCCCCGGAAGGCCTGGCGGATGCTGGCCAGGGCTTGCCGGGCCACCGCCTCGGGGCCTGCGGGCCCCTCGGTGGCGATGTAGTCCTCGGCCGCCAGCAGGCTGCCGTCGCTGGCTTCGCGCACTTCCAGCTGGCTGTTGGACACCAGGGTCTTGACCAGCCCCCGCGGAGCGTCCAGGCGCAACAGGATCGACGGCGAAGCATGCAGTGGCAGCTCGATGCCCAGCGATGCCAGCAGCGCGGGGGTGCCGCAACCGGCGGCCAGCACCAGGTGGTCGGCGTGGTAGACCCCGGCGGCGGTGGCCACGCCGATCACCTGCCGGTCTTGCACTTGCAGTTCCAGCGCCGGGGTCTGGGTGAGCACCCGGGCACCACGGGCGCGGGCCCCTTCGAGCAGGCACAGGGTGGTGGCCAGCGGGTCCAGGCTGCCTTCGCCGGGGGCGAACCGGGCGTGCTCCGGCACGGGTTGCAGGTTGGGTTCAAGCTCGGCGATGCGCTCGCGCTCCAACCACTGGCGGGCATTGCCTGGAGGCTGCGCAGCGGCTGGCGCGGGGTCCGTGTCGTAGTAGCACAGCGCGCCGGACCAACCGATCCGCAGCCTCGGCAGTTCCTGCTGCAGGCGCCGGTAGTCGGTCAGCGCCTGCTCGCGCAAGGCGCGTGCGGCACTGGGGAATTCCCCGTGCGGGTTGATCCAGGCGAACGAATGGCCGGTGACTCCCGAGCCGGGTGTGGCCTGTTCCAGCACGGTCACCTGGGCGCCCTGACGGGCCAGATGGTAGGCGATGGAGGCGCCGACGATACCCGCGCCCAGCACTGTTACCCGTGGATGCTGCATGACTACCTCGTGATGTGGTCAGTGGTGGCGCCGGTGTTCGGCCAGAGCCTGGGCCTGCACTTGCTGGATCCAGGCGTCCTTGCAATCGCTATAGGCGTGGGAGTTGTCGGGATGCTGGGCACTGGCACTGGCACTGGCACTGCAGCTGCACCGGGCGGCGGCCGCTGCCCGGAGTATCCCGTCTGCCATAGCGGCCCCTGGGCAGGCCTGGTCGGTGGCTCTCCCCGGGTCATGGAGATGCAGTTCGACCTTGATCGGTGCGTGGGGAGCGGCGGGCGTTTCGCGGATCATGGTCGAGGCGGCTCCTGGCAGGGGTGCAGACTTCAGCGCGCACCTTAACCGTGTGCCGGCAAACCGGGCAATTTGCTGATTGTTATGAAATTGCAAGCGCGCTCCAGGTGCCAGGGCGGCACCTGGAGCGGCTGGGCGCTAGGGTGTTTCCAGGGCCAGGCCCTGGGCTTGCGGCAAGGGGTTGCGCATCAATCGACCCACCACCAGCGCCCCCAGCAGGGCCAGGCATCCGGCGACTGCCAGCACCAGGCCAAAACCGCTGGTGAAGGCCTGCAGGGCCAGGGGTTCGACCAGCACCCGGGTGCTATCTGGCAGGTTCGCCAGGGCACCTTGCATGTCGCCGGCCACCACTCGCGAGGCAATCTTCGGCGCTTGGGCCAGCCAGGGGCCGGGCACCTGCCGCAGGCTGGTTTGCAGGAGCTCACGGGTGTGGTTGCCCAGCAGGGCACCGAACACGCCGATGGCCAGCATGATGGCGCTGAAACGCATGGTGGTGCTCATCCCGGAGGCCATGCCGGTACGCTCCCGGGGCACGCAGGCCATGATGTTCTTCTGCGTGTCGCCGTTGAGCAGGCCGGCGCCAGCGCCGGTCACGGCAATCGCCACGGCGAAGTTCAGGTAGCCCCCGGCCTGTACCGCCCAGGCACTGAGCAGGTTGCCGCAGCCCACCAGGGCCAACCCAGCGGCCATCAGCGTCGCCGGAGTGTAGCGGCCGGCCAGGCGGGCGCCGATTCGCGGGCAGATCAGCATCGTCAGGGCAAAGGGCAGCATGCCCAGGCCCGAGGCAATGGCCGTGAAGCCCAGGCCGTTCTGCAGGTAGAAGGGCAGCAGGGTCATCATCACCTGGGCGCAGCCGGCGTAGGCGAACATGCCCAGCAAGGCACCGATGAAACGCGGATGGCGAAACAGTTGCAGGTCCACCATGGGCCGCTGCTGCATGCGCTCGACCAGTACGAACACCCCCAGCAGCGCCATGCCGGCCAACAGGCGGGCGACGGTGGCCGGGTGGCTCCAGCCTATGCGATTGGCCTCGATCAAGCCCCAGATCAGGCACAACAGGCTGGCGCTGAAGGCCAGGCTACCCCAGAGGTCCAGGCGCGCGGCCCGGGTATCGCGAGACTCCGGTACTTGGCGCAGCACTCCCCAGAGCAACAGCGCGCCCACCGGCACGTTGAAGTAGAAGATCCAGCGCCAGCCCAGATACTCGGTGAGCAGGCCGCCGACCGTGGGCGCGGCGGTCATCGCCAGGCCCATGCAGCCGCCCCAGAAGGCCCAGGCCCTGGCACGCTCCACCTCGTCATGGAACGCATGGCCGATGGCGGCCAGGGCCGAGGTCAGCAGCAGCGCCGCGCCCACGCCCTTGAGCGCCCGGGCCAGGTCCAGCAACAGGGCCGTGGGAGCGGCGCCACAACCCACCGAGGCCAGGATGAACAGGCCCAGCCCGCACAACAGGGTGCGCTTGCGACCGAAGCGGTCGGCCAGGCTGCCGGCGGGCAGCAACAGGGCGGCAAAGGCCAGCATGTAGGCGCTGACCACCCATTCGATATCGGCGAAGTCGGCCCCCAGGTCCCGGGCGATGCTGGGCAGGGCAACGGCGACGATGTTGGTGTCCAGGACGATCAGCGAGCAGACCCCCGAGGCGATCAGCAGGGTCAGGCGCGGGTTGGTGGAAGGGTTCATGGCGCACTCTGCCGATTGAGGCTGGCCAGGGCCGCGAGGGCGATTTCATCATCATGGGCCGGGGTGTCGGCACTGACGCCGATGGCGCCCACCACCTGGCCTTCGACGATGATCGGCTGGGCGCCCTTCATCATCAGCAGACCGGCACTGAGGGCGGCGGGGCGGCCGCCGTTGATGGCGTTTTCCAGGTCGCCCGAGGGGCGGCGGAACAGCGCCGACGTGCGCGCCTTGCCCTGGGCCAGTTCGATCCCGGCCACGACCGGGGCGCCATCCATGCGCGCGCCGAGAATCGGCCAGCCGCCATCGTCGACAATCACCACGGCGCAGGGCCACCCCTTGGCCCGGGCGGTTTCCTGGGCCGCCTGGAGCAGGCCCTGGGCTCGCTCCAGGGTCAGGATTGCCTTGTGGGCAACGG
Source organism: Pseudomonas sp. L5B5 (assembly GCF_020520285.1). Taxonomy (NCBI): domain Bacteria; kingdom Pseudomonadati; phylum Pseudomonadota; class Gammaproteobacteria; order Pseudomonadales; family Pseudomonadaceae; genus Pseudomonas; species Pseudomonas sp. L5B5. The sequence goes on from NZ_CP084742.1 coordinate 77,098, forward strand.
TGGCTTGGGTTTCGGCGGCTACTGCCCCTTGCAGGCTGCAGCAGGTGATCATGGCCAGAAGCAGAGGTTTGACGCGCATGGCTTGGGCTCTCTAAGGTGGAGGTCTTGCGAGCTTATCCCGGGCATTGGCGCTGTTCGTTAGCTGCGGGCGGGAAGTTCATTACCTTTGAGCTAATGCACCATGGACATTCGGCACTTTCGTTATTTCCTGGCGGTGGCACGCCAGCGCAACTTCACCCGCGCTGCCGAGCAGTTGGGCATTGCGCCGCCGACCCTGAGCCGGCAGATCCAGGACATGGAGCTGGCCCTGGGCACGCGCCTGTTCCTGCGCCAGCAGCGTGAAGTCAGCCTGACCGAGGCCGGTGCCACCCTGCTGCTGGAGGCCGAGGCCACGGTGCGCCAGTTCGAGCTGGCACAGCGCAATGCGCAGCGGGCAGGGCGCGGCGAGATCGGTCATATCGAGCTCGGCTACGTGGCCTCGGCCGTGTACTCGGGGTTGCTGCAGAAGCAGGTACAGCGGTTCGTCCAGGATTGCCCGGATGTCAGCCTGAACGTGCGCGAGAGCCCCATGGCGGCCTTGCCCGCGCGGATCGCCGACGGTCGCCTGGATGTCGGTTACATCCGCTCGCCCATGACCCTGCCCGAGGGCGTCGAGGCGATCCGCCTGGATGCCGAAGGATTTGTCCTGGCGCTGTCGGCCGAGTCCTGGTTGTGCCGCTTGCCGCAGATCGCCTGCGAGCATCTGCTCAATGAAACCTTCATCCTGCCGGAGCAGATCAGCGGCACCCTGGAGGTGGCCGCCGAAGGCGGTTATGCCCCCAGGCTCGGTGCCCAGCCAGGCGGCCTGGTGGCGGTCATGGCGCTGGTGTCCCTGGGCCAGGGGGTCGCGGTGGTGCCGGAATCGGTGGTGGGTCATCTGAGCCTGCCCCAGGTGCTGTACCGCCCGATCGTCGGCAGTTCGGCGTCGTCCTGGCTGTCGCTGATCCATCGGCGTTTCGAACAGGCGCCGGCGGTGGCCCGCTACATCGAACAAGTGCGCCGCGAACACCGCCGCTGACCACAAGCCCCGCGCCGCGTACTGGATGCAGCCCAGGCGACTCGTGCCGAGCCGTACGCAGCCTGCGGCAGCGGCTACACGAAACACAGGAACCTGTAGCCGCTGCCGAGCGGGCGAGGCTGCGCACGGGCGGGCGAGGCTGCGCACGGGCGCGCAGCGTCCGCAATGCCGGCCACCCGTGGCGCCAGGCAAACCCCGGACGTCAGGGGCTACACGTAATGTGTGGGGTGGATAAAATCTTGTAATGATTTGCCGCTGGGGCCTGGAGGCCCTGGCCTTGTAATCTTCCAGTCCGTTTTATCACTCAGGATTTGCATGAATACGCTCTCGGAGCCTCCCAGTCGCTGCTCCCGTCCCGCTTTACCCCATGACTTCCCGCCTCATCCCGTCCTCCTGAGGCGCAGGCGCCCAAGCTGCCACGCCCGTGGCCTTACTGTCCCGGCACCCGCCGTTTCCCATCCTTGCCCGTCCGTCCCCCAGGCCCTGCGCCTTGGCGCCGTGTCGCGCCTGGCCGCCTGAGTTTTCCGGAGAACATAAGTTATGGAATGGATTGCAGACCCCACGGCCTGGCTTGGCCTCTTGACCCTGATCGTCCTGGAACTGGTGCTGGGCATCGACAACCTGGTGTTCATCGCTATCCTGGCCGACAAGCTGCCGCCGCATCAGCGTGACCGTGCGCGGATCATCGGCCTGTCCCTGGCGCTGCTGATGCGCCTGGGCCTGCTGGCCAGCATTTCCTGGATGGTGACCCTGACCCAGCCGCTGTTCGAAGTGTTCGAGAAGAGCTTCTCGGGTCGCGACCTGATCATGCTGTTCGGTGGTGTGTTCCTGCTGTTCAAGGCCACCATGGAGTTGCATGAACGCCTGGAAGGCCATGTCAGCCAGCGTGCCGGCCCCACCACCTATGCGCTGTTCTGGCCCATCGTCGCGCAGATCGTGGTGCTCGACGCGGTGTTCTCCCTGGACGCGGTGATCACCGCGGTGGGCATGGTGGACCACCTGGCAGTGATGATGATCGCGGTGGTGGTGTCCATCGGCGTGATGATCGTGGCCAGCAAGCCGCTGACCCGCTTCGTCAACAGCCACCCGACGGTGATCATGCTGTGCCTGGGCTTCTTGATGATGATCGGCTTCAGCCTGACCGCCGAAGGCCTGGGTTTCCATATTCCCAAGGGCTACCTGTACGCGGCCATCGGCTTCTCGATCCTGATCGAGCTGTTCAACCAGATCGCCCGGGCCCGGCGCAAGAAGTCCATGCAGGGCCTGCGGCCGATGCGCGAACGCACGGCCCACGCCGTGATGCGCCTGCTGGGCGGGCGCAGGCTGGCAGTCGAGGAAGTGGGCGAGGAGATCGCCGACCTGCTGGACACTGGCGATGCGCCGAGCGCCGAGCTGTTCGATCGCCGCGAGCGCGTGATGATCAGCGGGGTGCTGCAATTGGCCGAGCGACCGATCCGCAGCCTGATGACGGTACGTGCCGACGTCGACTACATCGACCTGGCGGACGATGCCCAAGCCATTCGCGACAAGCTGATGCATTCGTCCTATTCGCGCCTGCCGCTGATTCGTGACGGCGCGGTGGAAGAACCGTTGGGCTTTGTGCACAAGAAGGAATTGCTCAAGGAGTACCTGGCCGGCAACGAGCCGAACCTGGCCCACCTGGCGCGCACGACGATCAACCTGCTGGACAGCTTCACGATCCTCAATGCCCTGGAACAGATGCGCAAGGCCTCGACCCACATCGCGTTCGTGATCAACGAATTCGGTGACTTCGTCGGCGTGCTGAGCATGACCGACATCCTTGAATCCATCGCTGGCGAGCTGCCTGACGCCAGCGAGATCGAAGGTCCGGACATCGTCGAAGAGCAGGGTGGGTTCATGGTCAGCGGTGCGTTGAACCTGACGCAGATTCGCCAGCGCACCGGTTTCAACGCCGAGCCGACCGAGGACTACCAGACCCTGGCCGGGCTGGTGATGAGCCTGCTGGACCGCCTGCCGGTGATTGGTGATCGACTGCAATGGCAGGACTGGACGCTGCAGGTGGTGACGGTGCAGGAGCGCAGGGTCACCCGGGTGCTGATGCACAGGCAGCAGGCCACCTGAACCCAGGGGTGAACAAGCCGGACGCGAGTCCGGCTTTTTTTTGCCTCGCACATGAGCTGGCATCCGGGCGGGGACCTGCCTGTTTGACCCGAGGCTGGGTTTCGATTGATCAAGTTTCGATTGATTAAGTTTTGCTTGAAAGCTTTCAATTGTGCGGCTGATTATCATTCTCGGGCAGCTGCCGCAGACTGGTTTCGTATCTCCATGCACCCATGCGCTTGCCGTAGGGGTCTTGAAACGAGCGGTCTATGCCAGTCAACCCCGAAACACCCGCGCCGTCAGCTCCTGGCGAAAGCCCCGCGATGGCGCAGCCTTGCGCTTCACCTGCCGTCCACTCGGCCCTGGCCTGTTGCCAGTTGCTGCTGCAACTGACCCAGGAGCGCCCGCCACACGCCGCGTCCCCGGGAAACCCTCACGACCTGCGCCGAGCGCTCAAGGATTACGCCCGGGTAGCCGGCGTCGATCTGCGTCTCGAACGCCTGGCGCTGGCCCGGCTGAACCCGAAGATGCTGCCCCTGGTCTGGCGCGAGCGCAGCGGTGGCTTTGTCCTGCTGGCCCGGTTGTCCGATGCGCAGGCCCTGGTGCAGCGCCCGGCCGCCCCGACCCCCGAGGTGATCGACCGGGCGCAACTGGCCGAGGCCTGGAGCGGCGAGGTGATCCGCCTGCGCCAGGGCGGCCTGCGTTTCGACCTGTCCTGGTTCGTTCCGGAGCTGCTGCGTCACCGTCGGATACTGGGCGAAGTGTTGCTCTGCTCGCTGGTCCTGCAAGTGCTGGCCCTGGCGACTCCGTTGTTCTTCCAGGCGGTGATGGACAAGGTCATGGTGCACCGGGCGCTGTCGACCCTCGATGTGCTGGTGATGACGCTGGTGGCGGTCGGCCTGTTCGAGGTGTTGCTCAAGGGCTTGCGCGAATACCTCTCGGCCCACACCGCCAATCGCATCGATATCGGCCTTGGCGTCAAGCTGTTCCGCCACCTGCTGGGCCTGCCACTGCTGTACTTCAAGCAGCGCCAGGTGGGCGCAATCATTACCCGGGTCCAGGAGCTGGACAGCATCCGCGAGTTTCTCACCGGCTCGTTGCTGACCCTGTGCGTGGATGTGGCCTTCACCCTGGTGTTTTTCGCGGTCATGGCGTGGATCTCCTGGCCGCTGACGCTGCTGGTCCTGCTGACCCTGCCGCTGTATGGGCTGCTGGCCTGGGCCAGCACCGGCCCGCTGGAGAAGCGCATCGAGCGCCAGTTCCAGAGTGCCGCACGCAACACGGCATTTCTCAATGAAAGCGTGAGCAGCAGCGAAACCATCAAGAGCCTCGCGGTGGAGCCGCGCATGCAGCGGCGCTGGGAGGCACAGACCGCGCAGATGGTCGAGGCCGGTTTTGCCAGCCAGACCCTGGGCAGTGCCATCAGCCAGCTGGTGATGCTGTTGCAGAAAGTCACGGCAGTGGCGGTGATCTGCTGGGGAGCGAGCAAGGTCATCGACCTGCAGATGACCATTGGCCAACTGATCGCCTTCAACATGATGCTGTCCCACGTCAGCCAGCCGGTGGCCAAGCTGATCGAGGTCTGGCAGCAGTTCGTGCGGGTGCGGGTGTCGGTGGACAAGCTGGGCGACATGCTCAACCTGCCGGTGGAGCAGGCCGAGGGTGATCGGCGTCCGGCGCAGGCCCTGCGCGGCGAGGTGCGCATCGAGCAACTGACGTTCCGCTATCGTCCCGAACTGGAGCTGGTGCTGCGCGGCCTCGACCTGCAAGTCGCCGCTGGCCAGACCCTGGGCATCGTCGGGCCTTCCGGTTCCGGCAAGAGCACGCTTACCCGCCTGTTGCAGAAGCTCTATACCCCGGACGCCGGGCGCATCCTGATCGATGGCCTGCCGCTCCAGCAGTTGCAGCCGGCCTGGTTGCGCAGCCAGATCGGCGTGGTGCTGCAGGAAAACTACCTGTTCAACCGCAGCGTGCGACACAACATTGCCCTGCGCCAGCCGACCGCGTCCCTGGAAAGCGTGATCGCCGCGGCGCGCCTGGCCGGTGCCCACGAGTTCATCCTGCGCCTGCCGCTGGGCTACGACACGGTATTGGCCGAGGCGGGCAGCTCGCTGTCCGGTGGCCAGCGGCAACGCATCGCCATCGCTCGTGCGCTGATGGGCGATCCGCGCATCCTGATTTTCGACGAAGCCACCAGTGCCCTGGACGATGAGTCCCAGGCGCTGATCCAGGACAACATGGCGCGCATCGCCGAGGGGCGCACGGTGATCATCATCGCCCACCGCCTTTCCGCCGTGCGCCATTGCCAACGCATCATTGCCCTGGAGCGGGGGCGTATCAGCGAGTCGGGCAGCCACCAGCAACTGCTGGCCAACGGTGGTTGTTATGCGCGCTTGTGGGCGCTGCAACAGGCGCTGCACAAGGAGGCCCCATGATGCCTGGCCCATTGCCGTCCTTGCGCCGCACCTGGCACCGGCTGCGCGAGGCGCCGGCGCTGCTCAAGCGCAGCCGCGACGAATACGAGTTCCAGCCCGGTTACCTGGAAATTGTCGAGCGCCCGCCCGCGCCCTGGGCACGTGGCACGGCACTGCTGCTGATCCTGACCATCGTCCTGGCGCTGGGCTGGGCGATCCTCGGCTTCCTCGACATTCACGCCAGCGCCGCCGGGCGCCTGATGGTCTCCAGCTACACCAAGGTGATCCAGGCCCACGAGGCCGGCGAGGTCCGCTCGATCCATGTGCGTGACGGCCAGAGGGTCAAGGCCGGTGAGGTCCTGGTGGCGCTGAACCCGATCGGCATCGATGCCGAACTGCGCGAGTTGCGCGCGCAGCTGCTGTTCAAGCGCCTGGAACTGGCCCGGGCCCGCGCACTGTTGACCGAGGACCCGCTGGCCAGCTACCAGGCACCCGACGGCCTGGACGCGGAGCAGGTCGCGGCGGCGCGGGAGCAATTGGCGAGCACCTGGAAGGAGATCCGCGCCAACCTCGACAGCCTCAATGCCGAGATTGCCATCAACCAGGCCAACCAGCGGGCCCGCAATGGCGAGATTGCCGCCCTGGGCAAGCTGGCCAGCAACGTTCGTCGGCGCCTCGATGCGCGCCGAGCCATGGCGGCCGAACAGTTGATGCCCCGGGTCGAACTGCTCGAGCAGGAAAAGGAGCAGTTGGAGGTCGAACGTTCCCTGGCCCAGCAACATGCCGAGTTGCAGGTGCTCAAGGCCCAGGCGCAGAACCGCCGGGAGCAGCGCGACAGTTTCCTGGCCAGGACCCAGCGCGAGCAGCACGAACTGCTCAACCGCAGCCGCCAGGATGTCGCCGTGCTCGAGCAGCAACTGATCCGCGGTCGCGATCGGCAGCGCCTGCAAACCCTGCTGGCACCGGTGGACGGCGTGGTCCAGCAACTGGCGGTGCATACCCTGGGAGGCGCGGTACAGCCGGCGCAGCAACTGCTGGTGATCGTGCCCGAGGGCGCCGAGCTGGACGCCGAGGTGATGGTGCTGAACAAGGATGTCGGTTTCGTCAGGGCCGGCCAGCCGGTGGAGCTCAAGGTCGACGCTTTTCCCTACACCCGCTACGGCACCTTGCGCGGCACGGTCGAGCACGTCTCTGGCGACGCCATCAAGGATGAACAGTTGGGCCTGGTGTTTGCGACCCGCATCCGTCTTGCGCCCGACGCGATCGCCCAGGGGCAGGACCGGATGCCCTTGCAGGCCGGAATGAGTGTGACCGGGGAGGTCCGCACTGGAGAGCGGCGGGTGATCAATTACCTGCTGGGGCCGATCCGCGAATATCAGTCCGAAGCGTTGCGGGAGCGTTGAGCATGACCACAGCCTTCCATCCCGAGGCCGAACAGGCCCCGACAGTGCTCGACACGGGCCTGCATGCGCTGGCCTGGGCCGCCGGGCGGTTCGACCTGTGCATCAGCCCGGCGCAACTGGAGCATCGCCTGGGGCGGCTCGAGGGGCTGGCCGACAGCCTCGACCTGCGGCGCTGCGCCGGCTGGATCGGCCTGCGGGCTCGCGCAGTGCAAAGCCATGTGCGGCGCTTGTCGCACCTGCCGTTGCCGGCCCTGCTGGAAACCACCCAGGGCTGGGCGGTGCTGGACGCGGTGGACGGTGACCAGGCACGGCTGTTCTGGCCGTTGCAGGGGCAGTGTCGAAGCGTGTCCATCGAAGCGCTTGCAGGGCTCTGGCAAGGCCAGGTACTGCTGCTGGCCGAGCGGCATGTCGAACCTCGGGTGCGCGGTTTCGGAATCGCCTGGTTCCTGCCATCGATCCTCAAGCATGCCCGGCAATTTCGCAGCGTGCTGCTGGTGTCGCTGATGCTGCAACTGGTGGCGCTGGTCACGCCGCTGCTGTTCGAGAACATCATCGACCGGGTCCTGGTCAGTCGCGGCCTGTCCAGCCTGCAGGTGCTGGGCATCGCCATGCTGGCCCTGGCCCTGTTCGAGCCGCTGTTCGGCCTGCTGCGCTCCTGGCTGTTCAGCAACGTGGCGAGCAAGATCAACGCCGAATTGTCCGCGCGGCTGTACCAGCATCTGATCCAGTTGCCCCTGGGGTATTTCCAGGGCCGGCAGACCGGCGAGATCATCGCCCGGGTCGGCGAGATGCAGCAGATCCGCCAGTTCCTGACCGGCTCGGCCCTGACCCTGGTGCTGGACCTGGCGTTCTGCGGGCTGTTCATCGCCGTGATGTATGCCTACGCACCGCTGCTGACCTGGGTGGTGGTGGGTTCCCTGGCCCTGTATTTCCTCTTCTGGTTGTGCGTGGGGCCCTTGCTGCGCAGCCGCGCCCTGCGCGAGTACGAGTTGAACGCGGCCAACACCGCGTTCCTCACCGAGGCCGTGACCGGCATCGAGACCATCAAGACCGGGGCCATCGAGAGCGGTTTCCAGCAGCAGTGGCAACGGCAACTGGCGGCTTATGTGCGCGCCGCTTTCCACACCCGCATCGTCGGTATCTGGGCCGGGCAGGGCATAGGCCTGATCCAGAAGCTCACCGCGGCACTGTTGCTGTGGTGGGGCGTGATGCTGGTGCTGGACGGCCAGTTGAGCCCCGGCCAGCTGGTGGCCTTCAACATGCTGGCCGGCCATGTGGTGGAGCCCATCCTGCGCCTGGCCCAGGTCTGGCAAGACTTCCAGCACAGCCTGATTTCACTGCGGCGCCTGGGCGACATTCTCGACACCGAGTGCGAAAGCGGCAGTGGCGGCCTGGCCTCGGTGCCGGCATTGCAGGGCGCGGTGAGTTTCCAGGGGGTGCGCTTTCGTTATGAGGAAGACGGCCAGGAGGTCCTGCGCAACCTCGATTTGGAGATTCGCCCGGGGGAATTCGTCGGCATCACCGGGCCTTCCGGCTCTGGTAAATCGACCCTGACCCGCCTGTTGCAGCGCCTCTACGTGCCCCAGCACGGTCGGGTGCTGGTGGACGGTATCGACCTGGCCATCGCCGACCCGGTAGCCCTGCGCCGCAACATGAGCGTGGTCCTCCAGGAAAGCGTGCTGTTCGCCGGCAGCGTGGCCGACAACATTCGCCTGTGCCGGCCCCAGGCCAGTGATGCCCAGGTGCAGCACGCCGCCAGCCTTGCCGGGGCGGCGGACTTCATTGAAACCCTGGCCCAGGGCTACGAGACCCAGGTCGGCGAACGTGGCGGCCAGCTTTCCGGCGGCCAGCGCCAGCGCATCGCCCTGGCCCGGGCGCTGCTGGGCAACCCCGGGATCCTGCTCCTGGACGAGGCCACCAGCGCCCTGGATTACGAGTCGGAGGCGGCAGTGATGGCCAACCTGCGGAGCATCGCCCGGGGCCGCACGGTGATCAGCGTGGCCCATCGCCTCAATACCCTGCGCCACGCCGACCGGATCCTGGTCATCGATCACGGCCGGGTGCTCGAGCAGGGCACCCACGACCAGTTGCTGGCCCTGGACGGGCTGTACGCCCGGCAGTGGGCCTTGCAGATGACGGATTGAACCCACTGACGACAGGAGAACCCACGAACCAGGCACCTGTCCCCATTCCCGCAACCCATACCGATAGGCAGCCTTTCGCCGCGCGAAGGGCTTGGCTCAAAACAGACGAAGGATCATTGCAATGGCTTCCATGTCCAAGGACTTCACGCGCCTGCTCAATACCCTGATCGATCAGAAGATCAAGGTATCGGGCAGGCAGACCGAATGGTTCAACATGAGCGCCGACGAGCGTGCCGCGTACATCGCCCAAGTCGGCGATCGGCTGCTGGAAATGCAGCAGAGCACCCTCAGCGTCCTGGCCGCCCAGCATTATCAGATGCAGGACAACCCGGTCTCGCTGGGTGACCAGTTGCAGACGCTGACGCAACGGCGCCAGCAGATGAACGCCATTCCCGACACCCCGGCGACCAGCGCCTACAAGCTGCAACTGGACCGCGACATCCAGTTGTACAGCCGCCAACAGACGGCGGTCAGCCACTATGACCGCACCTGGCGCAAGGCCCTGGACATGCTCAGCCCCGGAGGGGCCAAGCACCTGGAGGTGCAGGGCCTGAAGGCTGATGAACAGGCCAAGCAGGACAAGCTCGCAGGGCGGATCAAGCGCCTGGAGCAGCAGTTGACCATCCAGGTGGCCGACTCCACCTTCACCCAGCCCTACGTGACGCTGTTCTCCGAGCTGCAGGCCTACAAGGACGTCAGCACCCGCTATGACGCACTGCTCAAGGCCACGCCCGAACAGCAGGCCGCGAGCCTGGGGGCGCTGGCCAAGGCCCCCCGGGCCTCCGACGATCTGCCGGTGAACATCTCGCTGCTGATGATGGAGGAACGCCCGGGCTACATCCGCATGAACGTGGCGCTGGTCAATGCCAGCACCGATGGCCGCTTCAAGGATTTCTTCCTGGAGAACGGCAAGCTGGTGGTGCCCACCGACGGCGTACTGAACTTCTCCTTCGGCACGGCGGCTCGCTCCCTGGCCTGGCAGCAACAGTACCGGCTCAAGAGCGAGCCGCCGTCCCTGCGCTCGCCAACCTACGCGCCGATCCGCTCGGTGCTGGTCAAGACCGCTTTCGTCGAGCAGTACTTCGCCAGCCACCTGGTGTCGGAAAGCACCTTGCGCGAAGGCTTCAAGGCCCAGGTTCTGGGCAATGGCCGCACCCTGCTGCTGACCAGCGTCGATCGCAAGGTGCCGAACCAGGTCGGCATCCAGGTCTCGGGCCAGTCGCCCAACACCACCGTCACCCGCGAAGTGCCCCTGGCGGGCGCCTTGAGCGAGCTGATCAACCAGAATGCGGACATCGCCAGCTTCCAGACCATCGGCCTCGAGGATTTTCGCCAGAACAGCTACCACCCCGACCGTGACGGCCTCTTCGTCAACATCCACGAGCTGGAGCGCTCGGTGGGCTTTGCCGAGCGCCAGTACCTGCTGGAAATGCCTCAGGACGGCGATTACCGCGCTGCGACACCTTTTGCGCTGATGACCGTCGATGGCGACAAGGTCAGCAGCAGTCACCTGAGCAAGGCCCAGACCGACGCCCTGTATCAGTACAACGCGGCGTTCTTCGACAAGCTCGAACAGCTGCGCGACGGAGGCATCAAGGCCAGCCGCCTGTTCGAGGGCAGCAGCGAGCGTGCGACCTTCGTGCAGCAGCTGACCCGCCTGCTCGATCGCAACCACATCACCCCGGCCGGGGTGCTGATGCCGGAACACAGCCGCACCAGCCTGCGCGATATCAAGGGCAACAACCTGAACAAGGTGCTCTGGGAGCAAGCCTTCGCCGCATCGGTCTGGCAGAGCCGCGACAACGACGCGCTGCTGTTCGGCCTGGCGGCCAAGCTGGTGAACCACCCGGCGCTGGAGAAGGTCGTGCAAGGCGGCTATGTGCAGAGTGATGTTGCCCAGGCCAAGTTGCTGCTGGCACCGCTCTACGAGCCATGGCGGGCCCAGGCGATCGAGGCGGAAAACCAGCGGGTCGCCAGTGCCAACGCCGAACAGCATCCGGGCAACCCCAAGGTGCACGTCTTCGATCGCGTGGCCGTCGAGCGTTCCCTGGACAACCGTCTGCTGAACCTGTTGTTGCGCGGGCCGGCAGCGCTGGAGCAAGCCGATGCCGAACTGCGCCCGACCGTCGAGGCGCTGCTGGCGGGCGACGCGGGTCGCAGCCTGAGAAAACAGGCGTTGTTCCATGCCCTGCGGCCCATCGCCGACAGCTTTTCCAAGGCTGCGGTGCCGATCAACGCCCATGCCGCGCTGGCGTCACCTGGTGGCGCCGACAAGGTGGTGATCAACAACCGGCTGAACCAGCCCGACCCTTACCTGATCCTCAATACCCATTCGGAGCAGGCCCAGGTCGATGCCACGTTGGTGATCGCGGACGACAAGTACCGCAGCTACAACCAGTTCCGTCCCGATCCGGGCAATATCGCCACCCGCTACATGGGCGACCTGGACACGCCGTTCGTGGGTGGTATTTCCGGAACGACCCAGACCGTCAGCAATGCCTTGCCGGAGTTGTTCGAGGGCGCGCCGAGCGTCAAGCAGTACTGGCAGTTCCAGATGGCCAACGCAGCCTTCATGATCCGCAACGGCTATCACTCGTTCTTCGAGACCCTGTACGTTGCCGCGCGGTATGAACCCCAGGGGCCGGACAGCATCGGCCAGGACCTGCTGCAGATGTTCGATCGCTACCGCGCCGAGGGCAGCCAGCAGGCGTTGCACGGCGAGCTGTACGACGGGGTGATGGCCCGCGTGCTGCCGATCGTCAATCAAGGTTTGCCGGCCGCCGAGGAGTTCCATCCGCCGCGCTTCACCCGCGTCGGCCCGATGCCCGCACTGCTGGGGCAGGCCGCCAGGGACCTGCAGCTCAAGAGCGGACTGGGTTCGCTGGGGACCGGAGCACAACCGCGCCAGGGCAGCGCCGACATCCGGCAGTTCAGCGCCGACCCGGTACAGTTCGCCAAGACCAACACCCTCAGCGCCGAGGCGCTGGTCAAGTCGGGGCGCCTGCCGGCCCAGGGCAATGTGCAGTTGGTCAAGGTCGCGCCGAACCTGTACGAGCTCGAATACACCGAGCACGGCAGCAATGAAATCGCCAGTGGCGGCGACAGCGTGCCGGCGTACTTCCTCGGCTACAACGGCCCGAACCAGGCCAACGCCGCGCCGGCCTATGTGGACATTCCCAAGCACGGCGCCGCCGGCAGCTTCCTGTTCACCGGTACGCTGTCGGGCTGTTCGCTGGTGGTGACCAGCCTGGATGCCGATACCTTCCGGGTCTATCACGACGGCCGCGTCAACAGCTCGCTCTTGTACGACAACGTGGTGATGGCGGTCGACTACAAGGACTATCAGGTCGCCGGCACCGCCGAAGGCCTGGCCGCAGCCTACATGCAGTACGTCGATGGCCAGTGGCAACTGGTGTTCCAGCGCCAGGAGTACCAGCGCGAAGGCCAGCTGGTCTGGCCAAAGTTGCGTGAGGGAGCCGAGCCCCTGGCGATCCAGACCGCCGATACCCAGGTCCAGGCGCGCAACCGCAGCGAGTTCACCGCCTACCGCGAACAGGTTCACCAGAACCTGAAGAAGGTCGCCGCCCAGTTCGGCGTGGCGGTCGACGGGGTGGCCGATGGTGTCTACAGCGAGGGCGGGTTTTCTCCCGACCATACGGCGATCGCCGCCTGGAACCAATTGCGCGAAGCGGTGCAGGCCAAGGTCAGCGCCGATATCCAGCAACTGGTCGACCAGCGCTTCCAGCTTCAGGACCAGCGGCGCACGGCCAGCGACAAGGGGTTCATCGACCAGCAGATCCGCCAGCTCAACCTCACCCAGGACTACTACCGGGCGCAGTACGACCCGGTTCTGCGCGAAGCCGGTTCGGTGGAAAAGACCTGGCTCTGGCAGCAGATCAAGGCCAAGGACGGCAGTGGCGCCGTGGTGCGCACCGACGATAGCGTCCTCCAGGGCGGGGGCGAGGAACGCACCAGCAGCGTGGGCGAGCGTTATGCCATTGCCGAGGCTTATCAGCGCGGTGCGCGGGGCACGGCGTTCAGCGACGGCCTGGAGGATTTCCGCCAGATCAAGATTCCCGGGGTGGACGACAAGATGTCGTCCCTGGAGATGAAGCGACTGTTCCTCGAGGGTTCGCTCACGCCCCAGCAGCGCGGCGCCCTGAGCGGGCGCATCAGCGAGGCCGCCCAGGCCGAGTACATCGACAAGGTGCTGCGCCAGACCGCGGTGTTCAGTGAAGACTTCCACAATGCCGGTAGCGTCTTCGGCCAATTGGCGCCCCAGGATTTCTACTTGTCGCTGGTGGGCGACCGCTCCGGTGGCCGCTGCTACCCGTTGGTGCGAGCCATGGCCGTGGCCTTGGCCAGTGGGGGCGAGGCAGGCGTCAACAGCCTGGTGCAGAAGCTGTTCCTGGCGTCCGCCGACCCGCAGGCGGGCAGCTCGACCTTGCTCAAGAACAGCCTGATTCGCCTGCACTCCAATGTCGACGCTGTGCAGGCTTCGACCGCGGTGGGGCAACTCAAGCTGTCCGAGGTGGTGGCGCGGCTGGCCGCGAGCAAGGGCACGGCGATGTTTGCCCTCAATACCCAGAACCACTCGATGATGGTGGGCAGCACGCAGGGGGCCGAGGGCCAGCGCTATTACTTCTACGACCCGAACGTGGGGATCTTTGCCTTCGATTCCACCAAGGACTTGTCCCGGGCCATGGAGCAGCACCTGGTGACGCGCAAGCTGGCCGCGCACTACGGATCGTTCGGCAGCCAGTCGGTGCCGGCCTTCAACCTGGTGGAGATCGACACCGGCAAGATGGCCCAGGTGCCGGTGGGCAACGGGCTGGATGTCGCCGACCTGTCCCGTCCCGAGGAGCTGGCCGGGGTCATTGGCCAGCGCCGCCAGGTCGAGCAGGCTCTGGACACCCGGCAGCGCGTCAGCGAAGACCTGCGCCTGGGCGCGGCACTGACCACCTTCGACGCCGAGCAGTGGGGTGAGCGCTTTGAAGTCGCCAGCACCCGCCTGGCCCGGGAGCACCAGCTGGGCAGTCAGTGGATACCGATCATCGCCACCACCGAGGCCCAGCCGGAGGGGGGGTATCGGGTGCAGTTCATCAACCGCGACCAGCCGGAGCTGGAGCCCCGCTGGCTGGCCACCGAGGATGGCACCTTTGTCGAGTTCCGCCGGTTCGTCGATGAGCACATGCGCGTGTTCAACGAGCACTTCACCCTTGAACACGGCCAGATACGGCCCCGTGCCGGGGTTGGCGAGGCACCGGCGGTGGACGGACTGAACGCCGGTTTCGCGGTCCAGACGCTGATCCAGTGGTTTGCCGACAAGAACCGCAAGGACGCCGCCCAGGGCACGGTCTCGCCGGACCTGGCCACAGCGCTGAAGATCCACAGCTACCTGGGCCTGGTGCAGATCGGCCATGGCACCTTGCAGGATGTGGCCAAGGTCACCGAGCTGGTGCGGACCGCGTTGCGCGGCGAAGCCATGGTCGCGCAAACCTCGCTCAAGGGTTTTGCCTCGACCCTGGGCCACACGGTCAACGAAGGCGCGGGCCTGCTGTTTGGCGGGGCCATGGTCGGCCTCGATGCCTATGAACTGGCCCATGCCGAGAACGATGTGCAGAAGGCAGTGTTCGGCACCCAGCTGGCGTTCGATTCGGCCAGCTTCGTTACCGGCGCGGCCGGGGTGGGTGCCGGGCTGGTCGGGGCCTCGACCGCGGCCGCCGTACTCGGTGGCGCGGGCGTGATCCTCGGCGGCCTGGCGGTGGGCTTCACCGCGCTGGCCCAGGCCTTCGGCGCGGTGGCCGAAGACGCCAAGGCGGTAGGGCGCTACTTCGATGCGCTGGACCAGGCCTACAAGGGCCACGGCTACCGCTATGACGCGGACAAGAAGGTCCTGGTGCCGCTGGCTGGAGCGGTGGTCAAGCACCTGGACCTGCGCAATAGCCAGATCGGCTTCGACAGCCAGTACATCTACCGGACCCATCACGGCTCCACCGGGTCGGGGGCGATCAACTACTTCTTCTGGGCCGGCGATTTCCCGCGGATGATCCACGACCGCGACCAGGCGATCGAGGTGCGCAGCGGCATCGGCTACCCGCAGGCGTCGCTGGCGCTGGAGCATGGCGACAGCACGGCAGTGATCCTGCCGGGCACGCCCAAGTCCTACATCAGCTACGAGTACATGATCCTGCCCGGGGCCACCACCCGGCATGACACCGGCTTCGACGTGATCCGCAGGCTCGAGGAGGATCGGCGCTTCGACTACGACTTCTACATCTTCCCCAGCGAGGAAACGATCCGGCGGATACGCCAGGAGTACGTCGACACTCCAGTCGAGGTAGTGCTCGATTCCCGGGATCGGCAGTTGATCGCCCCCGAGCTGCCCCAGGAGCTGCACGGTTACCTGCGCTACCAGATCAAGGGCGCCGGCGGGCGGTATCTGCTGGGGCTCAATGAAGGCTCCCGGGTCGAGCTGGCCAGCGAGGCCGGCGGTACGCCATCGCGCTGGATCATCGACAGCAGCCAGCTGAAAGACCAGACCATCAGCGTCATGAAGGACCAGCTGAAGGTAGGCGAGGTGGTGGTCACGCTCGACCCGGCGCACCACGGCCAGGTGTTGCTGGTCAACGGCAAGGGCGAGGTACGTGAAGTCGACTTCACGAGCCTTTCCACCCAGGTCGTGGAGGAAGACGCAAGCAAGTGGCAGGTGCCCGGGCAGCGCATCGAACAGCACCTGAGCCAACTGGCCAAGGCCCACCAGTTGCACGGCCAGTATGTGACGGTGGAGAACTACCGCCACGGCGAGCGCAATGTCGGCCGGGCGTTCTATGACGTCGCCAAGGACCGCATGCTGTTCACCGACACGCAGGTGGAGCAGGCCCGCAATGCCCAGCTGGGAGCGGTCGTCGGCGACCATGCCTACTTTGTCGACGCCGAGAACGCCGCGGCCTGGCGGGTAGAGATTGCCACCGGCAAGGTCGATGCGCAGTTCGCGCCCTCGTTCAACCAGAGCGCCGGGCACATCAGCCGGTTCTGGCAAGAGGGCGAGGCGGTGTACCTGGCCCGTCGTTATCAGCTCAAGGAGCGCGAGGCCGAGCTGAACTTCCGGATCATCGGCGACCGCATGGAGCTGGTCGGGGTGGTGGGCGATGAAGCCCTGCTGCAGTTGTCGGCCCGCACCGACCAGCATGGCGATACGCTCAAGGCCCTGCTCCAGGGTTACGAAAGCCAGGCCACGCAGCGCGCCACCCCGGTCTACAGCCTGGGCGCGCCGATGATGGAGCCGAGCGCTGCGGCGCTGGTGACCGTGTTTGGCCTGGACGCGGCCAAAGTGGCGCACCGTTACTGGGTCCGCACCAGCGACGGTACCCTGATCAAGCCCAACCTGGCGCCCCCAGCGGGCGAGCAGCTATCGCCGGACGCCCTGGGCAAGCCCCGGAGCGCCTGGCCGATCCCGGCGGACCTGGTGTTTGCCGGGAGCATGGCGCAGCCTGCGGGCCCGGAAGTGTTCTTCTTCTACAGCCAGCAGCAGAAGGTGCTGTTCCGCCAGGAAGGCGCGGGACAGAAGGTGCTCGACGGCAGCCAGCCGAGTGCCCTGCGCCTGGCCATACCGGCGCTGGCCAATGTGCTGGAGCTCAACGGCCATCTGGTGGCCGTGACCGAAGACGGGCGCGTGGCGCGCATCGAAGCCACAGGGCGCTTGAGCTATGAAGCGGTCAACGAGCACTGGCTCAAGGGGCGCGCCACCTGGTGGCAGGACCTGGCCAGCGTCAACGGCAACAACGCCACCCTGGCGGTGTTCGGGGTCAAGGCCGCCGATGGCAAGGGTGCGTTGCCGGTCTGGTACCACAACGGCCAGGTGGTGGTGGCTTCGGCCGCGCTGCAAGGCAAGCCGCTGCAATTTCTTGGTTTCGACAGCGCAAGCTCCAGCGCGCGGCTGTTCGAGCCCGAGAGCGGCAAGCTGTACCTGCAGGCACCGATGACACCCGAGGCGTTGGCGGCGGCGTTTGCCGGCGACGAGGTGCTCGAAGCCTCGGCGCAGTTGCCGGCGGCCACGCTGCTGATGCCCGAGGTGCCGTTGCGCTCGGCGGTCCAGGTGGATGCCGGGCTACGGTTGACGACGGCCAAGGGAGAGGTCCTGTTGCGCACCAATGACGGGGGCGTGCAACTGGTGGCCCTCGACAAGGGCTGGCAGCGGGAGCGGCTGGGCAATCTGTCCAAGGCGCTGGCCGAGGTGGCCGGGCAATGGCAGGCCAAGGGCGTGTTGACCTTGCAAGGCTCGGGTGTCCAGGGCTGGTTCGATGTCGCCAGCGGGCAGATGTTCGCCAGCACCGGCATCGCTGCCCCGGGCGATTTGCGTTTTATCGGCGTGGCCGCCGATGCGCCGGGCGCGGCGTACCTATACCACCCGACGGAGCAGGTGTTGTATCAGGTCCGGCAGGAGGGCGCGCAGAAGCTTGGCCACTACGCCAATGTCGAGCGCATTGGTTCCTCGCTGCTGCTTCAGGGCGGGGGCCGTCAGGATGAACTGGCGCCGCCGTTGATCGCCGGGGTCGACAGCGTGGTGCTACACGGCGGCAGTGCCGACGATACCTACCGCTTGAGTCCGGCGATGTGGACGCACTACCCCACGGTGGTGATCGACAACGACGATCCTGGCCAGGCCTTGGATCGCCTGATCATGCCGGTGGCCGATGGCAAGGAGATTCTCGTCAGCCGCCAGGGCGAGGACGTGCTGCTGACCGACGTCGTTGCCGGCAGGGCACTGGTGCTGCGCCAGGTCTTGGGCAGCCAGGGCGCGGCGCACCGGCATCTGCAGATCGAGTTGCAGGGCGACGCGTCGGTGATCAGCGTCGACCACTTGCTCAAGGGATTCGAGCGGGTGGGACCGACCGGGGGCGGGTTGTTCGAACTGTCCTCGAGTGAAGGGCCATCCACGCCGGGTGCCAATGACGTCTCCGCGCTGAGCGATGCCGAGGGCCCGAGCCTGGCCAAGCTGAGCGGGGCCATGGCGGCATTTGCCGATACGGGTGGTGCGCGTGAGCATCTGCCGCAAAACCGCCAGGCCGCCCAGGCGGTGCTGGCGCCTCCACTGACCTGACCCCACGGGAGCAACCACAGGAGGGGCGCAAGGCCTCTCCTGTCTCGTGTTTCTCGGCTGCGGCCGAATCATTTGCTTGTGTAGAACAGACCATGAACGAACCCCTGATTTTGCGGCAACCAGTCCTTGCCGGCTGGTTGCTCGTCTTGCTGTCGCCGCTCGCCTGCCTGGTGCAGGCGAGTCCGCGCCAGGCCATGCCCAGCGACCTCTGGCGGGTGTACGAGGACGCCCGGCAGCACAACAGCGAGTTGGCTGCGGCGCGTGCCGACCAGGCCGCCCGCGCCGAGGCCGTGCCCCAGGCGCGCGCCGGCCTGTTGCCCACCCTGTCGGCCAGCGCCGAGCACAACGGCACCAGCACCTCCTTGCAGCAGCCACGACAGGAGACTCGGCGCAGTGGCACCAGTTACCAGGCAGTGTTGAACCAGCCGATCTTTCGCGCCGATCGCTGGTTCAGCCTCAAGGCCGCCGAAGCCGAGGACCAGCAAGCCCAGCTGGAGCTGGCAGCGGCCGAGCAGAAGCTGATGCTCGACAGTGCCCAGGCCTATTTCGGCCTGCTCAAGGCCCAGGACGCCCTGGCGGCGGCCAGGGCGGAAGAGGCGGCGCTCAAGCGCCAGCTGACCGTGGCCGAGAAGGGCTTGCAACTGGGCCTGTCCGACCGGACCGATGTGCTCCAGGCCCAGGCCGGGTACGACACCGCGCGCGCCAACCGGATCGTCGCGCACAAGCGCACCGACGATGCCTTCGAGGCCCTGGACACCCTGACGCACCAGCAGTACCCGGCCATCCAGGGCCTGCGCCATGACATGCCGGTGCTGTTGCCCGAGCCCAACGACGCCCGACGCTGGGTCGATACCGCAGTGCGCCAGAACCTGACCCTGCTGGCCAGCCAGCAGGCCCTGGACGCCACGCAGCAGACCCTGAGTGCGCGCAAGGCCGGGCACGCGCCGACCCTGGACGCGGTGCTGCGCTACCAGGCAGGCGACAACGACAACCTGGGGTATGGCAACAGCGATATCCGCGGCAGTGGCTACGGTGGCAATGTTGAGCAGCGCTCCGTGGGCCTGCAGTTGAACATTCCACTGTTCAACGGGGGGCAGACCTCTTCCCAGGTGCGCGAAGCCCACCAGCGGGTGAACCAGCGCGAATACCTCAACGACAACCTGCGACGCCAGGTGGTGGAGCAGACCCGCAACCTGCATCGCGGGCTCAACAGTGCGGTGGACCAGGTCCAGGCCCGGCGCCAGTCGATCATTTCCAACCAGGGCGCGGTGCTGGCCTCGCAACTGGGTTTCCAGGTCGGCACGCGCAACATCGTCGATGTGCTGGAGGCCCAGCGCCAGCTGTACAACGCCGTGCGCCAGTACAACGACAGCCGTTATGACTACATTCTCGACACCCTGCGGCTCAAGCAGTCGGTGGGCACCCTGGCGCCCCAGGACCTCAAGGCGCTTTGTGATTACCTCAAGGCCGACTACGATCCCGACCGCGATTTCCTGCCGCCGGAGTTTCCACGCCGGCTGGCGGCGCGCTGAGGCATTTGCCTGGGCGACGGTGACAGATTCAACAGTGTAGAGGGGCGAGGTGTTGCACAGGTTTACCCACTTCTTCGACAGCCACAGGGGCTGTGGCTACGCCTTGGGCGTGGTGATCGCGGTCGGTGCCGCGGTGGCGCTGGGCAACTACTACCGGCTGCAGGTCGAGGACGTCTACCAGGCCAGTGTCCAGGTGCAGGCCCAGGAGTACGCCGCGGAGCTGCAGCGGTGGAAGTCCGACGGTTTTGCCATTGGCGCGCTGTCGATCCTGGGACGTCACACGCCCTCGCTGAAACGGGTGATCCAGGAGCGCGAACCTTCCGCCGAACTGCTGGAGGCGGCAGCCATCCCGCTCAAGACCCTGTCCATGGTGGTGGGCGCCAACCATGCCTTCGTGCTCAATCGGGACGGGGTCGTGGTGGCAGCCCATGATCACCGGGGCCAGGCGCCGCTGGGGCTGAATGTGGCCTTCCGGCCTTATTTCAAGGTGGCGCTCGAGGGCGGCAGCAGCGTCTACGGGGCGATCAGCAGTACCACCGGCACCCGTATGTTCTACATGGCGGTCCCGGTCTACGAATCACGCACGCGCCAGGACAAGGTGATCGGGGTGCTGGTGGCGCGCTTCGACGGCACGATGCTCGATGCCAGCCTGGGCAAGCAGTATGGCGATGCCCTGAAAATGCTCCTGTCGCCCAGCGGGGTGGTACTGGCCGCCAGCTCCCCGGCGCTTGTGCTCAAGGCCGATCGCGCCTGGTCGTTGCCCCGGTTCAGTGGTGAAACCCGCCGCCAGTTCGGTGCCTATCCGTTCACCCATGGGGTTCCCGAGCGCCTGCCATTCGATGTCCACCAGCCTCAGGTCTGGCTGGAGGGTCGGCGCTACAGCCTTTCCCGGGTCGACTTCGACTGGAACGACCCCAGCGGCCCCTGGACCCTGGTCACCCTGGGTGATCTGGACAGGGTGCTGCCGGCCGAGCAGGTGCTGTTGATCAAGGGGCTGAGCGCAGTGGTGTTCCTGCTGTTGCTGTGGGGGGGCCTGCGGCGCCTGGCCGATGCCCGGCGGCACAAGGCCGACGTGGCGCGGATCGAGCAAAGCGAGCGGCGCCTGGACATGGCCCTGCAAAGCGGGGCGCTGGGGCTGTGGGACTGGAACGTCAGCCAGGGGATCGTCATCAACAACGATGTCTGGCTGCGCATCCTCGGCTACAGCCAGGAGGAGCTGGACCAGGCCTTTGGCCATGGGCTGGACCGCTGGGCGCGCCTGGTCCATCCCCAGGACCACGAGCCGGTCATGGCCAGGCTCAAGGCGCACCTGGACAACCAGGCCCAGGAATACCGTGCCGAATACCGCATGCGCAGCAAAAGCGGGCGCTGGTTGTGGGTGCTCGACATCGGCAGGGTCATGCAGCGCGATGCCACTGGCGCGCCGATCCGGGTCACCGGCGTCTTGCAGGACATCACCCAGGCGGTCGAGGTGCAGCAAGCGATCGTCGACAGCCAGACCAAGCTGCAGTCGATGATCGCGAACATCCCGGGCGTGGTGTTTCGCAGCCTGCCGGATGCCGCGCGGACCCTGGTCTTCGTCAGCGACGCCATCGAAGAACTGAGCGGTTTTACGGCGGGGCATTTCCTGGCCGGGAACAGTTATCGCGAGCGGGTCCACCCCGATGACCTGGGGATTTTCGACGGCTGCCTGGGCAGCACCAGCTACATGCTCGAGTACCGGATCATCACCGCCAGCCAGGAGGTGCGCTGGGTCTACGACAAGGGCCAGACCATCGTCGTGGACGGGGTGGCGCAGTACCTGGACGGGGTGATCTTCGACATCAGCGAGCGCAAGGCGGTGGAAATGCTGATCCAGCAATCGCGGCGCGACGCCGACCTGGCCACCCAGGCCAAGTCGGAGTTTCTGGACAGCATGTCCCATGAGATCCGCACGCCACTGAACGCGATCATCGGCCTGGCGCACCTGGTGCAGGACATGCCCCTGGAGCGGGTGCAGCGCGACTACATCGAGAAGATCGATCGCGCCGCCAGGAACCTGGTGGGCACCATCAATGGCGTGCTCGACCTGTCGAAGATCGAAGCCGGCAAGCTCAGCATGGAGCAAGTCTGCTTCGACCTGCGCGAACTGGTGGACGATGTGCTGCTGCTGGTGCGCCAGCGCGCGCAAGAAAAGGCGCTGCAGCTGCGCCTGGACATTCCGGCCCTGTTGCCGCGTCGCTATGTGGGCGATCCAGTGCGCCTGGCCCAGGTACTGACCAACCTGGTGGATAACTCGATCAAGTTCACCGAGGCCGGCCATGTCTGTATCGGCGTGTGCCTGGTACGCCAGTGGAATGACAAGGTGCTGCTGTGTTTCAGCGTCACCGATAGCGGGGTGGGCATCAGCGAGGAGCAGCAGGCGCGGCTGTTCAATGCCTTTGTCCAGGCGGACCTGTCCATCAGCCGCCGTTACGGCGGCAGCGGCCTGGGGCTGACCATCTCGAAAAAGATCGTGCAGATGATGCAGGGCGACATCTGGGTACGGAGCAAGCCGGGGCAGGGCGCGGTGTTCAAGTTCAGCGTGCAGCTGGGCCTGGCGCGGCAGCCGCAGCAGGAGACGGCCCCAGCTGGCAGCTCGCCAGCCACGCCCCCGGTGGCCGGCGCGGCGGGGCTGTGCACGGTCAACGATTATGCACGGCTGCTGGAGGGCGCGCGGGTGCTGGTGGTCGAGGACAATCGGCTGAACCAGGATGTGTTGCAGGGCCTGTTGCAGCGCGCCGGCGTGCGGGTGGTGCTGGCCGCCAACGGCGTCGAGGCCTTGCAGCGGCTGCTTGAGGACGGTCGCTTTGATGGTGTGCTGATGGATTGCCAGATGCCGGTCATGGACGGTTACGCCACCACGCGCAAGATCCGTGGTTATCCGCACCTGCGCTCGCTGCCGATCATCGCGGTGACGGCCAGCAGCCAGGACGATGTCCAGGGCCGGGCCCTGGCGGCCGGCATGAGCGACCTGATCGGCAAGCCCCTGGAGGTATCGGCCTTCTATCGCACCCTGGTGCGCTGGATCAGGCACCTGGAACTGCCCGCCCAGGTTGCTGCGAACGGCGTGCCAGAGGGTGTTGCCGTGCCAAGCTACGCCGGTATCGACTCGGCCCTGGGGCTGGCAGTGGTGAACCAGGACCTGGCGCTGCACCAGAAACTGCTGGTGGATTTTCGCGATGAGCAGCAGCCAGTCGTCGGGCGCCTGTGGCAGGCCCATGCCGGCGGGGACTTCCAGGCCATCGGGTTTATGGCCCACAGCCTGCAGGGCGCGGCAGGCAACATCGGCGCCACGCAGGTCCGGCTGGCTGCCAGGCAGCTGGAGCAGCAGTGCGCCGGGCAGGCCGACCTGGCGCCCTTGATCCATCAGCTGGCGCAGTGCCTGGAACCGCTGCTGGCCAGCCTGGCGGGATTGTCCGAGGCCGCGGGCGTTGCGCCGACCTGCCAGGCCCCGTTGCTGGACAGTCGGCAGCGAGGCCAGCTGCAGCGCCTGGGCAAGTTGCTGCGCAATCATGATGCCCAGGCCCTGGCCCTGATCGACGCACTCTGTGAGCAGGACCGTTGCCCGGCACTGCGGGAGATCCGGGAGCAGATCTACCGGCTGGAGTTCCAGCAGGCCCATGAGCTGCTGGTGGAGTGGCAGCAGGCCCGGGGCTAGAGCGTGGCGCGACTCAGTTCGAGGTAGCGTGCCATCCGGTCCGCGCAATGCTCCACCAGGCACTGGTGCAGGGCTCGCAGCGACTCGGTGATTTGCGAACGGTGGGACACCACCAGGTTCAGTGGTACCGCGTCGGCCTGCCAGCCGGGGAGCAGGGGCAGCAGGCGCCCGGCGAGCAGGTCCTCGACCACGTTCAGCAGCGGCAGGTAGACCACGCCGTGGCCGGCCACCGCCCAGCGCCGCGCGGCATCGCCGTCGTCGCAGCAGAAGTGCCCCTGGACCCGCACATCCTCGACCTGGCCCGAGGCGTGGAAGCGCCAGCGGCTCTCCGGCCGACCGATGCTGTGGCAGATGATGCACTCGTGTTCGCCAAGCTGTTCCGGTGATTCGGGCGCGCCATGTACAGCCAGGTAGCCGGGCGCGGCGCAGGCGATGAAGTGGTGCTGCTTGAGCACCGGCAGCTCCACCAGGTCCAGCGCCAGGCTCTTGCCATAGCGCAGCGCCGCGTCGAAGCGGCCCTTGAGCAGGTCCTCTTCCTTGTCGCTCAGGGCCAGCTTGATATATAGGCGCGGTCGTTGCTGCTTGAGCCGGGCGAGCAGGTCCAGCAGCAGGTTGCGCCCCAGGTCGGAAGACACTGTCAGTTCGAGCATGCCGTCGTCGTGGGTCAACGAGCGCTTGCCGTTGGCCAGGATCTTCAGGGCGTGCTGCGCGCTTTCCAGGTAGCGCACGCCCTCGGGGGTGAGCTTCAAGGTGCGGGTGGAGCGGGTGAACAGGCGCACGCCGAGACGGTTTTCCAGGCGCTTGAGCGCCAGGCTGGCGGCGGCGGGGGTGATCGACATGATGCGCGCGGCGGGGGACAGGCCCTGCAGTTCGGCTATCAGCACGAACAGTTCCAGGTCGGCGAGGTTAGGCATGGGCGAGGTTCACTGTCCGTTCAAAGGCCGAAAAAGGTCCGTGACGAACTCAGCAAGGCCGCCGAGAGCGAATCCGGGTCGCAGGCCAGGCACTGCTCGAATCCCGGCTGTGCATGCATGCGCATCATGGCCCGGGCGTGCCGGCCGGCAAGGTCGCCGCCGGGTTGCAACAGGCCTAGGTGGTAGTCCAGTGCCAGGGCGAACAAGCGGGCCGAGCGCGGCAGGGCCTCCAGGGCGGCCGTCGTGGCCTCGTCCTGGAACAGCACCTGGGCATGGGTGATTTTCCAGGCGAGGTTGAGCAGGCGGTCTTCCGGATCGGCGTGGGCGAGGATTTCCTCGATCAGCACCCGACTGTGGGCGAGGGCCTGGCCGATGGCGGCACCGGGTTGGTTGAGGCCCATCAGGGCCAGGCAGGCGGCGCCGCGAAACGCCACGGGGTCGCCCTGGATCACGCTGCCGTCGAGCAGGATCGACAGGGTGTCGAGCAATGCCTCGAAGCGGATTCGCGGGTTGCCGGCCAGTTGCAGGGCCAGGGCACCGATGAAACCGTCGCGCATGTCGCTGCCGGCCGAGGGTTCGGCCGCCGGTTGCGGGCTGTGCAGGGGCTTGTCGCGATAACCCAGCTGCGTCGCCACCCGAGCCAGCACCACCGGTGGCGAAATCGGCTTGGCGATGTAGTCGGCGGCGCCGAGCAGCAGGCCCAGGCGCTCGTCTTCGACGCTGCTGCGCGAGGTCAGGAAAATCACCGGGATGGCCGCCGTCGCCGGATGGCTCTTGAGCTCGCTCAGGACCTGGAAACCGTCCATCTCGGGCATCAGGATGTCGAGGATGATCAAGTCGGGGCTGGCGCTGCGGGCCAGGGCCAGGCCGCGCTCGCTGTTCTTGGCCAGCAGCACTTCATATTCGGCCGTCAGGGTTCTGGAGAGCACGATCAACGACTGCGGGTCGTCGTCGATCGCCAGGAGGGTATAGGGCTTGGGGACGTGCTCTGCGGGCATGACGGGGCGCCTGAACGAGATAGGGCGGCAGTCTATCTTATTTGACCGGCCGGTCGCGTCGCTGCATTGCCGCAGGGATCATGGGTGAAAACTGTAGCGATCCTTGCCCGCATGCTTGGACTGGTACAGCGCCTGGTCGGCCTTGGCCAGGGCCTGGTTCAGGCTGTCGCCGTCCTCGATTCGGGCCAGGCCGATGCTGATGGTCGCCGCAGGCCGGGTCGGTTGTTCGCGCACCACCTGGCACAGGCGTGCTGCCAGGGCTTCGACCTCCTCGCGGGCTACATGGGCCAGATAGATGGCGAACTCTTCGCCGCCCAGGCGCGCATAGTCGAAATCCACCATCACCCCCTTGATGTCGGTGGCGATGCGCTTGAGTACGTCGTCACCGATTTCGTGCCCGTATGCATCGTTGACCTTCTTGAAATTGTCGATGTCGACCATCGCCAGGTAATGCTCGTGCTCCCGGGGCTGCGCCTTGAGGCGCCGACCAGCGCTGGCCATGAACGCGCGGCGGTTGGGGATCCCGGTCAAGGCATCGACATAGGCCTGCTCCAGCAGCAGCTTGGACATGAGGTAGTTGTACAGCCGGGCCTGGCGCAGGGTGATGAAGCTGTACAGGGTCAGCGCGGTGAGGAACAGGGCGTAGGCCAGCACGATCAGCCCCTTGAGTTCGGTGATCGAGGTGCCGGTCATCCAGAACGGGTTGAGCACACTCCAGGTGATCACCACGGTGATGAAGAACGACCAGCGCCGCAGCGGCATCACCGAGGCACTGTAGAGAATGCTCGAGGCGCCGAGGATCAGCCACACCGGATGCAGGTCCATGGGCAGGCCTTCGATCACCAGGCGCACGGCCACCGCGATGATCAGCACGAACAGCAGGTTGATCCACTGGAAGTGCCGGGCCCTGTGGGTGAAGGACAGGACGATGGTGGTGATGAGCAGTGAGGCCAGGAACACCATCGAGTAGAAGGTGAAGCCCTGCTGGCCGGGGAAGCTGACGATCAGGTCGAAGGTCAGCCAGATGCTCAGGCTGGCCATGTAGGTCAGGATGCAGAAGCCGTGCAGGCGTTCGAAGTCGTGCTGGGCGAACTCGTTCTTCAGGGCTGCCGGAGCGGCCTGCTTGAGTACCTGTTCTTCAAGGGTCCTGAGCATCGTCGGTCCTGCAGGTGAGCAAAGGCGTGCGTGGCGCCCGGCTCCATGGAGGGTAGTGCAGGGAGCATACCGCCGTGGCGCGACAGCCGGCCGACCGCGTATCGGGCATGGCCGGCCCGGCGCAAAACGGTGGCCCCTGGGCACTGGCCTGGCGCCAGGCGGCATGGACGCGATCCCCGCAGCGCAGGGTGGTGGCCAGGGGCTTCAGGCCGTAGAGGGGGCAGGCAAAGGCGTCGGCAAGGTCCAGGTGCGTGCGGGGTCACCTGTGGCATGAGCCTCCAGCCAGGCGCTCAAGCGGCGGGCAATGCGTTCGCTGGCGTGGCCGTCGCCATAGGGGCTGTGGACCCGGCTCATGCGTGCATGTACTTGCGGGTCGTCCAGCAGTTCGCTGGCATGGCGCAGGATGCGCTCCCGGTCAGTACCCACCAGCAGCATGGTGCCGCTTTCGAGCGCTGCCGGGCGCTCGGTGACGTCACGCAACACCAGCAGCGGTTTGCCAATGGCCGGGGCTTCTTCCTGGACGCCGCCCGAGTCGCTGAGGATGAAATACGCGCGCCCCATCAGCCAGACAAAATGCTGATAGTCCTGGGGGGCGACCAGGTAGATGTTGGGTTTGTCCGAGAGCAGGCCGTACACCGCGCTCTGGACCTGGGGATTGAGGTGCACCGGGTAGACGAACTGGACATCGGGGTAACGTTGTCCCAGTTCTGCCAGGGCTTCGCAGAGCTGCTGGAAGCCACGACCGAAGTTTTCCCGTCGGTGGCCGGTGACCAGCACCATGCGCCGGTTGTCATCGAGTGCCGCCAGGGGCGAGGTGGCGTCGGGCCGCCAATGCAGGTTCGCCTGGTGGTCGCGCATCCATAACAGCGCATCGATCACCGTGTTGCCGGTGATCTCGATGCTGGCCTCAGGCACGCCTTCACGCAGCAGGTTGGCCTCGCATGTGGCGGTGGGGGCGAAGTGCAGGTCGGCGATCACCCCGGTCAGGCGGCGGTTGGCTTCCTCGGGCCAGGGTGCCTTGAGGTTGCCGGTGCGCAGGCCGGCCTCGACGTGGCCAACGGGCAATTGGCGATTGAAGGCGGCCAGGGCGGCGATGAAGCTGGTGGTGGTGTCGCCATGCACCAGCACCATGTCCGGTCGCAGGCGCTCGTAGGTGGCATCGAGGCTGATCAGCAATTGCTGCGAGAGGCCGTTGAGGGATTGACCCTGGGTCATCACTTGCAAGTCTTCGTCGACTTCGAGCTCGAACGAGTCGAGCACTTGCTTGAGCATTTCTCGATGTTGCCCGGTGGAGCAGATGTGCAGCTTCAGACTGGGCCATTGACGCAGAACCCGGGCCAGTGGCGCCATCTTGATTGCCTCTGGGCGTGTTCCGAATACCATCATGACGTTGAAAGGCATTGACCCCTCCTTGGGTGGGAATGCAACCGAATCGGCCCCTGAATGAAAGCAGCGGGGCCCCGTCTTGTCCAACCCCAGCGCAGAACTTGTGGAATCGCTGACGCGCGTGGTTACGGCTGGAGAGTCAAACTTCCATTGTTTTTTCGTCATAAAAATGACGTTTATCGCCACTTATCGGGAGCTGGAAAATCTGCCGGGGTCTATGTGTCAATATGATGTCGCGCGCTGCTAGAATGCGCGCCAATGGCTGCTCGTCGAGCGGCTGTCAGTAAAAGTCTGTTGCGTGGGGTGGTTCCGTGGGGCGTGCGTTGGCGGTGTATGTAATGGGAATGGCGTTGGTCTTGACGTGTTTCGCCTGGGCGGCGTCCTCCCTGTTCCATTGAGACAGCCTCATGGCGTGTCGATTCCTGACGCTTGCCGGACGGTGAGCGCGTCAGTCATCCAGGGGCAGCGCGGCGGCCAGTGACGGCCCGGGGCGCCCCGGTATCATGCGGGTCCGGCGATGATCGCCAGGGCCTGTTCCAGCATCTGCTGCATCGATCCTGAACCTTCGATACGCCCCTGGGGCCGGTCCAGCCGTGCCAGCCAGGCGAGGTGCCGCGGGCGGCTGCGCCCTTCACGGGTGCCATCGTCGTAGGAGGCGGCCCACTGGAGAAAGGCCAGGTGGCGCACGTGCATGTCGCCACCCGGCAGGATGCGTGCGCCGAAGCGTTGCTGCTCCCGCGCGCGAATGCGCGCCAGGCGCAGTGGCGTTGGTGTGTCGATGTACAGCACCCAGTCCGCCTGGGCGATGATCGTGTCGCCCCAGCCATCCATCGACCCCGAGATCACCCAGGGCTCCAGGCCCAGGGCCTGGGTGAGGCTCTGCAGGCGCCGCTCCGGTGGCCACGCCTGGTCGAAGGGCGGATCGCTGGGCTGCCAGTAGTGGTCATCGACATCGACATGGGGCACGCCCAGGTGCCGGGCGAGGGCAGTGCCCAGGGTGCTGACGCCGGCGCCCGAGGCGCCGATGAGGTAGATCTTCTGGTTCAAGACGGTCTTCCAGGACTGCGCAGGGCGGGACAGGATGCCATCGATGCGGGGCGTTACGTTGTTTTCTTGTGAGCGGGTGCTTGGGTCCGGCGCTCCTGCGCTGTCCAGCTCAGGGCCATTGGGCTGGACCGGGGTGGGTGAGACGCAGAAGTTTGGTGCGCCTTCATGCCAGGCCTTATGCTTGCCGCCCCTTTACGAGACGAGCCTGTCCAGGGCTGGGGTCGATGTCTTTCATGGAGCGAGCTGTGCACCCACCACGTTTGGCGTACCTGATGAAGCCGGCCCTGGGCGGCTTGCTGCTGGCTGGCCTGCTGTTTGGCGGCGGTTGCCAAGGCACCTCGGTGCAGACTCCCGAACAGCAGACCGCTAAACAGATGGCCAGCTTTCTTTCGAGCTTCGAGCAGGTATTGAAGCAGGGCGTGAACCGCTACAACGTTGATGATCGGGTCGGCGGCCTGGCCCTGCGGGCGGTGATCGACCGTCGCAATGCGATAGTCGGTTGCACCGCCGAGCCATTGCCTGACTACCCGTTGGAGCGCTTCCCGGACAACCGGCAGCTTGCGCCGTTGCTGGAGGGCGTCTGCTGGAACATGGTGTTTCCCAGGGCCGGACCGCAACTGTTCTCCGGTGCTCCCGGGGGCAATCTGCAGGTGGTGCTGCCGGTGGTTTTCCCACGGCCCAAGTCGCGGCCGATGGAGGCGCAGAGGGTTCGTGCCACGGTCCGCGGGTACAACGTGCAAGAGCAGTACCTCTGGCAGCAGCTGTTCGCCCAGGAGCATATGGACAGCATCGGCATCGCCCGATTGCGCGTTCGGGCCAATGGGCAGGAGCAAGTAGCCGATTGCCAGGTCGAACTGGCAGCCATTGACGAACGCGTGGATGACTTCAGGCAAGACCCCGATCTGCGGCAACGCCTTGAGGCGCGCTGCGCAACCCTGGATCTGCAGCAGATGTCGGTTTTCCTGGTCTCCCGGCCCGAGGGCCAGTCGTTTCTCGTCGAGCTGGAGTACACCCCCTGGAAGGTGTTGCCGTACACGCCTGGCCAGGGCCAGGACGCTGGCTCGACGCCGCTGCCGTAACCGCCCAGGTGGGCCGCGCAGCAGCAATGCCCTACATCTTTTGTGCAACCTACAGCGAGGTTAATTCCCGTGAGCAAACTGGCCTGCCGTTGCGGACATGTCATCGTCGACCAGACCGACGGCCTGCCTTACAAGGCAGCAATCTTGCCCGATGGGCAGGAGCAAGCGTTCTTCAACGCAGCGACCCAGTTGGCCAACGACCTGCTGGTCGCCGCCGGCGCCGGCAAGGTCGATGAACTGCTGGACCGGGAATACACCCAGGGTCCTTGGCGCCCTCGACCCTGCGAGTACTTCGAGGATCGCTTGTCCAGCAGCTACCTGGCCTGCACCTCCACGGCCTATGAATGCAGCCGCTGCGGGCGATTGTGGCTGCAAAAGCCCGGCCTCGAGGTTTTTGTGTCCTTCACTCCGGACAGCGGGCACTACGAAGCGGTGTTGAGGGCCGACAAACCGCTGGCCGACTAGCCTTGCTGGCGGTGTTGAGCCGCGTGCAGGGCGATGTAGTCCCGCAGGTTCTGGTCGTCGATACCCAAGGTGCGCAGGATCTGTTCCATGAAACTCACCGGGGCGCTGCCCGGCGCGGTGACCACCCGCTGGTCGGCCACGGCATGGGGCACATCCTGGTAATGCGCGGCACCACCGTAGTTCACCGCCAGCAGGTTGGCCGCCGAATTCGAGGTGTGCTTCAGGCGATCGAGGATCCCGGCCTGGGCCATGACACGAGTCCCATCGCAGATCCCGGCGAGCACGATGCCTCGTCCATGGGCCTGGCGCAGCAGGTCGTCGATCACCGGTGCCTGGCTGCTCTGCCAGAGAGTGCCGCCGCAGATCATCAGGAGATCGAGTTGCCCCAGGTCGATGTCTTCCAGCGCCAGGTCAGGCATCACCCGCATGCCGCCCATGGAGGTGACGTTCGCTCCACCGGGGCTGGCGTAGCGGCACTCGAAACCGTAGTAGGCCCTGGCGGTGGCGTTGATCAGGGTGGTTTCCCAATCGGCGAAGTCTTCGGTGACCAGGGTGATGGCGCGAGGCATGGGCAATCCTTGCAGGAGTGGATGGAGAGTGAGGGGTATCAGGGGCGCTCGCAACAGAGGGCGGTCGACCTGCGATGCTCCTGCATTCTCCGGCAGTTGATCTAGCATTCAAAGCAGTGAGTGGGCGTATCGTCATCAACGCTCGCCGGGCGCTTGCAGGCCTGGGGTCGTAGGGCAGACGTTGATCGGGTCGATCGCTGGCAGGGCTTGTCTGGCCAAGGAGGCACTGAATGGGCGAAGGGTCTGCAACTGAGCCTGGAATCGACGAAAAGCTCGAGCGGTATGTCGAGCGCGCTGTCGAGCAGATGACGCTGGATGCCATAAGGGACGCTGCGACGCGCTCCTTTCCGGTCAAGAAGGAGCGATATCGGGAGCAGTTGATCAAGTATCTGCTGGGGCCTGTCGCCGTGGGCACGCTGATTGCCGGCGCCTTTTCCTTCTTCGCATCCCTCACGGTCTCCCGGATCCAGGATGACCAGCAAAAGCGACAACTGCGCCATGCCGAAAACATCGGCGTCTATATCAAGTACAAGCAGGCTCATCGAGCGCGCCTGCTGCAAGGCAGCATGTTGGGCTCCTCGTTGAGCTGGGGGTTCACCACTGACATGGTGAATGAACGCAAGCGCAATTATGACGCTGCCTTTCTGAAAACCAACGAGATCTTCCCCGATGCCCGGGACTACCTGGGGCGAGCGGTGGTGCCTGCCGGCCTGGATAGCAAGGAAACCTTCCGCAACACCATCGAAAAGCTGCGGGATGTCACCGTTGTCCACGACCTTGCGCTGACCGCCGCTTATTCGGTCAGGAACGACTGGGACCAGGCGATCTGGCCCGACCGATTGAGGCAGGACCCGCAGCTGAGCCTGTACCGGTTGAAAAGGGAGCGCGATTGCAAGGTCAGCAATACCTTGAAGCAGTACAGTTTTCGCCAGGAGAAATACAACACGACGGCCCTGAAGAACATCTACACCTACTGTTCCGATGTGGTCTTCAGGAAGCTGGATGAGGCGATCTCCAGGGAAATCTCCACTGCGCCCGACGTATTCGCGGCCTGGCAGAAAGAGACCAATGATGAAGTCGGCAAAGCCTGCTCTCTGGAAGCGGCCAAGGTGACCCGGGACGTGACCGACGACTGCAGCAAGTTGGCCGCAGAACCCGCGGCACCGGGTGTGAGCGCTTTCCAGGCCAAGGGTATGTAGGGCCGGCTCCGGGCGCCGAGGTGAAAAAAATTGCTGGCGGGTATTTACACGGAGCCTTGATCTCATCACCATACGCGCCGTCTAAGTTTCGCTGCTGACCAGACAATTCCAGCCACCAAAAGGGTGGTTGTTTTGTTGCGTCCAAGAAAAGCAGTCGAATATGACCCAAGTACCGCTCAAGAGAATTCAGCACAAGCTCGCCCGTTCCGGGGTGGCCATCGAACGCCTGAATTCCAATTCCCTTTCCATTTCCTCGATCAATGACGCCGGGCTCAAGGCAGATCTGCTCCTGCCTGAAGGTTTTGCCATCGAGGAGAAAGCCATTCTCCAACTGATGGATTTCGCCAGGGTCGCCCATCCCCATGGCGGCGAGGTCAAGTGCGCGTGTGCCACGCCGGACTTCCACACCGGCAGCTCCATTCCGGTAGGCAGCGTGATCGTCACCAGTCATGACCTGGTGGTGCCCCAGGCCATCGGCACCGATATCAACTGTGGCATGCGCCTGCACAAGCTGGGCCTGGACTATGAGCAGTTCATGGCGCAGAAGGCCAAGTGGACTGCCCTGGTGCGCGGTGACCTGCTGGAGGGTACACGCAATATTCCCACCAGCCCGTTGGCCATGAGCGCGTTATTCGAGGCAGGCCTGGGGGACTTCTGGACCCAGGTCCGGCAACAGGCCCCGGAAGGCTTGTTTGCCGGGGCGGATTTCGCCCAGTTGCAGCGTGAGCTGGCCGGCTTGCATGAGTCGTCCTTTGCCCGTGGCCGCGCCGCCTATGGCCCGGAAGCCTTGCAGGACCGTTCGCGGCAGGTCTTGCGAGACCCGGGCCTGGGGTCCTTGGGCGGAGGCAATCACTTCGTCGAGATCCAGGTGGTCACCGAGCTGGTGGATCGCCAGGCCTGCTTTACCCATGGGCTGGCGGTGGGGCAGGTGGTGATGATGATCCACACCGGTTCCCGGGACGTGGGTTTTTATGTCGGCCGACGCTGGATGGACAAGGCCAAGGCGTTGTGGCCGGCGGGGCTGAAGCACCCGCAGTCGAAGATCTTCGCGCTGTTCGGCGAGATGGCCGATGAGTACCTGCTGGCGATGCACAGCGCTGCGCATTACGCCGATGCCAACCGGGCGCTGATTGCCGAGATGGTGCGCCAGCGCACGCGGCAGGTGTTCGGCGCGGGAATCGAGGCACCGCTGATCGTCGATGTGCCGCACAACATCGTGTTGCGTGAAGAGGCGGGCAACGTGCACCGCAAGGGCGCGACCCCGGCTTATGCCGGTCAGCCGCTGCTGATCCCCGGGAGCATGGGACATGACTCCTATCTGCTCACCGGCCTGGGCAATGAGCGCTGGATGCGTTCGGCCAGCCATGGTGCCGGGCGTTCGATGTCGCGCGGGGATGTGATCGTGCGGGCCAAGCGGGACAAGGCATTCCTGGGGTTGCAGGGGGTGGAGTGCATCACCACCAAGGAGGAGCGGATGATCGAGGAGGCGCCGGGGGCGTACAAGGAGATCGGGCAGGTGATTCGTTCCCAGGTGGAGGAGGAGACGGTGTCGGTGATTGCACGGTTTTCGCCGGTTCTGACGTTCAAGGCGTGAGACCGATGGGCTCGTTGGGGGGGCGATGGCTTTCGGATTTGCCGTTCAAGTATGCGGCCGATACATTGTCGCCCCCTCCGGCCTGTTCGTTCCGAGCGGCGCCGTTTCAGTTATCCGCGGTCGCAAAAGCCCGGGGCACAGTAGCCGCTAGGGGATTGCCTGTTTGCGAACAAAGTCGGGTGTTTGATCATGAAGCAAGATGAACGTCTGAAGCACGATGCTGTAGCGCCATTGACCGGTGCCAGCGAGTTCGTCGTCGACAAGCAGCCCCTTGCCGAACTGCTTGCTGTGCTTGCTCAGTGTGGTGAGGTGGTTTCCCGCTTCTTCAAGCCAGATCCTTCTATCAAGGTGTTGGGTGAGAGACAGCGACTGGCCGAGTTTCTGGAGCGTTTCAGCGACCTTGCCGGGTCGACGGCTATCGGGCAGGTCGAGCGTGAGTTCGGGCCCTTCTCCCTGCTGAATCGATACGAGTTCGAAGGCTCGCTGCTGGCCGTGCTGCTGCGGGGCGGGTGTCATCACTCGACCCGAGGGTTGAGCTTGGCCAATGCTCGGAAATTGGTGGGGGAGGCGCTGGAGGCCGTGTTTCCGGGCCCGTTTTCCGAGCTTGTGGTGTATCGACTTGACAGCCTCGATTGGTGTGAATTGACCAGAGGGTCGACGATTTCTTCCGCCTATGTGGTTTGTCAGGGGGCTCGGAACCTCTGGTGGGTGTTGTGCGTTTCTGACTTCGACTGATGCCTTGTGGGCGCAAGGTTAGCTGTGGCGAGGGCGCTTGCTCTTGCTCGGCCATGCAGCGGGCGTAAGACCGGAGTCCATGATTTGGCTGGTGGGCATATCCGTCGATGCGGGTGTGGCCACTGGCGGTTTCGCCCTTACGGCGACTCATTTTTTTCAAACGCCGGATAGCCGGCCCAGCAAAAACATAAGCAAAAACGCTTGCCCCTCCACTCGTTAGCCAAAGCAAATCTAAGCAGAGCGAAAGCCTTGGCATTGCCTCGCGTAGCCGCTGCCGCAGGCTGCGTACGGGAGCGCAGCGGCCGCTGGGATCGTCAATCCGCCGAAGGCCCTTCGGTCCTTGTCGCAGCCTCGCCCTGGCTCGACAGCGGCTACAGGGCACGCTTCGTGTAGCCGCTGCCGCAGGCTGCGTACGGGCGCGTAGCGGTCGCTGGATCTTGAATCCGCTGAAGGCCCTTCGGTCCTTGTCGCAGCCTCGCGGGCTCGACAGCGGCTACAGGGGCTGAGAGGGCGCGTTCGATTTTCCTCTGTTGTCGCCGTTGGTTTGTGTGGCAGACTTCGAAAATATTCCGTTATTACGATTCGTGTTCCGTTATAGCGGAAAAATTTGCTCGGAATCTGTTGCAGCTGCGACGGGTTCCGGAGCTCTCAGGCGTCAACCAGGAGAAACCCCATGAGCATCACCCGTTACGGCACCGGCAGCACCGCAGGCGGTGGCCAGCCGCGTCCTTTCGCCCGCGCCGTGGAGGCCGATGGCTGGTTGCATGTGTCCGGCCAGGTGCCGGCGCTGGAAGGCGAGATCGTCCATGGCGGGATCGTCGAGCAGACGCACCAGACCCTGCGCAACCTGGTGGCGATTCTCGAGGAGGCCGGTTATGGCCTGGAGGACGTGGTGCGGGTTGGCGTGTGGCTGGACGATCCACGGGATTTCTGGAGTTTCAACAAGGTCTTCGGCGAGTACTTCAAGCCCGAGCATGCGCCGGCCCGGGCCTGTGTGCAGGCCAGCATGATGGTGGACTGCAAGGTCGAGATCGATTGCGTGGCTTACAAGAAGAAGACGTGATGAGGTAGCCGCTGCCGAGCCGTGGCGAGGCTGCGACAAGGTCCGCAGGACCTTCAGCGATCCGACGATCGCAGCGTTCCTGCAGGACGTGCGCAGTCTCGCGGGCTCGGCAACGGGTACAGGAGAAGGGCAGATGACTGAAGACAACATCAAGCGGCGGGCCAGGGGCCTGGACCGGGCGTTCGATATCCTCGACTTCCTCAAGGAGGTCGGCCAGCCGCTGCGCCCCAACGATATCGCCAAGGGCGTGGGCAGCCCCAAGTCCACGGTCTACGAGCTGGTGGAGTCACTGCTGGAGCGGCGTATCCTGGAGCCGGTGGGGCACGACGGGCATGTGTACCTCGGGCGCCAGCTGTACTTTCTGGGGCAGGCGCACTTGCGGCATTTCGACCTGAGCCGCGAGGCCGACCAGGCCCTGCAGGGCATCGTCGGCCAGACCGGCGAGACCGCGCAGATGTGCCTGCTCAACGGACGCAAGTACACGGTGGCGCTGATGAAGGAGGGCGAACGGCATTTTCGCATTTCCTCGAATATCGGCGAGAACGCGCCCATCCCCTGGACCGCGTCCGGGCGCTTGCTGCTGGGGCACTTGAGCGATGAGCAGATCGTCGAGCTGATCGACGAGGACGATTTCATCCTGCCCGACGGTGAACGCCTGCCGCTGGAGGTTTTCCTCAAGGAAATCCGCCAGGCCAGCGAGGACGGGTTCTTTTCCTTCGACAGCGTCGCCGACACCTTCACCCATTGTTTTGCCGCGCCGGTGCGCGACGAGCACGGGGTGTGCGTCTGTACCCTGTGCATCGTCGCACCCCGGGCCGATGCCCAAGCCAACTACCGCCATTACCGCCAGGTGCTGCTCGACAGCGCCAATCGCCTGGCCCGGCGGATCAACGACTAACGCTTGTACCCCGCGGCCGTCTCTGGCCGCTTTGCCAAGGAGTAGCCACATGTCTTCTGCTTCGAATCTGCCGCTGGTGCAAAAGGGCGCGGCCGCCACTGGTGCCAGCTTGCTCAAGGAGGTCAGCCTGCCGGCCCTGGTGCTGCACCGCGCGGCCCTGGAACACAACATCCGCTGGATGCAGGCGTTCGTCAGCGACAGCGGCGCCGAGCTGGCGCCCCATGGCAAGACCAGCATGATGCCGGGACTGTTCCAGCGGCAGCTGGACGCCGGCGCCTGGGGCATCACCCTGGCCACCGCCGTGCAGGCACGGGCGGCCTATGCCCATGGCGTGCGCCGGGTGCTGATGGCCAACCAGCTGGTGGGCGCGCCGAACATGGCGCTGGTGGCCGAGCTGCTGGCAGCCGGTGATTTCGACTTCTACTGCATGGTCGATCACCCGGATAACGTGGCCGACCTGGGGGCTTTTTTTGCCCAGCGCGGGGTCACCCTCAAGGTGATGATCGAGTACGGCGTGGTGGGCGGTCGTTGTGGCTGTCGCAGCGAGCAGGAGGTGCTGGAACTGGCGCGGGCGATCCAGGCCCAGCCGGCCCTGGCCCTGTGCGGCATCGAAGGTTATGAAGGGGTGATCCACGGCGACCAGGCCGTCACCGGCATTCGCCAGTTCGCCGACTCCCTGGTGCGCCTGGCGGTGGATCTGCACAACGATGGGCTGTTCGCCATCGAGCGGCCGATCATCACCGCCTCGGGCTCGGCCTGGTACGACCTGATCGCCGAGTCCTTCGAGACCCACAACGCCAAGGGGCGATTCCTCAGCGTGTTGCGTCCGGGCAGCTATGTGGCCCATGACCATGGGATCTACAAAGAGGCCCAATGCTGTGTGCTGGACCGGCGCAGCGACCTGGACGAAGGCCTGCGTCCGGCGATGGAGGTCTGGGCCCACGTGCAGTCGCTGCCGGAGCCCGGGTTCGCCGTGGTGGCTCTGGGCAAGCGTGATGTGGCCTACGACGCCGGCCTGCCGCTGCCGTTGCGGCGCTACCAGGCTGGGGCCGAGGCTGGCAGCGGGGATGACGTCAGTGGTTGCAAGGTCACCGCCGTGATGGATCAGCACGCCTTCCTGACGGTGGCCTCGGGGGTGGAACTGCGGGTGGGGGATATCATCTCCTTCGGCACGTCCCATCCGTGCCTGACCTTCGACAAGTGGCGCGTTGGTTTGCTGGTGGACGAGCAGTTGCGGGTCCTGGAAAACCTCGAGACCTGCTTCTGATTCTGGCACCTGCTGCGCAGGTGATCGCGGGCAAGCCTCGCTCCTACAAGATGGGGGTTGGTCGCGGTGATGTGTACGACTCACACCCGTAGGAGCGAGGCTTGCCCGCGATGATGTCCTCCTCGACAACACAAATACTCGCCAGAGATGCCTTCATCATGAACACCTCCAACCCGCGCATCGCCCTGATCGGCGAATGCATGATCGAACTGCAACAGCGGCCCGATGGCAGCCTGCAACAGAGCTTTGGCGGTGACACCTTGAACAGCGCCGTGTACCTGGCCCGGGAGCTGGGGCCAGGGGCGCTGGTGGATTACGTCACCGCCCTGGGCGATGACAGCTTCAGCGATGCCATGTGCCAGGGCTGGGCCGCCGAGGGCATCGGCCTGGACAAGGTCCAGCGCCTGCCTGGGCGGTTGCCGGGGCTGTATTGCATCCAGACTGACGAGCGTGGCGAGCGGCGTTTCTTGTACTGGCGCAACGAAGCCGCGGTGCGCGATTGCTTCAATACCCCGGCGGCCGGGGTGATCCTGGAGCAGCTGCGCGATTACGACGTGCTGTATTTCAGCGGCATCACCCTGGCGGTGCTGGGCGAGGCAGGTCGTGGCCGCTTGCTGGAACTGCTGCGCGAGGCGCGTCGACGAGGGGCGCAGGTGGTCTTCGACAACAACTATCGGCCCAGGCTCTGGGCGTCCGTGGAACACGCGCGCCAGGCCTACCGGCAGGTGCTCGAGCAGGTTGACCTGGCGTTGCTGACCCTGGACGACGAGCAGGCGCTGTTTGGCCATGCCACCGCCGAAGTGGTACTGGCCGCCTATCCGGGGCTGGGCGAGGTGGTGGTCAAGTGCGGGGCCGAGCCGTGCCGGGTGCGCTGTGGCGAGGATCTGTACCAGGTGCCGGCGCAGCGGGTGGAGACAGTGGTGGATACCACGGCGGCGGGTGATTCGTTCAGCGCCGCCTACCTGGCCGCGCGTTTGTCAGGGCAGGAGCCGGTGTCAGCCGCCGAAGCCGGCCACCGCCTGGCGGCCCGGGTGATCCAGCACCCAGGTGCCCTGATTCCTCGCCACCTGGTGTAGCCGCTGCCGCAGGCTGCGTACGGGCTGCAGGGCCGTGGCGGTCTTGAGGGCGCTGAAGGCCCTGCGGGCCTTGTCGCAGCTTCGCGGGCTCAGCAGCGGCTACAGGTCAGTCGCGGAAGAATACTTGCACCAGGTGGTAGCCGAACTTGCTCTTGATCGGGCCGTGCACGGTGCGCAGGGGTTTCTTGAAAATCACCTGGTCGATGGCGCCGACCATCTGCCCCGGGCGCACTTCACCCAGGTCGCCGCCGCGCTTGCCGGACGGGCAGGTGGAGTATTTCTTGGCCAGCACGTCGAAGGCTTCGCCCTTGGCGATGCGCTGCTTGAGCTGTTCGGCTTCTTCGGCGGTTTTCACCAGGATGTGACGGGCTTGGGCTTTCATGGGCGGGTAACCTTGTAGCGGGAAATCGGCGGCCGCGGATTATGCCTGATTCGCAGGCTCGCGGCCGATCATCCGACGAATCTTCTGCGCCAGTTCCTCGATGGAAAACGGCTTGGCCATCAGGTCCATGCCCGGTTCCAGGAACCCCTGGCGCTCGGCGGCCTTTTCTGCATAACCGGTCATGAACAGCACCTTGAGCCCAGGACGATGCTGGCGGGCGATTTCCGCCAGTTGCCGGCCGTTCATCCCCGGCAGGCCAACGTCGGTTACCAGCAGGTCGACACGCATCGACGATTCCAGGAAGGGCAGGGCGCAGCGGGCGTCTTCGGCCTCGAAGGCGCGATAACCCAGTTCGTTCAGCACATTGAGCACCAGCATGCGCACCGCCGGATCGTCCTCGACCACCACCACGCATTCCCCGGCGACGGCCTGGGGCGGCTCGCCGCTGCTCTGTGGTTGCTCGGGCGCCAGCGGCGCGGTGTGCAGGCGCGGCAGGTACAGGCGCACGCTGGTGCCCTGGTCCGGTTCGCTGTTGATGGTCACGTGGCCGCCGGACTGCTGGGCGAAGCCGTAGATCATCGACAGGCCCAGGCCCGTGCCCTGGCCGATGGGCTTGGTGGTGAAGAACGGGTCGAAGGCCTTGGCCAGGATCCGCGGGCTCATGCCGGCGCCGTTGTCGCTGACGCCGAGCATCACGTAGTCGCCGGCCTTGACCGGCTCCAGGGTGCTGATGTCGCTGCCGTCCAGGTAGCTGTTGGCGGTTTCGATCAGCAGCCGGCCACCGTCGGGCATGGCGTCGCGGGCGTTGATCACCAGGTTGAGCAGGGCGTTTTCCAGCTGGCTGGCATCGGTGCTCACCGGCCAGATGCCGTCGGCCAGTTGCAACTGCAGTTCGATGTGTTCGCCCTTGGTGTGGTTGAACAGGTCCTGCAGCGAACGTACCAGCTGGTTGGGGTCCAGTGGCTGGCGGTCCAGCGACTGGCGGCGGGAAAAGGCCAGCAGGCGATGGGTCAGTGAAGCGGCGCGCTTGGCCGAGGACATGGCGGCGTCGGTGAAGCGTCCTATCTCGCTGCTGCGGCCGTTGTCGATGTAGCGCTGCATCAGGTCCAGGCTGCCGATGATGCCGGTGAGCATGTTGTTGAAGTCGTGGGCGATGCCGCCCGTCAGCTGGCCCACGGCTTCCATTTTCTGCGCATGGCGCAGGGCATCTTCGGCGCGTTCGCGCTCGAACATCTCGTTCTGCAGGCGCTGGTTGGCGGTAGCCAGTGCCTCGGTGCGGCGATTGACCCGCTCTTCCAGGGTTTCATTGAGGTTGCGCAAGGCTTCCTCGGTCTGCCGGCGCTCGGTCTCGTCGTTGACGAAGATGTAAAAGCCGTTGATCGCCCCGTCGGCGCCGTAGCGCGGCAGATAACGGGTCAGGGCATGGCGCGGGCGACCTTCGCGATCCGGTGAGTTGGCTTCGAAGCTGCACGGCCTGCCCGACAGCGCGGCGGCGATCTTGTCGGCGCGTGCGGCGTAGATCTCTTCACCCACCACTTCGCGGATGGTCTTGCCGTACAGCTCCTGGGGCGTCAGGCCGTACCAGTCCAGGTAGGCGCTGTTGTTCAGGCGAAAGCGTTCCTCGTGGTCGACGTAGCCGATCAGCGCCGGCATGGCGTTGATGATCAACTGCAGCTCGGTCTGGCCCTGGCGCAGTGCTTGTTCCATCTGCTTGCGTTCGGTGAGGTCCAGGGCGGCCCCGAGAAAGCGCGTTGGCCGGCCGTGATGATCCTTGTAGCAGCGGCCCCGGGCAAAGACCCAGCGTACCTGGCCGTCAGCCATTTGCAGGCGGTACTCCTCGGCGTATTCGCTACCGTGGGTGATGCAGTGCTTGATGCTGCGGGCCACCATGCCGCGGTCTTCGGGGTGTACACCCTTGAGGTACTCGCTGATGGGCAGTTGCCGCGAGCGCTGGGGGTCGATGCCGTGCAACTGGGCGAAATGCGCGTCGGCGATGAAGCGATCCTCGCCGATGTCCCAGTCCCAGGTGCCCACGGCGTCGGTGGCGGCCAGGGCCAGTTGCAGGCGCTCTTCGGTTTCGTGCTGGGCCCGCAGGCTATCGTCGGAGCGCTGCTTGAGTTCCAGGGCAGTGCGTCGGCGTTCGTTGGTTTCGATGGCAGTGACCAGGATCCCGGCGACATCGCCGTGTTCGTTGCGGATCGGGCTGTAGGTCAGGTCCAGCCACAGCTCGTAGGCGCTGCCATTGGTGCGTTGCAGGCTAAAGCGCTGCTCGCTGAAGGTGCGTACCTGGCCGTTGAGTACGGCGCGGTAGATGGGATCGGTGAAGTCCATCAGTTCCGGCCAGATCAGGTGTGCCGGCTGGCCGAAGGCCTGGGGGTGCTTGTTGCCCGCCAGCAGGGCGAAGCCGTCGTTGTAGATCTGCGTCAGCTCGCCACCCCAGAGCAGCAGCATCGGCATGGGCGAATGGATCACGATGTCCACGGCGGTGCGCAGGCTCTGCGGCCATTGCCCGGAATCGCCCAGGGCCGTGGTGGTCCAGTCCAGGCGGGCAATCAGGGTGGCGGCTTCGCTGCCGTGGTGGGAGCCATTCATGTCGGGGAGTCCTGGGTGCAGCGGTATTGCGCAATGACGGGCAGCGCTTGCAACCGCGCAGCCTATGCAAACGGGTGGAGTGTAGGCGTTTCTGGCGGGGTATTTTCACCCGCTTTGGCGGTGGATGACTAGCGCCGGGCATCGCGCAGCGGTCGCAGTACCGGCCGGCGCGGTGTGCCAGGTGTAGTGTGGCGGCCCGTGCCGGGCCGTGCGCAGCCTGCGGCAGCGGCTACACGAAACAGAGCCATATCCGTGCGGTTCCTGTAGCCGCTGCCGAGCCTGCGAGGCTGCGCACGGGCGCGCAGCGGCCGCAGGAGCCGTTGGCGCGATGTATCAGCTGCGCAGTTCCTCGCGGCCGCGGAACTGCTCCAGGGCCTCGGGGTTGGCCAGGGCGTCGGTGTTCTTCACCGGCAGGCCGTGGACCACGTTGCGCACTGCCAGCTCGACGATCTTGCCGCTGATGGTTCGTGGAATGTCGGTTACCGCAAGGATCCTGGCCGGCACATGGCGGGGCGTGGTGTTGCTGCGGATCACCTGCCGGATCCGTTCCTGCAGGGCCTCGTCAAGTTGCACGCCATCCTGCAGGCGGACGAACAGCACCACGCGCACGTCATGCTCCCAGCTCTGGCCGATGGCCAGGCTCTCCAGCACTTGCTCCAGCTTCTCCACCTGGCGGTAGATCTCCGCAGTACCGATGCGCACGCCGCCGGGGTTGAGTACCGCGTCCGAGCGGCCATGGATCAGCCAGCCGCCTTCGGCCAGCTGTTCGGCGTAATCGCCCTGGGCCCAGGCCCCGGGGAACAGCTTGAAGTAGGAATCTCGCAACCGGCGCTGGTCCGGGTCGTTCCACAGGCCGACCGGGATGCTCGGGAAGTGCCGGGTGCAGACCAGTTCGCCTTTCTCGCCAATCACCGGCTGGCCCTGGTCGTTCCACACCTCGATGGCCATGCCCAGGCCCTTGCCCTGCATTTCGCCCCGGCGTACCGGCTGCACCGGGTTGCCGGCGACGAAGCAGGCGACAATATCGGTGCCGCCGGACATCGAGGCCAGGCACAGGTCGGCCTTGATGTCCCGGTACACGTAGTCGTAGCTCTGGGGGGACAGCGGCGAGCCGGTGCACAGCAGGGTCTTGAGGCTGTCCAGGTGGTGGCTCAGGCGCGGCTGGCTACCGGCTTTCTCCAGGGCGGCGAGGTATTTGGGGCTGGTGCCGAAGGCGTTGATCGCCTCGCTGTCGATCAGGTCGATCAGGCGCTCGTTATGCGGGTGGAAAGGAGAGCCGTCGTAGAGCACCAGGCTGGCACCGGTGGCCAGGGTCGAGACCAGCCAGTTCCACATCATCCAGCCGCAGGTGGTGTAGTAGAACAACCGCTGGCCGGGGCCGAGGTCGGCGTGCAGGCCATGTTCCTTGAGGTGCTGCAACAGCACCCCGCCGGTGCCGTGGATGATGCACTTGGGCACCCCGGTGGTGCCGCTGGAGTAGAGGATGTACAGCGGATGGGCGAAGGGCACCGCAATGAACTCGGGCTTGCCGCCACTCTGGTAGAAGTCCTGCCAGAGGCTGACCCGGGCTGGGGTCCGGTAGTCCTCGGCACGGGCCTGGGGCCGGGTGCCGGGCACGATCAGCAGTTGTTCCAGGGATGGCAGGCGCTCGAGGATCTCATTGATCTTGTTGCGCTGGTCCACATCCTTGCCCGCGTAGCGGTAGCCGGCACAGGTGATCAGCACCTTGGGCTCGATCTGGCCAAAGCGGTCGATCACGCCCTGGGTGCCGAAGTCCGGCGAGCAACTGGACCACACGGCGCCCAGGCTGGTGGTGGCGAGCATGCCCACCAGGGTCTGCCAGGTATTGGGCATGCAGGCCGCCACCCGGTCGCCGAGGCCGACCCCGA
This sequence comes from Pseudomonas sp. L5B5, assembly GCF_020520285.1. NCBI lineage: Bacteria > Pseudomonadati > Pseudomonadota > Gammaproteobacteria > Pseudomonadales > Pseudomonadaceae > Pseudomonas > Pseudomonas sp. L5B5. The sequence goes on from NZ_CP084742.1 coordinate 120,820, forward strand.
TGGCCCGCAGGCTGGCTTGCAGGCCGGCGACCTGGGCCGCCAGTTCGGCCCAGGTCAGCTGTTCGCGCTGGCCGTCTTCGTTGATCGCCACCACTGCCACGTCGTTGTCGCGGCGCTTGAGCAGGTGTTCGGCGAAGTTCAGGGTAGCCCCGGGAAACCACTGGGCACTGGGCATCTGCGGGCCTTCGCGCAGCACGCACTCGGCGCTGTGGTGGAAACTGACTTCGAAGAAATCGACGATCGCCTGCCAGAAGTCTTCGCGCTGGTCGATGCTCCACTGGTGCAGACTGGGGTAGTCGCTGATATCCAGGCCGTGCCGCTGATTGATCAAGCGGCGAAAGGCGTCGATGCGCGTCTTGCCAATGCGCTCGGCGCTGGGTTGCCAGAGTATGTCGGACATGCAAGGCCTCTCTTGTTGTTCTTCTGATCTGCTGTTGCTTGCGGCTTACAGCTTGCCGTTGCCGTTATTGCGCCAGCCACCCACCGTCGATGTTCCACGCCGCGCCGCGGACCTGGGCCCCGGCCTCGCTGCACAGAAACAGCACCAGCTCCCCCAGCTGCGACGGGGTGACGAACTCCAGGGAAGGTTGTTTTTCCGCCAGCAGGTCGTGGCGTGCCTGTTGCGGGTCGACACCGCCTGCGATGCGGTCGTCGATCTGCTTCTGCACCAGCGGGGTCAGGACCCAGCCCGGGCAGATGGCATTGCAGGTCACGTTGCTGGTGGCAGTCTCCAGGCCCACCACCTTGGTCAGCCCGATCACTCCGTGCTTGGCCGCGACATAGGCGGCCTTGCCCACCGACCCCACCTGGCCGTGCACCGAGGCGATGTTGACGATCCGTCCCCAGCCCTTGGCGCGCATCCCGGGCAGGCCCAGGCGGGTGCTGTGGAACACCGCCGACAGGTTGATGGCGATGATCGAGTCCCAGCGCTCCACCGGAAACGCCTCGACGGTGGCCACGTGCTGGATACCGGCATTGTTCACCAGGATATCGACGCCGCCGAACTCGCGCTCGGCGTAGGCGAACATCTCGACGATCTGTGCAGGGTCACTGACGTCCGCCGGGTGGTGGCCGACCTTGACCCCCAGTTGCTTCAGCTCGGCGATGACGGCTGAGGCGTCGCCGAAGCCATTGAGGATCAGGTTGGCCCCGGCCCGGGCCAGGACCTGGGCGATCCCCAGGCCGATGCCGCTGGTTGAGCCGGTGACCAGGGCGGTCTTGCCAGAAAGAGTGGTCATGAATACCTCACACGATGCCGGTGGCGTAGAAAGTGGCGATGACGACGAAGACCGCCAGGGTCTTGATCAGGGTAATGCAGAAAATGTCCTTGTAGGCTTCGCGATGGGTCAGCCCGGTGACCGCCAGCAGGGTGATCACCGCGCCGTTGTGGGGCAGGGTGTCCATGCCGCCGCTGGCCATGGCGGCGACCCGATGCAGCACTTCCAGGGGAATGTTGGCAGCGTTGGCCGCACTGATGAAACTCTCGGACATGGCGGCCAGGGCGATGCTCATGCCGCCGGAGGCCGAGCCGGTGATGCCTGCCAGCAGGGTCACGGTAATGGCTTCGTTGACCAGCGGGTTGGGGATGCTCTTGAGCCAGTCCGCCAGTACCAGGAACCCGGGCAGGGAGGCGATCACCGCGCCGAAACCGTATTCCGAGGCCGTGTTCATGGCCGCCAGCAGGGCGCCGCCGACCGCGCTCTTGCTGCCTTCGGCGAGCTTGCTGCGTATGGCGCCGAAGCCACACACCAGGACCATCAGGATGCCCACCAGCAAGGCGGCCTGCACCGCCCAGATGGCGGTGAGCTTGGCGATCTCGGTGGTCACCGGTGCGGCCATGCCTGGCAGGGCCAGGCTGTGGGTCTTGCCATACCACTGGGGGATCCAGTGGGTGAACAGCAGGTTCATGACCCCCACCAACAACAGGGGCGACAGGGCCACCCAGGGGTTGGGCAGCTTGAGGTCGGCGGCGGTTTCCGGTTCGTTGCGCAGGTCGCTGCCGTAGCCTTCACCGGCCTTCTGTGCCTTGCTGCGCTGACGCTGGAGGAACAGCATGCCGGCGCAGAACACGAACAGGGTGCCGATCAGTCCCAGCCAGGGCGCGGCCCAGGCGGTGGTGTTGAAGAAGGTGCTGGGAATGATGTTCTGGATCTGCGGGGTACCGGGCAGGGCGTCCATGGTGAAGGAGAACGCGCCCAGGGCGATGGTCGCCGGGATCAGCCGCTTGGGAATCTGGCTCTGGCGAAACATCTCGGCGGCGAACGGGTAGACCGCGAACACCACGACGAACAGCGACACGCCGCCGTAGGTCAGCAGGGCGCAGACCAGCACGATCACCAGCATGGCCTGGCGGGTGCCCAGCAGGCGAATGGCGGCGGCGACGATGGAGCGCGAGAACCCCGACAGCTCGATCAGCTTGCCGAATACCGCGCCCAGCAGGAACACGGGAAAGTACAGCTTGATGAAACCGACCATCTTTTCCATGAACACCCCGGTGAAGGCAGGCGCTACGGCGGACGGGTCGGTGAGCAAGACGGCGCCGAGGGCGGCAATGGGGGCAAACAGGATGACGCTGTAGCCACGATAGGCGGCCAGCATCAGCAGCGCCAGGGCTGCCAGGGCAATGATCACACTCATGGTGTGTCTCTCCAGGATTGTTATTTTTGTCGGGTGTTGCGTGTAGAGGGGGTTATAGCGAGAACTGTGCCATCTATATAAGTTATTGAAATATAATAGTATTTTTATGCTTTCCGGTGACGGCGCAGGAAAAAGTCTCTGATCGGAGACGGTGTGGCGAGGGAGCTTGCTCCCGCTGGAGTGCGTAGCGCTCCCCCGGTTCGGTCACCGGGTTGTATCAGAAGTACCACGATGTCAGGGTTTTGGGCCGCGGGGCGGCCCAGCGGGAGCAAGCTCCCTCGCCACAAAAGCAGCTGTCTCTAGATCGGGATGCATGTCTCTTTATTGAGACTCTGCAATGCCCAGCGCCGCCATCTTCTTGTACAAAGTCGAACGCCCCAGCCCCAGGCGCCGGGCCGCTTCGTCCACCTTGCCGGCGCATTGCGCCAGGGTGGCGTTGATCAATTGCCGGTCGAACTGCTCACGGGCGGCGGCGAAGGTCTGGGCCGGTTGCTGTTCGACCAGAGCAGGGGCCGCATCCCGCGACAGCGGGCTGAAGTTGCCGATAGCCGCACGAATATCCTCGGCGCCGAGCAGCAGGTCGTCGCTGAGCAACGCCGCGCGCTCCAGCACATTGCGCAGTTCGCGGATATTCCCTGGCCAGGCGTGGCGGCCCAGCAGCGCCAGGGCCTCGGGTGCCAGCTCATGCTGGCTGCGCAGCTCTTCGAGAATCCCCTCGCTCAGGGCTGGCAGGTCGTCCAGGCGTTCGCGCAGGGCCGGCACCTGGATCGGCAGCACATTGAGGCGGTAATACAGGTCGGCGCGGAATTCGCCGCGCTTGATCGCCGCCTCCAGGTCGGTGGAGGTAGCGGCGATGATCCGTACGTCGCTGTGGATCACCTCGTTGGAGCCCACCGGCTCGAATTCCTTTTCCTGCAGCACCCGCAGCAGCTTGCTCTGCAGCGGCAACGGCATGTCGCCGATCTCGTCGAGGAACAAGGTGCCGCCCTGGGCGATCTGCAACTTGCCGGCGCGGCCCTTGCGGTCGGCACCGGTGAAGGCCCCGGGGGCGGTGCCGAAGAACTCCGCTTCCAGCAGGGCGTCGGGGATTGCCGCGCTGTTGATGCTGACGAACGGTTTGTGGGCCCGGGGCGAGGCGGCGTGGATGGCCTGGGCCAGCAGTTCCTTGCCGGTGCCGGTCTCGCCTTGCAGCAACACCGGTGACTCGGCGCTGGCGCCGCGCCGGGCACGACGCTTGACCTCCAGGCTGGCGGTACTGGTGCCGATGAAATGGGCGAAGTTGTACTTGGTTTGCCGGGCCCGCAGCAACGAGCGGGTGGAGGCCAGTTCTTCCTGCATGCTCAGGTAGCGCTTGAGCATGGGCGAAAGGCTGCGCAACTCGTCGAACAGGGCGAAACCAATGGCGCCGATCACCAGGCCCGCGGCGTCGTGGATGGGCAGGCGCATCACCACCAGCGGCTCCTTGGGGGTGTCCTGCATGTCCAGCAGGATCGGTCGGCCGGTGCGCACCACCTCGCGCAGCAGGCTGCCGGGGATCACGCTTTCGCAGGGTTTGCCGATGGCGAACGAGGCCGATTCCAGGCCAAAGCGCCGGGCATAACGCTCGTTCATCCAGACGATATTGGCGTCACGATCGACGATCACCGTGCCTTCGCTGGACTGCTCGATGATCTCGAACAGCGAGCGGATCGCCAGTTGGCGCACGCGCTGGTAGTCCTTGAGGTTTTCGCTGTCGTTCATTGGCTGGAGTCCTGGGGCTGGCGGCGCCGATTATGCCGACAATCCCCTCCCGGGCGCGACCAGGGAAGGGGTGGCTGGGGATTGCCGGAAGGTCCTGCGGACCTTGGCGCAGCCTCGCAGCCTCGGCAGCGGCGACAGGATTGCGGCGGTCCATGGCCTCGTGTAGCCGCTGCCGCAGGCTGCGCATGGGCGCGTAGCGGCCAGGAACGCCGGAGGTTCAGCCGGGTTGGGCGGCGGCCAGCAGTTCCCGGGTGTAGGGGTGCTGTGGGGCTTCGAATACCTGGTGGCTGACGCCGCTTTCCACCACCTGGCCGTCCTTGATCACGATCATGTCGTGGGCCAGGGCACGGACCACCGCCAGGTCGTGGCTGATGAACAGGTAGGTCAGGCCGTACTTTTCCTGGAGCTGGCGCAGCAGGGTCACTACCTGTTTCTGCACGGTACGGTCCAGCGCCGAGGTGGGTTCGTCCAACAGGATCAGCGCCGGCTTGAGCACCAGGGCCCGGGCGATGGCGATGCGCTGGCGCTGGCCACCGGAGAACTCGTGGGGATAACGATGGCGACTGCCCGGGTCAAGGCCGACTTCCTCCAGGGCACGGATCACTTGTTCGTCGCACTGGCGGGCATCGTACTGGCTGTGCACTTCCAGCCCCTCGCTGATGATCTGCGCCACTGACATGCGCGGGCTGAGGCTTCCGAAGGGGTCCTGGAACACCACCTGCATCTGTTTGCGCCAGGGCCGCAGCTGTTTCTGGTTGAGCCCGTCCAGGGCCTGGCCCTGGAAGCGGATGCCACCCCGGGAGTCCAGCAGCCGCAGGATCGCCTGGCCCAGGGTCGACTTGCCCGAGCCGGATTCGCCGACGATGCCCAGGGTCTTGCCTTGCTGCACGCTGAGGCTGATGCCGTCCACCGCGCGCAGGTACTGCTTGCGCCGCAGCAGGCCGCCGCCGACCTGGAACTCGACGCAGAGGTTGTCCACCTCCAGTACGGTGTCGCGGGTGTCGCGACACAGCGCCAGGCCCTCGGGCTCGGCGTGCAGCAGTTCGCAGCTGTACGGGTGCTGCGGGGCGTTGAACAGGGTTTCGCAGTCGGCCTGCTCGACGATTTCCCCGGCCTGCATCACGCATACCCGCTGGGCGATGCGCCGCACCAGGTTGAGGTCGTGGCTGATCAGCAGCAATGACATGCCCAGGCGCTGTTGCAGGGATTTGAGCAGCAGCAGGATCTTGCGCTGCACGGTCACGTCCAGGGCCGTGGTGGGTTCGTCGGCGATCAGCAGTTCCGGCTCGCAGGCCAGGGCCATGGCGATCATCACCCGCTGGCGTTGGCCACCGGAGAGCTGGTGCGGATACGCCTTGAGCCGTTCCCGGGGCTTCTGGATGCCCACCAGTTCCAGCAGTTCGAGGATCCGCGCCTGGGCTTCCTTGCCCCCCAGCCCCCGGTGCAGCAGCAGGGTTTCGCCGATCTGCTTCTCGATGCTGTGCAGCGGGTTGAGGGAGGTCATGGGCTCCTGGAAGATCATGGCGATGCGATTGCCCCGCAGTTTTTGCAGGGTGGCGCTGTCGGCCCCGATCAGTTCCTGGCCACGGTAGCGCACGCTGCCGCGACTGCTGCAGCCGGTCTGGGGCAGTAGCTGCAGGATCGAGTGGGCCGTCACCGACTTGCCCGAGCCGGACTCGCCCACCAGCGCCAGGCACTCGCCGGGACGGATGTCCAGGCTCAGGTCGCGAACCACCGAGTGGCCACCGAAGGCGACATTGAGTTGGCGGATTTCGATCAGGTTTTCAGTCATTTCCGGCGTCCGCTTCATCAGGATCGTGGATCAAAGGCATCGCGCAGGGCCTCGCCGATGAACACCAGCAGCGAGAGGATCAGCGCCAGGGTGAAAAAGGCCGTCAGCCCCAGCCAGGGCGCCTGCAGGTTCTGCTTGCCCTGGCCGATCAGCTCGCCCAGGGAGGCGCTGCCGGCGGGCATGCCGAAGCCGAGGAAGTCCAGGGCGGTGAGGGTCGAGATGGCGCCGGTGAGGATGAACGGCAGGTAGCTCAGGGTGGCGTTCATCGCATTGGGCAGGATGTGCCGCAGGATCACCTTGCGGTCGCTCAAGCCCAGGGCCCGGGCGGCCTTGACGTACTCCAGGTTGCGCCCGCGCAGGAACTCGGCGCGGACCACGTCCACCAGGGCCAGCCAGGAAAACAGCGCCATGATTCCCAGCAGCCACCAGAAGTTTGGCTCGACGAACCCCGACAGGATGATCAGCAGGTACAGCACCGGCAGCCCCGACCAGACTTCCAGCAGCCGTTGGCCCAAGAGGTCGACCCAGCCGCCGTAGTAGCCTTGCAAGGCCCCGGCGCCGATGCCGACCAGGGCGCTGATGGCGGTCAAGGCCAGGGCGAACAGGATCGACACCCGGGCACCATAGATGACCCGCGCCAGGACATCGCGCGCCTGGTCGTCGGTGCCCAGCCAGTTGACTGCAGTGGGCGGGCTGGGGGCAGGGCGGCTCAGGTCGTAGTTGGGGGTGTCCTCGCTGAAGGGGATCGGCGGGAACAGCAGCCAGCCGCCGTCCTTGCGGATCAGCTGTTGCACGTAGTCGCTGCGATAGTCGGCTTGGAACGGCAGCTGGCCACCGAACTGCTGCTCGGTGTAGCGCTTGAACACCGGGAAGTACAAGGAGCTTTGGTAGCTGACCACCAGCGGCTTGTCATTGGCGATCAGCTCGCCGCCCAGGGTCAGGATGAACAGGCCGATGAACAGCCACAGCGACCACCAGCCGCGGCGGTTCTGCTTGAAACGGTCCAGGCGTCGGCGTCCCAGCGGGGAGAGCTTGAACATCAGGCGTTCCTCGCGGCGAAGTCGATGCGCGGGTCGACCAGGGTGTAGCACAGGTCGCCGATGAGTTTTATCAAGAGGCCGAACAGGGTGAAGATGAACAGCGAGCCGAACACCACCGGGTAGTCACGGGATACGGCGGCTTCGTAGCTCATGCGCCCCAGGCCGTCGAGGGAGAAGATCACCTCGATCAGCAGGGAGCCGGCGAAGAACACGCTGATGAAGGCTTGGGGAATCCCCGAGACCACCAGCAGCATGGCGTTGCGAAACACATGGCCATACAGGACCCGGCGTTCGCTCAGGCCCTTGGCCCGGGCGGTGACCACGTACTGGCGGGTGATCTCGTTGAGAAAGGAGTTCTTGGTCAGGATGGTCAGGGTGGCGAACCCGCCGATCACCAGGGAGGTCACCGGCAGCACCAGGTGCCAGAAGTAGTCGGCGACCTTGCCCAGGGTGCTCAGCTGGTCGAAATCGTCGGAGACCAGGCCGCGCACCGGGAACCAGTTCAGCGAGGTGCCGCCGGCGAACAGCACGATCAGGAACATGGCGAACAGGAAGGCGGGCATGGCGTAGCCGATGATGATCGCGGTGCTGCTCCAGATGTCGAAATGGCTGCCATGGCGCACCGCCTTGCGAATCCCTAAGGGGATCGACACAAGGTAGGTGATCAGGGTCGCCCACAGGCCCAGGGAGATGGTCACCGGCATCTTTTCCAGGATCAGGTCGGTGACCGTGGCGCCGCGGAAGAAGCTCTTGCCGAAGTCCAGTTGGGCGTAGCTCTTGAGCATCAGCCACAGGCGTTCATGGGCCGGCTTGTCGAAACCGTACTGCTTCTCGATGTCCTGGATCAGCTTGGGGTCCAGGCCGCGGCTGGCTCGCGAGCCGCTGCTGCTCATGGCATCGGCAGACCCGCCGACGCCTGCGCCACCGATGCCTTGCAGGCGGGCGATGGCCTGTTCCACCGGTCCTCCGGGGGCGGCCTGGACGATGACGAAGTTCACCAGGAGGATGATCAGCAGGGTCGGGATGATCAGCAGCAGGCGCCGCAGGATATAGGCCGGCATCAGCGACGCCCTCCGGGTTTGCCACGGCGCGCCAGCTCGGCGGCCATCTGTTCATTGGTCAGGGGGCTGGGGCTGACTTCCCACCAGGTCTCGATGGCCTCGTCGTTGCTGGCTGCCACCTTGGGCCGGCCGAAGCGGTTCCACCAGACGGTGGAGGTGCCGGGCGGGTAGTAGTTGGCGATCCAGTAGTAGTTCCATTGCAGCACCCGGTCCAGGGCATGGGCGTAGCGCAGCATCTCCGGCTGGCTGGTGGCCCTGACCAGGCCGTTGACCAGGGTGTCCACCGCCGGGTTCTTGAGCACCATGAGGTTGTTCGAGCCCGGGTCGTTGGCTGCGGCCGAGCCGAAGTAGTTGTACAGCTCCAGCCCCGGCGAAGTGGTCACCGGGTAGCCGGTGACGATCATGTCGTAGTCCCGGGCCATCAGGCGATTGACGTACTGCGCGGAGTCGATGCGGCGGATGTTCAGGGTGATGCCGATCTGCGCCAGGTTGCGCTTGTAGGGCAGCAGCAGGCGTTCGATGGAGCCCTGGGTGATCAGGAAAGTGAACGCCAGGGGCTCGCCCTGGGCATTCACCAGCTTGTCGCCCTCGGGCTTCCAGCCGGCCTGTTCCAGCAGGGCCAGGGCCTGCAGCTGCTTGTCGCGCAGGACGCCGCTGCCATCGGTCTTCGGCGCTTCGAACACCTGGGTGAAGACTTCATCGGGAATCTGCCCGCGCAGGGGTTCGAGGATCGTCAGTTCCTCGGCGTCCGGCAGGCTGCGGGCCGCCAGCGGCGTATTGGAGAAGAAGCTCTGCTGGCGGATGTAAAGGTTGCGCATCATCTGCCGGTTGCTCCATTCGAAGTCCCAGAGCATGGCCAGGGCCTGCCGGGTGCGGCGGTCCTGGAACATCGGGCGGTCGAGGTTGAACACATAGCCCTGGGCCGGTTGTGGTGCCGATTGCGCCAGGTGGGCCTTTTGCAGGCGGCCGTCGTTCAGCGCCGGGCTGTCGTAGCCGATGGAGTAGCCGGTGGCGGAGAATTCGCGGTTGTAGTCGTAAGCCCCGCCGCGCAGCACCTGTCGGGCAACGTCGATGTCGCCGAAGTACTCGACACTGAAGTGATCGAAGTTGTACAGGCCGCGACTGACTGGCAGGTCCTTGCCCCACCAGTCGGGGTTGCGGATGAAGGTGATGCTGTTGCCCGAATCCACCTTGCCCACGCGATAGGGGCCGCTGCCCAGGGGCGCTTCATAGCCGCCGCCGTTGGCGAAGTCGCGACTCTTCCACCAGTGCTCGGGAAACACCGGCAGGGTCGCGATATCCAGGGGCAGGGTACGGTTCTCGTTGCTCTTGAAGTCGAAGCGAATGATCCGTGGCGATTCCACGGTGACGCCGCTGACATCGGCGAACTGGGTGCGGTAGCGAATGCTGCCCTGGGTCATCAGCAGGTCGTAGCTGTAGCGCACGTCTTCGGCGGTGATGGGCGTGCCGTCGGCGAAGCGCGCCTTGGGATTGAGGTAGAAGCGCAGCCACAGGCCGTCGTCGGCGCGTTCCATCTTCTCGGCCACCAGGCCGTAGACGGTATAGGGTTCGTCCAGCGAGCGCTGGGCCAGGGGGGCGTACACCAGGCCATCGAGCTGGGATACGCCGATGCCCTTGTCGATATAGGGCAGTACATGGTCGAAGCGGCCGATCTCGATGGCCGAGCGGCGCAGGGTCCCGCCTTTGGGGGCCAGGGGGTCGACGTAGTCGAAGTGGCTGAAGCCCTGGGAATACCGGGCCGGTTCGCCGTAGACCGTCATGGCGTGTTGCGGTGCGGCCTGGGCACCCATGGCGCCCAGCAGAAGGGTGGTGAGCAGTACGGAGGGGAAAAGCAGTCGCATTGTCAGCCTTACGAGCCGGGGGAACGATGACCACGATTTGTACGCTAGCGCTGCGTGACTGGCCAGCCACGCTCGTAGTGCACGTACAACTTTCATAAAGGCAACGGCCCACCGAGAGGCGGGCCGTTGGAGAGACTCGATCGCGAGAGGATCAGTCCTGGCGGCTGGTGACTTCCAGCAGGTGGTAGCCGAACTGGGTCTTCACCGGGCCCTGGACCACGTTGACCGGGGCGCTGAAGACCACGGTATCGAATTCCTTGACCATCTGGCCTGGTCCGAAAGAACCCAGGTTGCCGCCGTCGCGGCTGGACGGGCAGGTGGAGTTGTTTTTTGCGACTTCGGCGAAGTCGGCGCCGGCTTCGATTTCGGCTTTGAGTTCGTTGCACTTGGCTTCGCTGGCAACCAGGATGTGACGGGCAGTGGCTTTGGCCATGGGAATTGCTCCTTTCAAGAAAGTGCAGAGCCTACCGGATTCAGGTGGCCATTTCTCGTCAAAGTTCCTTCAAGCCGTTGCTGTTGCGACTGTCGGCGTGGTGCTGCCGGGCACCCGCCCGCCGCCGCTGGCACAGTGTGCGACAGTGGCGGCGGGCGGTACTCAGGCACTGGCGGCCTGTGCTCGCAGTTGCCGGGCGGCGTTGCCCAGCAGCTGCTCGGTGGTGTCCCAGCCCAGGCAACCGTCGGTTACCGACACGCCGTAGCGCAGGTTGGCGCTCAGGGGTTGGCAGCCTTCGAACAGATGGCTTTCGAGCATCACGCCGATCAGCGAGGTGTCACCCTGCAGGCGTTGCTCCAGCACCTCGTTGAACACGGCCGGCTGGCGCGCCGGGTCCTTGCCGCTGTTGGCGTGGCTGCAGTCGACCATGATGCGTGCCGGGATATTCAGTTTATGCAGGTCGTGCTGGACCTGGGCCACGCTCTGGCGGTCGTAGTTCGGTCCGCGGTGGCCGCCGCGCAGCACCAGGTGGGTGTCGGGATTGCCCGGAGTCTGGATGATCGCCGGATGGCCCTGGCTGTCGACGCCGAAGTGGCGGTGCGGGTGGGCCGCGGAGCGCATGGCGTCGCAGGCGATGGCGACACCGCCGTCGGTGCCGTTCTTGAAGCCTACGGGCATCTCCAGGCCACTGGCCATCTCCCGGTGGATCTGCGATTCGGTGGTACGTGCACCGATGGCGACCCAGCTCAAGAGATCGTCGAAGTAGCCGGCGGCCATGGGTTGCAGTAGCTCGGTGGCGATCGGCAGGCCCAGGCGCAGCATCTCGCGCATCAGTTCCCGGGACAGGGCCAGGCCACCGGCCATGTCGTCGCTGCCATCCAGGTGCGGATCGTAGGCCAGGCCTTTCCAGCCGACGGTGGTGCGGGGCTTTTCCACGTAGGCGCGCATCACCAGCAACATCTGGTCGCTCACTTCAGCGGACAGGCGCGCCAGGTTGGCGGCGTATTCCAGGGCTGATTGCGGGTCGTGGATGGAGCAGGGGCCGACTACTACCAGCAAGCGCTGGTCGCGACCTTCGAGGATGGCGCGCACCGCCTGGCGGTGGGCGATGACTTGCTTGCTCAGGGCCGTGGACAGGGGCAGGTGCTGCTTGAGTTCCAGGGAGCTGGGCAGGCGCTGGGTCAGGGTTTCATTGGCGCTGACGTGGGCGGACAGGGGCAGAGCGGATACGGACGAGTTCATGTGCGGTCTTCCTGGGCGGGCGGCGGGTTTGTGCCCCGCGCGCGGCCCTACTGGGGTGTTCGACAATTGGCCGTACTGGCCATGAGTGTGCAATTGCCACCAGTAGGTGACCGATCGGAGGCGGCAGGCTGTCCCGAGCGGAGGCTGCTAAATCGCCAGGCGCAAAACATGTCGTGACGGTAATAGGTGGCGTAGTTCATGGTGCAATCCTCGGTAAGTTCGGTGTGTCGCTGAAAGTTGTGGTTGAAAACGCAGTGCCGGAAAAAACAAAACCCCCGGTCGGGAGGCCGACCGGGGGTTTAGATTTCTCTGGTGGGCGACCCGTTTACATGGGCGCCGGTTGGGTATCAGGCGCGCCAGTGGCTAAACCAATACCCAAAATAAAAGTTCGCCACAGCGCCGCCGTTGACCCGGGCAGCCGCAACCGAACGCAGTGCGCTGGCGGTGTGGGGATGCAGGGAAAGGGTCTGGGACAGCATGGGGTTTCTCCGTGAAGTGCAGCGAGCTTACTAGAGGCTGGGGCGGCGATTCAATCAGTAATTTCAATGACGCTTGGGAGCCTGGACCATGGATAAAGCCGCGCAGGGTTTTGTGCGACACTCGCCATACTCGCTTGCCTGCCTCCATGCCCTGCCCAGGAAGGACCACCCATGACCCTGCTGACCCTTGCCGCCGCCCAGTCGGTGGCCATTGCTGGCGATTTGCCGGCCAACCTCGCCGGGCACCAGCGCCTGATGCAGCTGGCGGCGGCCCAAGGTGTGCAGTTGCTGGTGTTTCCAGAGCTGTCGCTGACCGGCTACGAACCACAGCTGGCGGCCAAGCTGGCGCTGGCTCCGGATTCGCCCGTGCTGCAACCCTTGCGTGATCTGGCTCGTGAGCTGGGGATTACGGCCGTGGTTGGAGTGCCGATGCGCCTGAATGAAGCGGGCCCCGTGTCGATCGGTGCGCTGGTGCTGGGAGCCGACGGTTCGTTGGCGGTCTACAGCAAACAGCACCTGCATCCTGGGGAGGAGCACTATTTTGTCGCAGGCAATGGGGGTGCACCCTGGTCCTGTGCAGAGCACACAGTCGCGCTGGCGGTCTGTGCGGACTTCTGTCACGCCAGTCATGTACAGGCAGCGGCAGATGCAGGAGCTGGCATCTATGCCGCTGGCGTACTGATCAGCGAAGGCGGATACGCCGCCGATAGCGCGCTGCTGCAGGGATACGCCCGCGAGCATGGGCTGCTGGTGCTGATGGCCAACCATGGCGGGCCCAGTGGCGGTTGGACCTGTGCCGGGCGCAGTGCGGCCTGGGGCCCTGGAGGGGAGTTGCTGGCGGCGGTAGAGGGGCCCGGTGAAGCGCTGCTGGTGGTTCGCGGTGATGCCGCGCATTGGCAGGCTGAAGTGCTGTCGGTCGGGCGATGAGCGGGTTCCAGTTGCGTCCGGCCACCGAGTCGGACCTGGCGTTTGCCCGGGAGCTGACCCGTTCCACCATGCTGCGTTATTACATTCGCCATGATCTGTTATGGCTCGACGAGGCCTTCGATGTGGCCTGGGCGGGACGTGAAAACCTGCTGATCTGCCAGGGTGGCGAGGTGCTGGGCTTCGTCAGCCTGAGCCGTGATCTGCGGGCGCTCTACATCCGCGAGTTGCATGTACTGCAAGCCTGGCGCGGGCAGGGTGCCGGAACCTGGGCCTTGGGGCAGGTGCTGGAGATGGCGCGGCAGGAACGTCGGGGGCTGTTGCGCTTGACCGTGTTCAAGGGCAACCCGGCACAGCGCTTGTATGAACGTGTGGGGCTGCAGGTGGTAGGGGCCGATGAATGCTTCTGGCGAATGGAACGCACGACGGCGGCAGGAAATGGCGCGTCGGCCAGGGGCGAATAGAAAGGGAAGGGGTCAGCCCAGGGCGGGATCTGCTGCGGGCATTTCATCGAGGATGATGCCGTCCTTCATTCCCAGCAACACCGCAACCTTGTGTGCTTCCCCTCGCTTGCCTTTCTTGCGGCCCGCCAATACCTGATAGGTGGTGGCCGGATCAACGCCGTGTTCGCGTGCGAACTGTTGAACCGATTTTCCTTGGTGTTCCAGCCAGGCCTTGGCTTGTGCGGCAGTGCGGATACCGGGCATAGTTCAAAACCGTTCAATTTTGTTCAAAGCTTGAAGAGTATAACACCCTCTTGGGGTGTATCTGATGGGATCATACATCCAAATGAGTGGAATCGGTTCGCGGTTGAGGCAGGAGCGAGAACGCCTTGGACTGTCGCAAAAAGTTTTTGGTGAAATCGGCGGGGTGGAAGCCAACGCCCAGGGTAAATACGAAAATGGCGATCGGGCACCCAAGGCGGACTACCTGTCCCGGGTGGCCGCCAGGGGAGTGGACGTACTGTATGTGCTGACCGGCAGCCGGACGCCGATCCAGGTCGGTCAGTTGAGCCGAACCGAGGAAAAGGTGCTTGACTGCTATCGGGCGCTGTTCAAGGGAGATCAGGATGCAATCTGCCGGTTGACGGCCACCCTGGCCGAGTTGTCGCAGGCCCAGGCCCCCAGGAAAAAGCCCCAGGCCGCCGAGCCCTGAGGCCAGAGGGCTACGTCGAGGCGAGCCCTGCCGCCACTCTGATTCTGTGGCGAAGTGTTTTTAATAGCGCTTGTGATTAGGTTTGTACGGCGCTTTTTTGCTAAGGTGTCCGGCAACCTGTAAAGACCATTTCGCGAGGTGTCTGCTTGATTAGGGTGCTAGTAGTCGATGACCACGATCTCGTTCGTACGGGCATTACACGAATGCTGGCTGACATCGATGGCCTGCAAGTAGTCGGGCAGGCGGAGTCGGGAGAGGAATCCCTGCTCAAGGCGCGGGAGTTGAAACCCGACGTGGTCCTGATGGACGTCAAGATGCCAGGGATCGGTGGGCTTGAAGCCACACGCAAGTTGCTGCGCAGTCATCCGGACATCAAGGTCGTGGCGGTGACTGTCTGCGAGGAAGATCCCTTTCCTACCCGATTGCTGCAAGCGGGTGCGGCGGGTTATCTCACCAAGGGCGCGGGCCTCAACGAAATGGTCCAGGCCATTCGCCTGGTCTTCGCCGGCCAGCGCTACATCAGCCCGCAGATCGCCCAGCAGTTGGTATTCAAATCGTTCCAGCCCTCCAGTGAATCGCCGTTCGACGCCTTGTCGGAACGGGAGATCCAGATTGCGCTGATGATTGTCGGCTGCCAGAAGGTACAGATCATCTCCGACAAGCTGTGCCTGTCGCCGAAAACCGTGAACACCTACCGTTATCGGATTTTCGAGAAGCTCTCGATCAGCAGCGATGTCGAGTTGACGCTGTTGGCGGTTCGCCACGGCATGGTCGATGCCAGCCTCTGAACAATGACCGACCTGTTTGATCCCAGCGCCTTTCTTTCTACCTGCAGTGGCCGCCCCGGTGTGTATCGCATGTTCGACAGCGATGCGCGCCTGCTCTACGTCGGTAAAGCCAAGAACCTGAAGAACCGCCTGTCCAGCTACTTCCGCAAGACCGGCCAGGCACCCAAGACCGCTGCCCTGGTGGCGCGGATCGCCCAGATCGAGACCACCATCACCGCCAACGAGACCGAGGCGCTGCTGCTGGAGCAGACCCTGATCAAGGAGTGGCGGCCGCCGTACAACATCCTCCTGCGCGACGACAAGTCCTACCCTTATGTCTTCCTGTCCGATGGCGCCTTTCCACGCTTCAGCATCCATCGCGGCGCGAAGAAGCAGAAGGGCAAGTATTTCGGCCCCTATCCCAGTGCCGGTGCCATTCGCGAAAGCCTGAGCCTGTTGCAGAAGACCTTCCTGGTCCGCCAGTGCGAGGACAGCTATTACAAGAACCGCACCCGACCTTGCCTGCAGTACCAGATCAAGCGCTGCAAGGGGCCCTGTGTGGGGTTGGTGGAGCCCGAGGTCTACGCCGAGGACGTGCGCCACTCGGTGATGTTCCTGGAGGGGCGCAGCAATGCCCTGACCGACGAGCTGTCCAGCGCCATGGAAGCCGCCGCCAGTACCCTGGACTTCGAGAAGGCCGCCGAACTGCGCGACCAGATCAGCCTGCTGCGCCGGGTCCAGGACCAGCAGAGCATGGAAGGCGGGACTGGCGACGTCGATGTGCTGGCGGCTTTCGTCAACCCGGGCGGCGCCTGCGTGCACCTGATCAGCGTACGTGGCGGGCGCGTGCTGGGCAGCAAGAACTTTTTCCCCCAGGTGGGCATCGAGGAAGACGTGGCGCAAGTCATGCTGGCGTTCCTGGGGCAGTATTTCGTCAGCAGCCCGGAACGCGACCTGCCGACCGAGTTGATCGTCAACGTGACCCACGAAGACTTCCCGATCCTGATCGCCGCCATCGACGAGTTGCGCGGTCGTGAACTGACCATCAGCCACAGGGTCCGAGGCACCCGGGCGCGTTGGCAGCAACTGGCGGTGACCAATGCCGAGCAGGCCCTGAGTGCGCGCCTGGCGAATCGTCAGCATGTGGCCGCGCGTTTCGAGGCCCTGGCCGAGGTCCTGAACCTGGACGAACCTCCGCAGCGCCTCGAGTGCTACGACATCAGCCATTCCAGCGGCGAGGCCACCGTGGCTTCCTGCGTGGTGTTCGGGCCCGAAGGGCCGCTGAAGTCCGACTACCGCCGCTACAATATCGAGGGCGTCACCGCCGGCGATGATTACGCGGCCATGCACCAGGCCCTGACCCGACGCTTCAGCAAGCTCAAGGACGGCGAGGGCAAGCTGCCGGATATCCTCCTGGTGGACGGCGGCAAGGGCCAGTTGTCCATGGCTCGCGATGTGCTCAATGAACTGGCGGTGCCGGACCTGATTCTCCTCGGCGTGGCCAAGGGCACGACCCGCAAGGCCGGTTTCGAAACGCTGTACCTCAATGACGCGGCCCACGAATTCACCCTCAAGGGGGACTCGCCCGCATTGCACCTGATCCAGCAGATTCGCGATGAGGCCCACCGCTTCGCGATCACCGGCCACCGTGCCCGGCGCGGCAAGACCCGGCGTACCTCGACCCTGGAAGGGGTTGCGGGGGTCGGTCCGACGCGCCGGCGAGACCTGCTCAAGCACTTTGGTGGATTGCAGGAATTGTCCCGTGCCAGCATCGATGAGATCGCCAAGGCACCGGGAATCAGTAAAAAGCTCGCAGAGTTGATTTATGCAAACCTGCACAGCGAGTAGAATGCCCAATCACCTCGTAGCCAGTTGTGCCGATGAATATCCCTAATCTGATCACCGTTCTACGCGTCCTGCTCATCCCGATCTTCATATTGCTGTTCTACATGCCTTACAGCTGGAGCTACATGGCGGCCAGCTCGGTATTTGCCTTTGCGGCCGCTACCGATTGGCTGGATGGGTATCTTGCACGACGTCTGCAACAGAGCACGCCGTTCGGCGCGTTTCTCGATCCCGTGGCCGACAAGCTGATGGTGGCGGTAGCCCTGGTGCTGCTGGTCCAGGAGCACGGCAACCTGTGGCTGACCCTGCCGGCGGCGGTGATCATCGGGCGCGAGATCGTGGTCTCGGCCTTGCGCGAGTGGATGGCCGAAATCGGCGCCCGGGCGCAGGTGGCCGTGTCCAACATGGGCAAATGGAAAACCGCAGCGCAGATGCTCGCGCTGGTGATCCTGCTGGCCAACCCCTCGGACTTCAGCTTCTGGGTGCTGCTGGGCTACGCCTTGCTGCTGGTGGCGGCCGGCCTGACCCTGTGGTCGATGCTGCAGTACCTGCGAGCTGCCTGGCCGCACCTGAAAATCGATGGTGAAAAAAAATAAGTATTTTTGAATCAAGGGGTTGACGTGCATTCTGATTTCTATAGAATGCGCAACACCAAGACGATGCGGGAATAGCTCAGTTGGTAGAGCACGACCTTGCCAAGGTCGGGGTCGCGAGTTCGAGTCTCGTTTCCCGCTCCAAATTCGAAAAAGCCACTCAATCGAGTGGCTTTTTTTATGCCTGAGATTTGTGCTCGCGTCGAAGGGGCAGGGAGCCATCGAGCTGGGCGGTGCGCCCTGGGTTCCAGCCGGCTGAACCACTCCGATTGAGGGAAAACCCTCATTGCTGCTGTTGCGTTTTCCTACAATGATGATGGAAATCGTCCAGCACAATGGAGCAAGCCATGAGCCATACCCCCACTGACGACAAACGCCCGACGCCGGATCCCGCCGAGGATAACGCGTTTTTCCCCTCGCCCTATTCGTTGAGCCAATTCACCTCCGCCCATTCCGACCTCAGTGGTGCCGACTACCAGCGGCCCTACACCGGTGGCCGCTGGAAGGTGCTGGTGATCGGTGCGGACGAGCGTTACCTGCTGACCGACAACGGCAGTATGTTCTCCACCGGCAATCATCCGGTGGAAACCCTGCTGCCCATGTACCACCTGGACAAGGCCGGGTTCGGTTTTGACATCGCCACCTTGTCGGGCAACCCGGTCAAGTTCGAGTTCTGGGCCATGCCCTCTGAGGATGTGGAAGTCAAAGGCCTGTATGCCAAGTACCGCGATCAGTTCAAGCAGCCGCTGAAGCTGGCCGAGGTCCTCGACAAGGCGCTGGGCGAGGATTCGGACTACATCGGGGTGTTCATCCCCGGTGGCCATGGCGCGCTGATTGGCCTGCCCGAAAGTGCCGAGGTGAAAAAGCTGCTGCAATGGGCCATGGCCAACGACAAGTTCGTCATCTCCTTGTGTCATGGCCCCGCGGCACTGCTGGCGGCCGGGCTCGGTGAAACCAGGGACAGCTGCCTGTTCAACGGCTACCGGATCTGCGCATTCCCCGATGCTCTGGATGCCAAGACGCCCGACATTGGCTACATGCCCGGCCACCTGACCTGGAAGTTCGGCGAGCAGTTGACCGCCCTGGGCATCGAGATCCTCAATCAGGACATTTCCGGCGCGGTGCACCAGGATCGCAAGCTGCTCACGGGCGACAGTCCGCTGGCCGGCAACGCCCTGGGCAAGCTGGCCGCCACGGCGTTGCTGCAAGCGGTGACGGCCGGGTGACGCCGACCCCCGCTGAAGCCGCCCTGCACGCTGTCCTGGAGCTGGAGCGCGCCACGGCGCTGCCCTCGATCCAGGCGGTCGTGCGGGGCCTGGCCGGGCCTTTGGGGTATGACCGTTTCGTGCTGTTTTCCGCCTCGTCGGCCAGGGACGAAGTGGTCGAGCGCATCTACTGGGTCGAAGGCGACTGGCTGGGCGAGGGCCAGGCGGTCGATGCCGCCACCTACGTGCAACGCTGCCCGGTCACCCGGCATATCCTCGAGGCGCGCGAGCCGTTCTTCTGGACCAAGATCGCAGACCGCTACCGTGTGGTTCGCCGGCCCCAGGGCAATGGCCCCCACGGTTTGCAGGTGCCGGTGTTCGGGCCCCTGGGCCTGGAGGGCGCCATGAGCCTGGGAGGCGAGCGGATCGACAGCAGCCCCAGGGCACGGCTGATGCTGGGAAGTGTTGCCAGCGCGGCGTTTCTTGCGGCGCGCCGGTTACTGGACGTGGCTGCCAGCGACCAGCCCAGGCAGCTGTCCGAGCGTGAACGCGAAGTGCTGGCCTGGACCGCCGCGGGCAAGCGCCAGGCCGATATCGCCGTGACGCTGGGATTATCCGGGCGCACCGTGGAAAACCACCTGCGGGCGGCGCGTCGGCGCCTGGGCGCCAGCACCACCGCGCAAGCCATCAAGGTGGCGGTGCGCAACGGCGAATTGGACGCCGTGCCCGGACTCCAGGAGCCGTAGCCAGGTTGCCGGCCAGGGCACCGGGCCTAGTGGGCCACGGTCAGCACCACCTTGCCGATGTGCTGGCCGGACTCCATCAGGGCGTGGGCCTGGGCGGCGTCTTCCAGGTCGAAGGTCCTGAAGATCAGTGGCTTGACGGCGCCGCTCTGGACATGCGGCCAGACCCGGGACTCAAGGTCGGCGATGATCCCGGCCTTGTCGTCAGGGCTGCGCGAACGCAGGGTCGAACCCATGTGGGTGAGACGCTTGACCAGCATCGGGAACAGGTCGACCTGGGTCGCCGGGCCCTTGGCTACGCCGATCTGCACGATCCTGGCGTTCATCGCCGCGGCCTGGAAATTGCGCGCCACATAGTCCCCGGCAATGATGTCGACGATGACGTCCACCCCACGCTGGTCGGTTCCGAGCATGACCTGTTCGACGAAGTCCTGCTGGTGGTAATTGATGGCGACGTCGGCTCCCAGTGCCAGGCTCGCCGCCTGCTGCTGCGGGTTACCGACCGTGGTGAAGATCTTCGAGGCGCCAAGGGCCCTGGCCAGCATGGTCGCCGTGGTGCCGATGCCGGAAGCGCCGCCATGGATCAGCAACGACTCGCCGGCCTTGAACTGACCACGCTGGAACAGGTTGACCCAGACGGTCATGAAGGTCTCGGGCAGTGCGGCCGCTTCGACCATCGACAGGCCGCTGGGCAGCGGTATAGTCGTGCGCTCATCGGCGACGGCGTATTGCGCATAACCGCCACCGGTGACCAGTGCGATCACCGGATCGCCCACCGCGAAGCGCGTCACTTCGCTGCCCAGGGCGGCGATTTGCCCGGCAATCTCCAGGCCCGGAATGTCCGAAGCGCCCGCGGGCGGGTCGTAGAGTCCCTTGCGCTGCAGCAGGTCGGGGCCGTTGACGCCGGCGGCGTGAACCCGGATCAGCACGTCCCGTGGACCCGGTTCGGGTACGGGCCTGGGTGTGGGTTGCAATACGTGTGGATCACCCGGCCGGGTAATCTCGATGACAGTCATTTGCGCGTCTGGCGCACCAGGGGAATGGTTCATGGATAGGTCCTGAGAAAGTGGGTGCCAGCCGTTCGGGCTGGGGTGGGCAAAGGTTACGCAAGCGGGCTGGTGCCGGCGCGCGGCGATTTTGCGAAGCTGTGTTGCAACGATTCTTCATGGGGAAATCTGAATGAACTGGGATGATGCGCGGGTACTGCTGGCCCTTGGGCGTGAGCTGACCTTGCGCCGTGCCGCGCGGGTGCTGCGGGTGGACCAGGCCACGGTAGGGCGACGTATCGCGGCCATGGAGACGGACCTGGGATCGACGCTGTTCCTGCGCACGCCAGCCGGCTATCAACTGACCAGCGTCGGTGAGATGGCCTTCGAAATGGCCGGGAAAATGGAGCAGGCAGCGCTGGAGCTGACCCGGCGTACGCGGGGGATGGATAACGAGCTGGCCGGTGAGGTGCGGATCTCCACCACCGACTCCCTGGCCTGTGACTTCGTGATTCCGGCGCTCAAGGCACTGCACCTTGCACATCCCGATATCAGCATCGTCCTCAACAGCACCTCCGAAGTGGTCAACTTGTCGCGGCGCGAAACCGATGTCGCCATCAGGAACCAGCGTCCGGACAACCCGGACCTGATCCTGCGCAAGCTGGCGCAATGGCCGATGGGCCTGTTCGCCGCCCGGGAGTACCTGGAGCGCCATGGCGTGCCCGAGCCGGGCACCGGCTTCAAGGGCCATGACCTGGTCATGTACGAGCCGTACTGGCGGGATCGGCCGCAGCCGACCTTGCTGGATGAGCCGATGGACCAGGCGCGGGTGGTGATGGCCGTGAATTCCAGCCTGATGGTCCGACGCTCGATCGCCCAGGGCCTGGGCATCAGCGAGATACCCATCGAGATGGGGCTGCGCGACGGCCTCGAGCGAATCTGGCCGTCGCGCACCGCCAGCAAGCCTTATGAAGTGTGGATGGTCACTCACAAGGACCTGCGGCACACCGCGCGGCTGCGCCGGGTGATGGATCACTTGGCGACGTCCTTTGCCGAGACCTCTGGGCCAGCGAATCCGGCGTTTGAATAATGCCGGGAATAATGCTGTGATTGCGCCCCTGACGCTCTGCGAGCCTGCGTTTTTTAGAGATTGATCGAAATGGACAGCCAACAAACGACAACCCGGATGTCGCCACTGCCCCTCGGCGCAGGCCTGGGCCCGGACCTGCAAACGGTCGCAGGCGATACCGCGCTGGTGCTGGAGACCAACAATCTGCGCGGTGGCAAGGATGCCGCGCAGGCACTGGACAGCCTCAAGCACCTGGTGGCCCGGCTTGCCCGCCAGAGCGTCTCGCCGCAGTCGCTTGCCCAGTGGGTCATCACCCATGACGGCCTCGATCAGCAGGCTCGGGAAGCGCTGTGCGCACTGGCCGGGCGGGCACTGGACTTCGTGCTGATCGATAGCCGCGCCGGTTACTACGACGCCAAGAATGCCGGTTTCGACGGGGTCGACCAGGCGCGCTGTCGGTATGTGGTCTTCGCCGACGCCGATTGCATTCCCGCCAGCCACTGGCTGGAGCAACTGCTTGTGCCCTTCACCCGGCCGGATGCACCGCTGGCCGTCGCCGGGCGCACCAGCTACGCACCGGGTGTCGTTGGCAGCGCGCTGACCACCATCGATTTCATGTATTTCCCCAGCCCGCTTGGTACCGGTGCAACCCGCAACTTCTATGCGAACAACGTGGCCTTTCGCTGTGACACTTTCGAGCAATATCGCTACGAACCGCTCGACGGTGTCTACCGGGCGCATTGCCAGGTCATGGGCCTGCGCCTGCAGGCGGCGGGGGTGACGGTGCACTATGTGCCTGCGGCCCACACCGAGCATCGGCTGCCCGACAGCCATGGCGAAGTCCTCAAGCTGCGCTGGTTGCGCGGCGGTGACAGTGTCGACCTGACCCCCTACCTGGTACGTGCCTACATGCCGGGCTGGTTGCAATGGCTCGGGCGCAGCGGACCGATCGGCCCACTGTGCGTGATGTTCGGGCGCCTGGGCTACAGCCTGCGCGCGCTCAACCATCAGGACCTGCCAAGGCTGCATGGCCTGCGGCGGCTTGGCGCGATGCTGGCGATACTCGGCATCTCGTCCCTCGACACTGCCGGTGCGCTGGTGCGGGGCCTTGGATTGAACATTGGCCGTGCCAGTGCACGACAGAGCGAAGCACTGTCCTATCATCGCCACCTGGATTGATCCGCGTCGCGCCTCTTCCCGGGCGCCCCTACAGGAAGTTCCCATGAACAAGAATCCCCTGGCCGCATTCGGCTACTGCGTGGTGTGCCTGGCATGGCTTACGTGCGTCGGCCCGGCCAGCGCCGCCCCCACCGAAGTGAACGGGCGTGCCGTGTTCCATTTCGTCTCCGACAGTGGCTGCGCTACCGTTCCGGATGGCCCCGAGCAGGACTGCAATCGCCTGGCCCTGGACGTGGCGGACGCGCGCGCGAGCATCGACCCCCAGGCCCGCACCATCGTGTTTGGCGTCGATGCCAATTTCGCGGGCAAGCATGTGATCGGTGACGTGCTGCTGCACGGCAGCGGCATTGCCAGCGACGGTCAGCGGGTGCCCCTGAGCCTGCAGGTACTGGTGCGGCGTTCGGGCAAGACCTGGAAGTCCGACACCTATGTGCATGCACCGGTGCGCGGCACCTTCCGTGACATCGCTCTGGACACTTACAAGATCAGCGTTCGCCAAGGCGCTGACGAGCACGTGCTGTTCAATGCCGAGCAGGCGCGCAAGGTACTGGCGCGGCCATCGATTGCCGCACGGGTCGCCAGTTATTTGGTGGTGGTGCGCCCCAGTGACGCGCAAAACCCGGCCGCCGACGACATCACCATTGGCCTGGGGGTGGGGCGGGTGTCGAAGTCGCTGATGCGCGCCCGATTCAGTTCCAAGCAACCGGCCAGCATGCCGCTGGACCAGGTGCTGGAGCAGGGCACCTGGAACCTCGACTTGCAGGCCCTGAGCGGCCAGATTCCACTGTGGGTGGTCCAGCGCCAACTGTTCGTCTTCGGCCTTGAGGACAGCCCGTTGCTCAAGGACGTGCGCCAGCGTGGCTTGAACAAGCGCGACAGCCTGGAGCTGGGCGCGGTCAATGGCAAAGGTTACCTGCGCTACAACGGCCAGGAGCAGAGCTTTCCCGGTGCGGCTGCCAGCGGTACGGCCTTCATGCGCGACAGTTTTATCGGCCTGATCCTGGCCTGGCACCGTACTTCGCCAGTGGTTTCGGCCCCGAGCGCCACCGCCGTGCAGTCCGCGCAATGAGTGCAGGGCAAGCGGTTGCCGGCGCGCCGGATTTCAGTTGCCTGAGCATGGCCCAGCCCCGGGGGCTGGCAGCCGTGCAGGCGCGGTTGGTGGATCGCATCAAGCGTGTCGCGCTGCTGCGCCTGCACCGCAGTGCGCGCGGGGAGCGCTTGCTGTTGCGCATGTACCTGGCCGGGGAAGATGCCACCGAACGTGCATTGCTGGACGAGCTGCTGCCGCAATCGCCGCCCTGGCTCGAGCGCCAGGTCGAGCAGCACCTGGCCGATGAGCAGCGTCATGTGACGCTGTTTGCCGAGGCCTTGCGCGAGCTGGGTGACGAGGGCGTGACACGTCTGGAGCCGGACTGGCTCAGCCGGCGCAAGATCCTGCGCTGGCAACGCCTGGCCCATCGCTACGCGGCTCATTTCGAGCATGGCCTGCTGGTGCCGGCCTATGCCACCGGACTGTGCGCCGAGCAGATGGCCGAGCGGGTGCTGAGCCGGCACTGTTCGGTGCTGGATGCCGGGCATGGGTTGTACCCGCTGCTGTCGCGGGTGCTGGCCGACGAAAGAGCCCATGTACGCCTGTGCGAAAACACCCTGCGACGCCTCGTGGCGCCCCATGAAGCGGGCCACCTGGCACGCTTGCTCAAGGATATTCGCCGTGTCGATGCGAGTTTTGGCGTGACTGGCGCGCTGGCGATGTATGGCGCCGGCTGGTGGCTGGGTAGCTGGGGCAACGCGGGTCGATGAGTGCACGGATTCTCTACCTGGCGACCGCCGACGCTCGCGGCCACCTGATGCGCGCACAGCTGCTGGTGCATGCCCTGCGCGCAGCCGGAGCCCACGTCGAGGTGCTGACCACGTCAGAGCAGGGGCAGGACTTTCTGCAACGCTTCGGCATCACGGCGCCGATTCTTTCACGGCACTATGCGGTGCAGTTCGACAGCCAGCAGAACATGCTGCGCCAGGCCACCAATCGCAATGTCGCCCACTACCTGTTCCGCCCCGGGCGGATGCTGCGCGATATCCTCCAACTGCGGCGCCGGCTGCGCAGCGCGGACCTGGTGATCAACGACTCCTTCCACCCGGCCTTGCTCTACATGGGCATGTTGCCGGGCTGGCGGCGCAAGGTGGTGCACGTGTACGGGGCGAGCCTCAAGGTGGCGCTGCTGAACAATTTCGCCGGCATGTGGCCTCGGCAGTTCGGACGCTTGTTCGGCTGGATCGTCGGGCGCCAGATCGATGCCGCGCGGGCCCGCATCGAACACGATTTTGCCTACGAAGTCGACGACACCCAGGCCCCGGCGCTGTACCGCCTGCCGACCCCGGTGGCCCTGGCCGAGGCGTTGCCGGGAGCGCTCGCGGTGGGCGCCGCGGTGTACCTCAATCCGCACTTCAGCGAGCCCGGGCTGGCCGATGCCCTGGAGGCCGGCCTGGATGATGCGGGCCTGGATCGACACCTGGTGGGCGAGGGCTATGCCGGGCGCAACGGCTGGCTCGGGGTGGACCCGCACTGGGCCAGCCGCGCTGCCCGGGCGCAGTTGCTGGTGTCGGCACCGGGCATGGCGGCGCTGTCCATCGCCCGGGTCTACCAGCGGCCGATCATCCTGGTGGTGAGCGACCAGCCGGAGCAGGCCAGCAATGCCGCCCGGGCCCGTCAGTTGCAGTTGCTGCACCGGGTGGTGACCTGGCGCGGTGATGTTGCCGACTTCCGCCGGCAGGTGGCCGAGGCGGCGCAGCAATTGAGCGCGGCGGCGCCAGCGCCCGACGCGACATTGGGCAACCAGCGGGCCCAGGCACGGATCGATGCCTGGGTCAGCCGCTTGCTCGGCTTGTGAGGGCGCCGCCTTGAGTCGTCACACCTCCATGCCGGCGTCAGGCCAACAGCCATGAGCGCCTCCTTGCAGCGCCTGATCGCTGCCGCCAACCTTCGCCAGGCACTGGTTGCGGCGCTCGCTCTGCTGCTGGGGCTGGGCGCGTTCATTGGCCTGCAGCGCCTGGTCACGCCGCGCTACAACTGGGTCACGCCACTGGATGAGCTGATTCCCTTCATCGCCCAGTCCTGGTTCGTCTATGTGCTGTTCTTTCCCTTTGTGCTGCTGGCGGCAGCCTATGCCAGCCAAGAGGGCTTCAGGGCCTTGCGCAATGCCACAGGCATGGCCTTCACCGTTGGGCTGCTGTGCTTCTGGTTGTTCCCCGAATATGTGCCGAGGCCGGATATCGCCGCCCTCGACCATGGCTTCCTGCAGCAGCGGCTGGGTCGGATGTGGCAGCTGGACCTGGCCTGCAACGGCTTCCCCAGTCTGCATGTGGTCGTGACCTGCCTGGCCTGTCGCGCGCTCTGGTGGCGTCCCTGCAAAGTGCTGACCGCTGTCATCGGCCTGCTGATTGGCCTCTCGACCCTGACCCTTAAGCAGCACTCGCTGGCGGATGTGGCCGGCGGCCTGCTGCTGGCCCTGGCGTGTGCCCTGGCCACCCAACGACAAGGAAGCAATGCTCGTGTCCCAGCCTGAACCCCGTGCCGGCAAGAATCGGGCCCTGCATGCCTTTGCGCCCGACGCCGGGCTGTTCGTGCTCAAGCCCTGGATCGGTTGCCTGGCACTGCTGGCCGACTGGGGACTGATCGCCGTGGCGTTCGCCTGCGCCGCAATCTGGCCGCACCCCATCACCTACGTGCTGGCGGCACTGCTGGTTGCCCGCAGCCAGTTGGCGCTGGCGGTGCTGATGCACGAGAGTGCCCACGGCCTGCTGCTGCGCGGGCAGAAAGCCAACGACCTGCTCGGCCAGTGGCTGGCCGCCGGTCCGCTGTTCCTGTCCCTGAGGACGTACCGCGCCGGCCATCTCAAGCATCATCTGCAGCCGATGGAGCATGACGACCCGGTGGTGGCGGTCTTCGGCCTGGGGGACTACCCCTTGCCCCGGGGCAAGTTGGCCCTGCGCCTGCTGGCGGACCTGTGCGGGGTCGGCTACTTCATCAGCGCCGCGAGGTTCGCCCGGGGCGACTACCGGGCGATCATGCCCAGGGTCGACAAGTCGCGCAGGCAGGTGCTGGAGGAGTTGTGCTCAATGCTGGTCAGCAACGGCGCGCTGTTCGGCCTGCTGGCCTGGAGCGGCCATCCCTGGCTGTACCTCGGGTTGTGGTTGCTGCCGGCGATTACCCTGCTGCCCTTGCTGGGGCGGGTGCGGGCCATCATGGAGCATGCCGGCCTGCCGGTTGATGCCGATCAGAGCCGTAACGCCCGCAGCATCGTGCGCCCGAACTGGCAGACGTTCCTGTTCGGCCCCCACGCCATCCACTATCACATCGAGCATCACCTCTATGTGCGCGTGCCGTTCTACCAGTTGGGTGGGCTGCACCGGCAACTCGCCGCCGCGCAGTTGCTGGCGCAGGGCAACCTCTACCGGGGGTATGTCGGAGTACTGCGGGATATCAGCGACCCGGACTGGAAGTCGCCGGCGCACTGAGGCAAGGAGGGTGTGGCCCGCCGTGCACGGCGGGCCAGCAAGGACGATCAGAGCTTGGGCAGCTGGCCGATGCGCCCCATCATTTCGGTGACGATCTGCAGGTCCAGCAAGAACTGGTCCACGGTCTTGAACTCGTTGTCGGTGTGGCCGGTGTACTTGACCTCGGGCCGCGCCAGGCCGAATTGCACGCCGTTGGGCAGTTCATGCACCGAGGTGGCGCCGGCGGATGTCCCGAACTTGTGCGCCATGCCCAGGTTCTCGCTGGCCACGTCGAGCAGGGCCTTGACCCATTCACCTTCGGGGTTGCGGTACATCGGCGCGGCGACCGAGGTCGTGAACTGCACCGCCACCTGGTTCTTCTTGCTCCAGGCTTGCAGCTTGTCGGTGATCTGCGTCTTCAGCAATTCTGGAGCCTTGCCCTTGGGCACTCGCAGGTTCACGGCGATCTTCAGGGCCTTGTCATCCAGCCCGACCAGGGTCGGTGAGGTGGTCAGGGGGCCCATGAAGTCATCCGAGAAGTCCACGCCCAGCTTCTTGCCCAGGTAGTCCAGGCCCCAGTTGTCGGCGCCGTAGCGCGCGGCATCGGTGAACTGGTTGTGCTTGAGCGCGACCTGGCCCTCCAGGCCGTTGATGAAGTCGAGCATCCGCGCCACTGGGTTGACCCCGGACTCGGGCTCGGAGGAGTGGGCGGACACCCCGGTGACGGTCAGCAGGACGTCCTTGCCTTCCACCCGGGCGTCGATCTTGAAGTTGCCGCCGTTGCGCTTGACGTATTCGGCCCCGGCCTTCTGCAGGCTTGCCACCAGCTCGGCCGGCTGGTCGGTCACCAGGGTCGCGACCGAGGTGGAAGGGATCTGGTTGGTGGCCAGGCCGCCGGTCAGTCCGGTGATCTGCGCGCCCTTGCCCTCGGCGGCGCGCTGGGCGAAGGTCGCCATCACGGTGCCGTAGCCTTTCTCGGCGATCACCACCGGGTAGCCGCCGTCGAGCGCCAGGTTGTAATTGGGCACCGGATTGCGCTCGAAGTAGTAGGGGATGGCATCGCCACTGGTTTCCTCGGTGGTGTCCACCAGCAGCTTGAAGTGCCGGGCCAGGGGCAGCTTCTCTTCCTTGATGATCTTCATGGCGTAGAGCGCCACCACGATGCCGTTCTTGTCATCCTCGGTGCCGCGACCGTACATGCGATCGCCGATCAGCGTGACCTTGAATGGATCGAGGCGGGTGCCGTCCTGCAGCACCCAGTTTTCCGGGGTGACCGGCACGACGTCGGCATGGGCATGGATACCTACTACCTCATCGCCGCTGCCGGGGAGGGAGATCTCGTAGACGCGGTTGTCGACATTGCGAAAGTCCAGGCCGAAGCCTTGGGCCAGGCCCTTGATCTTGTCGGCGATCTTGAGGAACTCGGGGTTCTTGTACTGGGGCAGGCCATCGATGTTGAAGGTCGGGATCTCCACCAGTTCACGCAGGGTCTGGGTGGCGGCCTTGCCGTATTTCACCCGGGCATAGAGGCCCAGCAGGCGATGGATCTCATTTTGCTGTTCGGCTGAAAGCGTCTTGCCGGCCAGGAAGCCGTCGATGGCCGGGGCCAGGTGGGCGCTCTTGCCCGGTTCGCTCTTGGCAACGTCGCCGAGGAACTGCTGGAAATCCTTCACCGAGGCGTCATTGAAGCTCTTGAGGATGGCTGCGCTCTGCTGCGGGGTGATGTTGGCCTGGGCGACGTTGGCAAACGTCGAGAGACTGGCGAGCATCAGAGTGGCGGTAGCCAGGTGCTTGAGGGAAAAGTCCATGACGCAGGGCATTCCTTTGCAGAAGGTGGGGAGGAAGTGTCTGATCGATCAGACATGAACCTTGCCAAGCTAACACTGCACAGGAGGACTGCGGGAGCCCCGGAAAGCGGAACTGTCGCACAGAAATGCAAAAGCGGCGCACAAACGAAAGATACGGGGATGGAGGGCAGGGGGCGCCGCGCCGGGCGCCCCCTGCTACCGGGACTGCGTCAGATGACGGCGTCCCATGCACGGTCGCCGTGCTCGTCCTTGATGCGGGTCGGCAGGCCCATCACGTCCAGCGCCTTGAGGAACGGCTCGGCAGCCAGCTCCTCGACGTTGACCATGCGTTGCACGTCCCACTCGCCACGGGCTACCAGCAGGGCGGCAGCGACTGGCGGTACGCCTGCGGTGTAGGAAATGCCCTGGCTATCGGTCTCGGCATAGGCCTCTTCGTGATCGGCCACGTTGTAGATGAACACCTCGCGAGGCTGTCCGTCCTTGGTGCCCTTGACCAGGTCGCCGATGCAGGTCTTGCCGGTGTAGCCCGGGGCCAGGGAGGCTGGATCGGGCAGCACGGCCTTGACCACTTTCAGTGGCACCACTTCCAGGCCTTCGGCGGTCTTGACCGGCTGCTCGGAGAGCAGGCCCAGGTTCTTCAACACGGTGAACACGTTGATGTAGTGCTCGCCGAAGCTCATCCAGAAGCGCACGTTGGGCACTTGCAGGTTCTTGGACAGCGAGTGCACTTCATCGTGACCGGTCAGGTACAGGTTCTGCGAGCCCACCACTGGCAGGTCGTCGGTACGCTTGACTTCGAACATGGTGTTGCTGGTCCACTGGTTGTCCTGCCAGCTCCATACCTGTCCGGTGAATTCGCGGAAGTTGATTTCCGGGTCGAAATTGGTGGCGAAATACTTGCCGTGGGAACCGGCATTGACGTCGAGGATGTCGATCGAATCAATGCGGTCGAAATGCTGTTGCTTGGCCAGGGCGGCATAGGCATTGACCACGCCCGGATCGAAGCCCACGCCCAGGATGGCGGTGACGTTCTTCTGCTGGCATTCCTCGAGGTGCTTCCACTCGTAGTTGCCATACCACGGCGGGGTCTCGCAGACCTTGCCCGGCTCTTCGTGGATCGCGGTGTCCAGGTAGGCCACGCCGGTGTCGATGCAGGCGCGCAGCACCGACATGTTGAGGAACGCGGAACCGACGTTGATGACGATCTGCGATCCGGTCTCGCGGATCAGCGCCTTGGTTGCTTGCACATCCAGAGCGTCAAGCGAGAAGGCCTGGATGTCGGCGGGCACCTTGAGGCTGCCCTTGGCCTTTACGCTGTCGATGATGGCCTGGCATTTGGAGATGTTGCGCGACGCGATAGCAATACGACCAAGTTCGTCGTTGTGCTGCGCGCACTTGTGGGCCACCACCTTGGCGACACCTCCTGCACCAATGATAAGAACATTCTTCTTCAATTTACTTACTTCTCCTTAATTACCTGCCCGTTCAGGAAAGGCTGGACAGGTAGTCTTCGAAACCAAACTCGCGAACCACTTCGACGTTACCATCGAGTTGTTTCACGACGATGGACGGCATTTTCAGACCGTTGAACCAGTTTTTCTTGACCATGGTGTAACCCGCCGCGTCAACGAACGACAGTCGATCGCCGATGGCCAGCGGACGCTCGAATTGATACTCGCCGAAGATGTCGCCCGCCAGGCACGACTTGCCGCAGACCATGTAGGTGTGCTCGCCATCGTTTGGGGCCATCTTGGCGTCGAGGCGGTAGATCAGCAGGTCGAGCATGTGCGCTTCGATGGAGCTGTCGACCACCGCCAGATGCTTGCCGTTGTACAGGGTGTCGAGCACGGTCACTTCCAGCGAGGCGCTCTGGGTGATGGCCGCTTCGCCCGGCTCCAGGTACACCTGTACGCCGTATTGTTCGGAGAAGGCCTTCAGGCGCGCGCAGAAGGCGTCCAGGGCATAGTCTTCACCGGTGAAATGGATGCCGCCGCCGAGGCTGACCCACTGCACCTGGTGCAGCAGGTGGCCGAAACGCTCCTCGATGGTGCCGAGCATCTGGTCGAACAGGCCGAAGTCGCCGTTCTCGCAGTTGTTGTGGAACATGAAACCTGTGATCTGCCCGATCACCTGTTCGATCTTGGCCGGGTCCCACTCGCCCAGGCGGCTGAACGGACGCGCCGGGTCAGCCAGCAGGTAGTCCGAGCTGCTCACCTGGGGGTTGACCCGCAGGCCGCGGACCTTGCCTTCGGACTGTTCGGCGAAACGCTGCAGCTGGCCGATGGAGTTGAAGATGATCTTGTCGCAATTTTCGAGCATTTCCTCGATTTCATCGTCAGCCCAGGCCACGCTGTAGGCATGGGTCTCGCCGGCGAACTTCTGGCGGCCCAGCTTGAGCTCGTACAGCGACGAGGAGGTGGTGCCGTCCATGTACTGCTGCATCAGGTCGAACACCGACCAGGTGGCGAAGCACTTGAGCGCCAGCAGTGCCTTGGCCCCGGACTGCTCGCGCACATAGGCGATCTTCTGCAGGTTGGTCAGCAGCTTCTGTTTGTCGATGAGGTAATAAGGCGTCTTGATCATTGGGCGATCTCCGGCAGGGCCAGCCAAAAAGGTACGCATTGTGCCTACAGTGCCCACAGATCGAAAGCTCGGAAATGTATTTTCGCCGGACGGCCGCCTGCGCTATTGCGTCGCAGGCCAATGCATGCGAAGAGGGACTGGCTGCAGACCGTGGGCGAGCCTGTCAGCCCCGGGCGTGCGGGGTGGCGCCGAAATGGCGGCCGGACGTGCACGCGTTCATCACACCCTCAATAACGGAAACCGCCATGAGTGATCAGCCAGCGCCTCGCAATCCCCTGAACGACGACCGGTTTCGCCTGCTGGTCGAGGCGGTGGTGGACTACGCGATCTACATGCTCGATCCAGAGGGCCGGGTCGTCAGCTGGAACAGCGGCGCCAGGCGCTTCAAGGGCTACCAGGAAGCGGAGATCCTCGGTGCGCACTTCTCCTGTTTCTATACCCCCGAGGATCGCCAGGCCGGGCTGCCCGGACGGGCGCTGGCCATCGCTGTCGACCAGGGGCGTTTCGAGGGGGAAGGCTGGCGGTTGCGCAAGGACGGCTCGCGTTTCTGGTGCCATGTGGTGATCGATCCGATTCGCGACCCCGACGGCCAGTTGCTGGGGTTTGCCAAGATCACCCGCGACATGACCGAGCAGCGGCATGCCGAACAGACGCTGAAGCAGAGCGAGCAGCAATTTCGCCTGCTGGTGCAGAGCGTGACCGACTATGCGATCTACATGCTCGACCCCGAGGGCCACGTCAGCAGCTGGAACCCGGGGGCCCAGCGGATCAAGGGCTACGCGCCCGAGGACATCATCGGCCAGCATTTCTCGCTGTTCTATACACCCCAGGACCGGGCCGCTGGCGAACCGTGCAACACCCTGGACATCGCCGTGCGCGAAGGACGCTTCGAGAAGCAGGGCTGGCGCATGCGCAAGGACGGCACGCAATTCCTGGCCCATGTGGTGGTCGACCCGATCCGCGCCGACAACGGCGAGCTCCTGGGTTTCGCCAAGATCACCCGGGACATCAGCGAGGTGGTCGCCGCCCAGAAGGAGCTGGAGACAGCTCGCGAAGCCCTGTTCCAGTCCCAGAAGCTGCAAGCCATCGGCCAGCTCAGCGGCGGCATTGCCCATGACTTCAACAACCTGCTGACGGTGATCCGCGGCAACCTCGAATTGCTGCACAAGCGCATCGGTGATGACCCCAGGCTTTCACGCCTGGTGGACAACGCACTGCTGGGCACCGAGCGCGGCGTCACCCTGACCCAGCGCATGCTGGCCTTCGCCCGGCGCCAGGAGCTCAAGACCGAGGCCGTGGACCTGTGCCAGCTGGTCGGCGGCCTCGAGGGCCTGCTGCGCAGCTCGGTGGGACCCCAGGTGGCGATACGGTTCGATGTGCCGCAGGGGTTGCCGGCCGTGCTGGTGGATGTCAACCAGCTGGAACTGGCGTTGCTCAACCTGGTGGCCAACGCGCGCGACGCGATGCCCGCTGGCGGCGGGATCCATGTGAAGGCCCGGGTCCACGGCGCCACCGAGCAGAGCCAGCCAGCCTACGTGTGCCTGGCGGTGATCGACAGCGGCGAAGGCATGGACGAGCAGACCCTGGCCTGCGCCACGGACCCTTTCTTCACCACCAAGGGCCTGGGCAAGGGCACCGGGCTGGGGTTGTCGATGGTCCATGGCCTGGCCGAGCAACTGGGAGGGCGGTTGGTACTCACAAGCTGCAAGGGGCAGGGCACCACCGCCGAGCTCTGGCTGCCCCTGGCCACCCAGGACGAACTGAGCGTGGGCGAGGAGCCGGTGCACGATTCAAGGCCGGTCTCCAGGCCCCTGTGCGTGTTGCTGGTGGACGATGACGCGCTGGTGCTCAACAGCACCACGCTGCTGCTGGAGGACCTGGGCCACCGGGTGATCCGTGCGGCTACCGGCGACCAGGCCCTGGAGGCTTTTTCCGTGCATCCGGAGATCGAGTTGATGGTGACCGATGTGGCCATGCCACGCATGGATGGTGCGCAGCTGGTGGAAGCCGTTCGCCGGCTGCGACCGGACATTCCCGTCGTGCTGGCCACCGGATATGCCCGGCACCTGGCAGAGACAGTGAGCGGGCTGCCGCGGCTGCTCAAGCCCTACACCCAGGGGCAACTGGTGGCGGCCCTGGCCCAGGCAATGGCCGCCGATGCCTCGCAGGTTCCCGACGCGGGCAATTGAGGCGCTCCGGCGCCGTGGCGCCCCCCGTGCAGGGCCTGGCACCGCACGGCGGTGCTGCCTCGTTTTTTGCTAGCCAGGGAGCACATATTTAGTAATTTTCCTTCGCCAATACCTGTCGCACCATCTGCGCATCCGACTTACACCCGGGTTCTGAAACAGGGCGCCAAGCCTTCCGCTGGTGCCCGTCGTCTCGCAGAAGGACACAGACATGAGCGTTGAACAACTACACGTGGACACCCTGGTGGTGGGTGCCGGCCAGGCCGGCGTGGCCATGAGCGAACACCTGGGCAGGCTCGGCGTGCCGCACCTGGTGCTGGAGCGCAATCGTATCGCCGAGGCCTGGCGCACCGGTCGCTGGGATTCCCTGGTGGCCAACGGGCCGGCCTGGCACGACCGTTTCCCGGGCCTGGAATTCGACCTGCACCCGGACGCCTTTGCCGCCAAGGACCAGGTCGCGGACTATTTCGAAGCCTACGCCCGCCAGATCGACGCGCCGATCCGCACGGGCGTTGAGGTGCGCAAAGTCCAGCGCAACGTTGGCCGCCCGGGCTTCACGGTCGAGACCTCCGCGGGCTCGATCCAGGCCAATCGAGTGGTGGCGGCCACCGGGCCATTCCAGCGCCCGGTGATTCCGGCGATCGCACCGGCCCAGGGGCGGGTCATGCAGATGCACTCCGCCGATTATCGCAATCCCGGGCAGTTGCCCGAGGGGGCGGTGCTGGTGGTCGGGGCGGGGTCTTCCGGGGTGCAGATCGCCGACGAACTGCAACGTTCGGGACGCCAGGTCTACCTGTCGGTCGGCGCCCATGACCGGCCGCCGCGCGCCTACCGCAATCGCGACTTCTGCTGGTGGCTCGGGGTGCTGGGAGAGTGGGAGGCGGAGATCGCCAAGCCCGGCCGCGAGCATGTGACCATCGCCGTCAGTGGCGCCCGCGGCGGCCAGACCATCGACTTTCGCGCACTGGCGCAGCAGGGCATCACCCTGGTGGGCCTGACCAAGGCCTTCGACGGCGAGCGGGTCAGCTTCCAGGCCGACCTGGTGGACAACCTGGCCCGGGGCGACGAGAACTACCTGGCCCTGCTGGATGCGGCAGATGCCTACATTGCCCGCAACGGCCTGGACCTGCCGCTCGAGCCCGAAGCCCGGCGACGCCTGCCGGACCCGGACTGCGTCAAGCAGCCGATCCTCGAGCTGGACCTGCAGGCCGCCGGCATCGGCTCGATCATCTGGGCCACCGGTTATGCCGTGGACTTTTCCTGGCTGCAGGTCGACACCTTCAGCGAGCAGGGCAAACCGTTGCACCAGCGTGGGGTGTCCCGCGAGCCGGGGATCTATTTCCTCGGCCTGCCCTGGCTGGCCCGGCGCGGCTCGTCGTTCATCTGGGGCGTCTGGCACGACGCCAAGCATGTCGCCGACCACATCGCCACCCAGCGCAAGTACCAAGCCTATGGTGCTGTCCCGGCCAGCCCGGTGCAGGCCGAACCGCCCGTCCATACCCTGAATTCCGTGGGAGCCCGTTGATGCCAGTCCATACCCGTATCCGCATGTTCAACACCAAGGACACCTACCCCAACCAGTCCCTGGACAACGACCTGTGCCAGGCGGTGCGCGCCGGCAACACGGTGTACGTCCGGGGCCAGGTGGGCACCGACTTCGACGGCCAGCTCGTGGGGCTCGGCGACCCGCGAGCCCAGGCCGAGCAGGCAATGAAGAACGTCAAGCAACTACTGGAAGAGGCTGGCAGCGAGCTGGCCCATATCGTCAAGACCACCACCTACCTCACCGACCCGCGCTATCGCGAACCGGTCTATCAGGAAGTGGGCAAGTGGCTCAAGGGTGTGTTCCCGATCTCCACCGGCCTGGTGGTCTCGGCCCTGGGCCAGCCCCAGTGGCTAATGGAGATCGACGTGATTGCGGTCATTCCCGAGTGACCGATGTGCTTTGGTTAGTGGCGGTGCCTGCCGGCCCGCCCCGCAGGCCCCTGTGGGCCAAGGAGTTGCCATGACTTTTTCCATCGTTGGGCGTTGCGCCGAAACCGGCCAGCTGGGTATCGCCATCAGTTCGTCGAGCATCGCCGTGGGCGCTCGCTGTCCCTGGGTCCGGGCGGGCGTGGGGGCGGTGGCGACCCAGAACGTCACGTTGCCGGCCCTCGGCCCGCAGATCCTCGATTTGCTGGAGAGCCACAGGCTCGAACCGGCCGTGGCCCTGGAACGGGCCCTGGGCAGCAATGGCTGGAGCCAGTACCGCCAGGTCGCGGTCATCGACGGCCAGGGCCGCACCGCATTGTTCAGTGGCCAGCAAGCCCTGGGCACTCACCATGCCCTGGCCGGCGAGCAGTGTGTGGCGGCCGGCAACCTGCTGGCCGGCACGAACGTCATCGAGGCCATGGTCCGGGCCTTCGAAGGGACCGCTGGGCTTCTCGCCGAGCGCCTGCTGGCGGCGATGCAAGCAGCCATGGACGCCGGGGGCGAGGCCGGGCCGGTGCATTCGGCGGCACTGACGGTGGTGGATGACCTGACCTGGCCCATTGTCGACCTGCGGGTGGACTGGGCCGAGGAGGACCCCATCGGCCAACTGAGCGGCCTGTGGCAAGCCTATCGTCCGCAGATGCAGGATTACGTGACCCGGGCCCTGGACCCGACGACGGCGCCCAGCTACGGAGTGCCGGGCAATGAGTGACGTGTCGAGCCGTGAGTTGCTGGCGCGGCTGGTGGGGTTCGCCACGGTTAGCCGTGATTCCAACCTGGAACTGATCACCTTCATCCGCGACTACCTGGCGGGCCTGGGGGTGGACAGCGAGCTGATCTACAACGACCAGCGCACCAAGGCCAACCTGTTCGCCAGCATCGGGCCGACCGACCGCGGCGGCATCGTGCTCTCCGGCCACACCGACGTGGTGCCGGTGGAGGGCCAGGCCTGGACGGTCGATCCGTTCGTGTTGAGCGAGAGTGAAGGGCGCTTGTACGGCCGGGGCACGGCGGACATGAAGGGTTTTATCGCCGCCGTGCTGGCGGCGGTTCCGACGTTGCTCCGGTGCCGGTTGCGGCTGCCGGTGCACCTGGCCTTTTCCTATGACGAGGAAGTGGGGTGCCTGGGCGTGCGGCCCATGCTCGAGCGGTTGCAGGCACGAGCGCACAAGCCGGTGTTGTGCCTGATCGGCGAGCCCACCGAGTTGCGTCCGGTGCTGGGGCACAAGGGCAAGCTGGCCATGCGCTGCCAGGTGCGCGGGGCTGCCTGCCACTCGGCCTATGCACCCTATGGGGTGAATGCGATCGAGTATGCGGCGCGGCTGATCGGCAAGCTGGGGGACATCGGCACGCGCTTGGCGCAACCACAGTGGCATGACCGACGTTTCGACCCGCCCTTCACCACGGTGCAGACCGGCACCATCAAGGGCGGTCGGGCGCTGAACATCGTGCCGCAGGACTGCGAGTTCGATTTCGAGATCCGCACCCTGCCGGGTTACGACGCCCAGGAGGTGGTGGATGAGCTGCACCGTTATGCCCGGGAGCAGTTGCTGCCCGGGATGCAGGCCGTGCAGGCCGATACCTCCATCGGCCTGCAGCCCTTGAGCGCCTATCCGGGGCTGGCCACTGCACCCGACAGCGAGGCTGCGCAGGTGCTGGCGTTGCTCAGCGGCTCGCAGGAATTCGGCACCGTGGCCTTTGGCACCGAGGGCGGGCTGTTCCATGAAGCGGGCATCCCCACGGTGGTCTGCGGGCCCGGCAGCATGGACCAGGGCCACAAGCCCGATGAGTTCATCAGCCTGGAGCAACTGGCGGCCTGTGATGCGCTGTTGCTGCGCCTGGCCAACTGGTTGACACACGCGGCCTGAACCCGCCCGTGCCGGTGCATCTGACAAGCCCCCGGCTGCCTGCCGCTGGGGGCTTTCGGCTGCCCGCAGGGGCTCTGGAACAGGCCATTGGCGCTCGCCTGGCTACAGAGTTTTTTCATGGGTCTGGAGCATATTTTTAGTATTTTTCCTCCGGCCCCGAGTAACGCACCATCGCCTTGAATCCCTATAACAACCAGGCCGTCGCAACGGCCGACGAGGGCATGCAGCGTGTTCGATCTCGGTTACTGGCAGCAGCGAGCTGCCCAACAGACATTCATTGACCAGGCGCTGATTGGGGGGCGTCGCTTGTCGGCGAGTTCCGGCGCCACGTTCGACGCCATCAATCCCGCCACCTGTCACGTCCTGGCCCGGGTCAGCGCCTGCGGCGTTCATGAAGTGGACCTGGCGGTGGCCAGCGCCCGCCAGGCTTTTGAGTCCGGCCCCTGGGCCCGCATGGCACCCGTGCAGCGCAAGCAGGTGCTGTTGCGCCTGGCCGAGCTGCTGCTCGAGCATCGCGAGGAGCTGGCCCTCCTGGATTCGCTGAACATGGGCAAGCCGGTGATGGAGGCCTGGAGTGTCGATGTGCCCGGTGCGGCCAACGTCTTTGCCTGGTACGCCGAAAGCATCGACAAGCTCTACGACCAGGTCGCTCCGGGGGCTGCCGACCGCCACGTGAGCATCCGCCGTGAAGCCCTGGGGGTGATTGGCGCGGTGGTGCCCTGGAACTACCCGCTGGACATGGCCGCCTGGAAGCTGGCGCCGGCCCTGGCGGCAGGCAATTCGGTGGTGCTCAAGCCCGCCGAGCAGTCGCCGTTCTCGGCCCTGCGCCTGGCCGAGCTGGCCCTGGAAGCCGGTGTGCCGGAGGGCGTGCTCAACGTGGTGCCGGGCCTGGGCACCGAGGCCGGGCGCGCCCTGGGCCTGCATCCGGACGTGGACTGCCTGGTGTTCACCGGGTCCACCGAAGTGGGCAAGTACTTCATGCAGTACTCGGCGCAATCGAACCTCAAGCAGGTCTGGCTGGAGTGCGGCGGCAAGAGTCCGAACCTGGTATTCGCCGATTGCCAGGACCTGGACCTGGCCGCCGAGAAGGCGGCGTTCGGCATCTTCTACAACCAGGGCGAGGTGTGCTCGGCCAACTCGCGGTTGCTGGTGCAGCGCAGCATCCATGACGAGTTCGTCGAGCGCTTGCAAGCCAAGGC
Source organism: Pseudomonas sp. L5B5 (assembly GCF_020520285.1). Lineage (NCBI taxonomy): Bacteria > Pseudomonadati > Pseudomonadota > Gammaproteobacteria > Pseudomonadales > Pseudomonadaceae > Pseudomonas > Pseudomonas sp. L5B5. The sequence continues at coordinate 159,681 of NZ_CP084742.1, forward strand.
CCGGGGCTGGCAGCCGGGCAACCCCCTGGACCCGGCCAGCCGCGCCGGAGCCATGGTCGATGCACGCCAGACCGCCAGTGTCATGGCGCATATCGAGGGCGCCCGGGAGCAGGGGGCGCAGTGGGTCTGTGGCGGCCGGCGTTTGCAGATCGACGGCAGCGACAACTACATCGAGCCGACCATCTTCAGCGGCGTTGAGCCACACATGGCCATCGCTCGCGAAGAGGTATTCGGCCCGGTACTGGCGGTGACCCCGTTCGACGGCGAGGAGCAGGCCATTGCCCTGGCCAACGACAGCCCCTACGGCCTGGCCGCCTCGTTGTGGAGCGATGACCTGAACCGTGCCCATCGAGTGGCCCGGCAACTGCGGGTCGGCACGGTGTCGGTCAATACCGTGGATGCCCTGGACGTCACCGTGCCTTTTGGCGGTGGCCGCCAGTCGGGATTCGGTCGTGACCTGTCGCTGCACGCCTTCGACAAGTACACCCAGCTGAAGACCACCTGGTTCCAGCTGCGCTGAACAGCGCTCGATGCCTTGCGGTGCCTCGCCGGTGCCGCCGCGCCTGCCGCTCGGGTGGCAGGTTCACAACAATAAGAAGAGGAGTACGTGGCATGACTGCAAAAGTCTTGGACGGGGCCGCAGGTCCCGTCGCCCAGGGTGGCTTGCGCCGGGTCCTGGGCCTGGGTTCGCTGGTCTCGGTGGCCGTGGGCCTGGTGGTGTCCCAGGGGGTGATGGTGCTGATGCTGCAAGGGGCGGGGATGGCCGGGCTGGGCTTCTTCATCCCGTTGCTGCTGGGCTACCTGCTGGCCCTGACCTATGCCTTGTCGTTTTCCGAACTGGCGTTGCTGGTGCCCCGCGCGGGCAGTCTCAGCAGCTACACCGAGGTGGCCATCGGGCATTTTCCGGCGATCTTGGCGACGTTCTCCGGCTACATGGTGGTGGCGATGTTCGCCTTGTCCGCCGAATTGCTGCTCCTGGACCTGATCATTGGCAAGGTCTATCCCGGCGTGTTGCCGCCCATGGTGGTGGCCTATGGCGTGCTCGGCACCTTCACCTTGCTCAACCTGCTGGGCATCGACGTGTTCGCCAAGCTGCAGTCGGTGCTCGCGGTGGTGATGGTGGTGATCCTGCTGATCCTCGGCCTGGGCGCCGTCAGCAGTCCCCAGGCGGACTGGCAGCTGCCCCTGGAACAGGGGTGGAACCCCATGCAGCTCGGGGCACTGGCCCTGGTGGCGATGGCCATCTGGGGGTTCGTCGGGGCCGAGTTCGTCTGCCCGCTGGTGGAGGAAACCCGGCGTCCGGAACGCAATATCCCGCGTTCGATGATCATTGGCCTGAGCCTGATCTTCCTGGTGATCAGCCTGTATTGCCTCGGCGCGTTGCTCTGTGTCCCGCGTGAGCAACTGGCGGGTAACCCGCTGCCGCACTTCCTGTTCGCCACCACGGTGTTCGGTGAAGCCGGCAAGGCGTTCCTGGTGGGGGCGGTGGTCACCGCCACCTGCAGCACCATCAACTCGTCGCTGGCCGCATTGCCCCGGATGCTCTACGGCATGGCCCAGAACGGCCAGGCCTTTCCCCAGTTCAAGCGGCTGAGCGCACGGACCCGTACGCCCTGGGTCGCGGTGCTGTTCATCGCCGCCATCACCGGCCTGCCGGTCCTGGTGATGGGCCAGGACCCGGATTCCGTCAGCCTGCTGTTGCTGTCGGCAGCCCTGGCCTGGCTTTTGGCCTACATCATCGTGCACATCGACGTGATCGCCCTGCGCCGGCGCTACCCCGATGCGCCCCGGCCATTCCGCTCGCCGTTCTATCCCTGGCCCCAGGTGGTGGGCATCGGCGGCATGCTGTTTGCGATCTATCACGCTTCGCCGGCGCCGGAGATGACCGCGCGAATCTTTGGCAGTGCCGGCGTGGTACTGGGGATCATCGCGTTGATCGCCTTGCTCTGGGTCAAGCTGGTGATGCACAAGCCGCTGTTCGTCCCCGAACCCCTGGTATCCGCCGTACCGGCAACCTCTACCGATGAATCCACCTACCGTGCAGGAGAACGACCATGAGTGCTTCCACCCCCCGCCCGCAACGCAGCACACGGGACTATCAGGAGCTGGATGCGGCGCACCACATCCATGCCTTCCTGGACCAGAAGGAACTGAACGCCGAAGGCCCGCGGGTGATCGTCCGCGGCGAGGGCCTGCAGCTCTGGGACAACGACGGCAAGCGCTACCTGGACGGCATGTCCGGCCTGTGGTGCACCAACCTGGGTTACGGGCGCAAGGACCTGGCCGCCGCGGCCACGGCCCAGCTCGAGCAATTGCCGTACTACAACATGTTCTTCCACACCACCCACCCGGCGGTGGTGGAACTGTCCGAACTGCTGTTCAGCCTGTTGCCGGCGCACTACAGCCACGCCATCTATACCAACTCCGGCTCCGAGGCCAACGAGGTGCTGATCCGCACCGTGCGTCGCTACTGGCAGATTCTCGGCCAGCCACAGAAGAAGGTGATGATCGGCCGCTGGAACGGTTATCACGGCTCGACGCTCGCGGCCACCGCACTGGGCGGCATGAAGTTCATGCACGAGATGGGCGGGCTGATCCCGGATGTGGCGCATATCGACGAACCCTACTGGTTTGCCCACGAAGGCAACTTGAGCCCGGCCGAATTCGGCCTGCGTTGCGCTCGCCAACTGGAGCAGAAGATCCTCGAACTGGGAGCCGAGAACGTTGCCGGGTTCATCGCCGAACCCTTCCAGGGAGCGGGTGGCATGATCTTCCCTCCGGAAAGCTACTGGCCGGAAATCCAGCGCATTTGCCGCCAGTACGACGTGCTGCTGTGCGCCGACGAAGTGATCGGCGGTTTCGGTCGTACCGGCCACTGGTTCGCCCATGAGCATTTCGGGTTCCAGCCCGACACCCTGTCCATCGCCAAGGGCCTGACCAGCGGTTACGTGCCCATGGGCGGCCTGGTGCTGGGCAAACGCATAGCCCAGGTGCTGGTGGACCAGGGCGGAGTGTTCGCCCACGGCCTGACCTATTCCGGGCACCCGGTGGCGGCCGCCGTAGCCATCGCCAACCTCAAGGCGCTGCGTGACGAAGGCGTGGTCGACCAGGTTCGTGACGACACCGGCCCCTACCTGCAGCACTGCCTGCGGGAGGTGTTCGGCAACCATCCGTTGATTGGCGAGATCCAGGGCACCGGCCTGGTGGCAGCCTTGCAGTTCGCCGAGGACAAGGCCACTCGCAAGCGTTTTGCCAACGAGAACGACATCGCCTGGCGCTGTCGCACCCTGGGTTTCGAAGAGGGGGTGATCATTCGTTCGACCCTGGGCCGGATGATCATGGCGCCGGCGCTGGTGGCGACCCGGGCGGATATCGACGAGCTGGTGGACAAGACCCGGCGCGCGGTAGAGCGCACGGCGCAGGAGCTTGAATCCGCAGCGTTGCCCCGGGCCTAGGACCCAGGTGAAAGGTGCCGGCCAGGACGGCCGGCACCCGCTGTTGACCGGTGATGCGCAAGCCTGGCATCACCCGGCCAGCCTGGCGCGGTCAGAGGCCGGCGCTTTCCACGGCGGCCGTCTTCGGCTTGCCGTAGTGCCATTCGTAGACCACGAACTTGAAGTCTTTCAGGTCGCCTTTTTCATCGAAGCTCAGGTCGCCGGTCGGGGTGCTGAAGGTGCCCTTGTGGATCGCTTCGGCGACTTTCTCCGGGTCTTCGCTCTTGGCTGCGGCAATCGCCCCGGCAATCACTTGCACCGCCGAGTAGGACGGCAGCACGAACGGGCCGCTGGGGTTTTCCTGCTTGGCCTGGAAGGCTTCCACGAGGGCCTTGTTGGCCGGGTCCTGGTCGAAGGACTTGGGCAGGGTCACCAGCATGCCTTCGGACGCATCCTTGGCGATCTGCGAGATCGAGTCGTTGCCCACGCCCTCAGGCCCCATGAAGCGGGCGGTCAGGCCCTTTTCCTTGGCCTGGCGCAGCAGCAGGCCCATTTCCGGGTGGTAGCCACCGAAGTAGACGAAGTCGACATTGGCCTGCTTGAGCTTGGCCAGGATCGAGGAGTAGTCGCGCTCGCCGACGTTGATGCCTTCGAACATCGCCACCTTGATGCCTTCCTTGCCAAGGATGTCCTTGACCGAACTGGCGATGCCTTCACCGTATTGCTGCTTGTCGTGCAGGACCGCGACATTGGCCGGTTTCAGCTGGGCGATGTAGCGTGCCGCAGCCGGGCCCTGGGCGTTGTCCAGGCCGATGGTGCGAAACACCATCTTGTAGCCGCGCGAGGTCAGTTCGGGGCTGGTCGCGGCCGGGGTGATCATCACGATGCCTTCGTCTTCATAGATGTCCGAGGCTGGCTGGGTGGAGCTGGAGCACAGGTGCCCGACCACGTACTTGACACCGTCATTGACCACCTTGTTGGCCACGGCCACCGCTTGCTTGGGGTCGCAGGCATCGTCGTATTCAACGGCTTCGAGCTTCTTTCCGTCGACGCCGCCCTTGGCGTTGATCTGCTCGATGGCCATGCGCGCGCCGCTGAACTGCATGTCACCGTATTGCGCCACCGGGCCGGTCTTGGCCCCGGCGATGCCGATCCGGATGGTGTCGGCGGCCAGGGAATGGCAGGCGAGGCCGGCGAGGATCATGGCGCTGAGCAGTTGGGTGGCTTTGTTATTGATACGACTCATGGATTGTTCCACTCCTGTGGGTAACGGTTCTAAGGGTGTTGCAGGTACTGCGTGGATGGCCGGTTCTGTGGCCATCCGGAGGATCAGTTGTCGGGGTCGGGTCAGGGCAGCGCCTTGCCGAAGGCCACCGCCGGTTGCGTCGCAGCGCAGGCCTCCAGGGCCTGGGCAAGGTCGCTCAGCAGGTCGTCGATGTCCTCCAGGCCTACCGAGAGGCGCACCAGGCCCTCGGCGATGCCGTGCTCTGCGCGCTCCTCGGGGCTGTAGGTGGAATGGGTCATGCTCGCCGGGTGCTGGGCCAGTGATTCGGCATCCCCCAGGCTCACCGCACGGCTGAACAGTTGCAGGGCATTCATGAAACGGGTGCCGGTGGCCAGGCCGCCCTTGAGCTCGAAGGCGATCATGCCGCCGGGCAGTTTCATTTGCTGCCTGGCCAGGGCGTACTGGGCGAAGGAGGGCAGGCCAGGGTAGGCCACCCACTGCACCAGTGGATGCGACTCCAGGTAGCGCGCCACGGCCAGGGCGTTGGCGCAGTGGCGGTCCATGCGCAGGGTCAGGGTCTTGAGGCCGCGCATCAGCAGGAAGGCATCCTGGGGCGACATCACGGCCCCGGTCAGGTCCTTCAGGCCTTGCAGGCGGATCTTCTGCGCCAGCTCCTGGCGGGTGACGACGATGCCGGCGGTGATGTCGCCATGGCCGCTCAGGTACTTGGTGGCCGAATGCAGCACCAGGTCGGCGCCCAGCTCCAGCGGGCGTTGCAGGTAGGGCGTGCAGTAGGTGTTGTCCACCACCAGGGTGATGTTCGAGTGCTGGCGGGCGATGCGGGCCACGGCGGCGATGTCCACCAGTTGCATGTTGGGGTTGGCCGGCGACTCGAAGTAGATCACCCGTGTGGCGGGGCCGATGGCGGCCTGCAGCTCATCCGGCCGGGCCATGTCCACGTGGCGCACCTTGACCCCGAACTCGCCCAGGCCATGGTGCAGCAGGGCGAAGGTGCAGCCGTAGAGGGTGCGGTTGACCAGGATCTCGTCCCCCGGGCGCAGCAGGGTCCACAAGGTCGCGGCGATGGCGCCCATGCCGGAGCCGAAGGCCACGCCGGCCTCGCCGTTCTCCAGGTCGGCCATGCGTGATTCCAGCAGGGCGAGGGTCGGGTTGCTGATGCGGGTGTAGAAGTAGCCGGGTTCCTCGCCGGCAAAGCAGCCGGCGCCATATTCGGCGGTGGCGAAGGTGAACGTGGACGTCAGGTAGATCGGTGGGATCAACGCGCCCTGGTGCTGCTGCGGGTCGTAGCCGTGGTGAATGGCACGGGTGGAAAAACCAAGGTCACTGTTTTTATTGTTCATGGTGGACGCTCCGGATTTGCTCTAATGCTATGCTCAAATCCGGCGCAATATTTTCTAATCTGGCCCCTTAAAAGCGCGTGGATTGGAATAAAAAACCATAAAAACAAGAGAAAGAGGCAAAATATGCCCGCTGGCCTGGATCGTACCGACAAAGCCCTGCTTGTCGCCCTGCAAGACAACGCGCGACTGACCACCGCCGAGCTGGCCGACAGTGTGGCGCTCACCACCTCGCCCTGCTGGCGCCGGGTCAAGCTCCTGGAAGAGAGCGGGGTAATCACCGGCTACCAGGCGATCCTCTCGCCCAAGGCCCTGGGCTACGGGGTCACCGCCTTCGTCAGCGTGATGATGGAATCCCACTCCCGGGAGACGGCCCGGGCCTTCGAGCAACGGCTGCTGGACATCCCGGAAATCATCGCCTGCCATAACGTTTCCGGGCGTTATGACTTTCTCCTGGAAGTGCTGGCCAAGGACCTGGAGTCCTTCGGCGAGTTCGCCCGCGAAGTGCTGCAGACCCTGCCGGCGGTGAAGGAGATCTACTCCAGTTTCTCGTTCAAGTCGGTGAAGCCGGCGCGGTTGATCCCGGTGTTGCACCCTGGCGCCTGACGACTGCCCGCCTCAATGCAGCTGGTGCTGGTCCAGGTAGTGTTTCAGGCATTCGATGAACGCCCGATGCTTGCGGGTATGGCGCCGATGGGCTGGGTAGATCGCATGGATTCGCGGCCCGAACTGCTCGGGATCGAGCACGGCTTCGGGCAGCAATTGCACCAGTTCGCCACGTTGCAGATAGGGCGCCGCGCTCCACTGTGGGCAAAGTTGCAGGCCCAGGCCCGCCAGCAATGCGCCGAACAGGAAATCGTAATTGTCGCTGGCCAGCCGCGGCGCCGGCTGGGGCACCCGGTGCTGCTGTCCATCGAGGGAAAAACGCCAGAAATGCGGGTTCAGTGCCGGATGACGGAAGATCAGCCAGTCATGCTCGGCAAAGGTCTGCGGGGTCACGGGCAGGGGGTTGCGCTGCAGGTAGCGCGGGCTGGCGCACAACAGGATGCGATTGGCGGTCAGCGGCCGGGCGATCAGGTCCGGCAGGTCCACCGGGCCGTCGCGCACGGCCAGGTCGTAGCCGCCCCCGAGCAGGTCGACGAACGCATCGGTCAGCTCCACGTCCAGGTGCATCAGCGGGTATTGCTCAAGGAAGCGATAGCACACCGCATTGAGAAAGGCCGGGGCGAAGGAGGGCGGCGCCACCAGGCGCAAGGTGCCGCACATCTGCTGCTGCAACTGGTCGATGTCCTCCTGGGCCTGTTGCAGTTGGCCCAGCACCTGGCGGGCACTGGCCAGGTAGATCAGTCCGGCTTCGGTCAGGGCGATCCGCCGCGTGGAGCGTTCGAACAGACGGGTGCCCAGCTGGGTCTCCAGGTGCGTCACAGCCTTGGTCAGGGCCGAGGTGGTCTTGCCCATGCAGGCGGCGGCGCGGGTGAAGCTGCCCTGGTCGGCGGTGGTGACGAACATGGTGATGGCGCCCAGCTGATCCATGGAGTCTTGCCTCTTTGGAAAGAATGAGTTGCTCGGCGCAGTATTCTTAAAACCCCCTCGGGTTGGCTAGTCTCTGGCCCATTCTGACCCTGGGAGCCCACAACAATGAACAACGCTCTGAAGATCACGCTGGCCTCGACGCTGGCTTTTGCCTCGCTGCCAAGCCTGGCGGCGGTGGACCTGCTGCTGCACAACGGCAAGGTGTTCACCGCCGAGCGGGGCCAGCCCCTGCAACAGGCGGTGGCGGTGGAGCAGGGCAGGATCGTCCGCGTCGGCAGCGACGCCGAGGTGCTGGCGCTCAAGCAGGCGGACACCCGGGTCGTCGATCTGCAGGGCAAGGTGCTGATGCCGGGATTCATCGATAGCCACAGCCACGCGATCTTTGGGGGGCTCAAGCTCAAGGCCGCGGACCTGGACAGCCGGCAACTGCCCGTGGACGAACTGGAACAGCGCTTGCGGGGCTGGCGCGACGACGGCAGGGCACGCCATGGCGACACCCTGAGCGTCAGCGGGTTTCCTTCCACCTACTGGAGCCAGGTGGACGCACTGGAACAACGCTTCAACCAGGGCGAGTGGGCGAATACGCCGATCCTGTTCGTCGGTTGGGACTACCACACCGGATGGGCCAACCGCGCCATGCTCAAGCGTGCCGGTATCGATGCCCAGCGGGTCAAGTCGCTCACGGGCGAGGCGGTGGCCACCATCGGTCATCATCCCGACGGCACGCCCAATGGCTTCGTGGCCGATGCCGGGCTCTCGGCGCTGACGTCCCTGGTACCATCGCCGAGCTTCGAGCAGATGGTCGACGCCGGCCGTGCCGCCCGGGACCTCAACCACAGCCTGGGCATCACCGCCCTGATGGACCCGGCAGCCAACGCCGCACCGGGCGAGGCGATGTTCGCCATGCACCCCACCGCCCAGACCGTTGGGGTGCTCCCGGTGTACAAGGCACTGGCCGACAACGGCGAGCTGGACTTGCGGGTTGCCGCGCTGATGGTCGCCAACCCCAAGAGCCGGCCTGCGGATCTCGAGGTGCTGGACCAGGTGCGCCAGCAGTTCCTCGACGTGCCCAACCTGAGCATGCCGGGCATCAAGATCTTCGCCGACGGTGTCGCCGAATTCCCGGCGCAGACCGCGTCCTTGCTCACGCCCTACAAGAACTCGCAGAAGGGCGGAGAACTGCTGATCGACCCGGCGCATTTCGGCGAGCTGGTCAGTGCCGCCGACGCCCGTGGCTGGCTGGTGCATGTGCACGCCATCGGTGATCGCGCCGTGCGTGAATCCCTCAACGGCATCGAGCAAGCCCGGCGCGAGCGCCACAGTGGCGTGGTGCACTCGATCACCCACCTGCAGATGGTCAATCCCAGGGAATTCGCCCGTTTCAAGCCGCTGGACGTGATCGCCTCCATGCAACTGTACTGGGCGTCGGCCGATGAGCTGAGCATCGACCTGCTCAAGCCCTACATCACCGCGATGCAGTTCCAGTTCATGTACCCGGCGCGTTCGCTGTTCAAGAACGGCGCCACCATCGCCGGTGCCAGCGATTGGCCGGTGAGCACGCCCGAGCCGTGGAAGGCCATCGCCCAGGCAATCAGTCGCAAAGGCCCCAAGGGTGTGCTGAACAAGGAGGAGGGCATCGACCGTGAAACAATGTTCTACGCCTACACCCGCGACGCCGCCCGGGCCATCGGCCTGGAACGGCAGATCGGCAGCCTGGCCCCGGGCAAGCAGGCCGATTTGATCGTGCTGGACCGCGATGTGTTCCAGGTGCCCGAGGACCAGCTTGCCGGCACCCGGGTGCTGAGCACCTATTTCGCCGGGCGCGAGGTCTACAGCCGTCCGCCCGAGTAACCCTCGTCCCATTGCCCAAGCCAACCCGCGACGTCGATCGCGGGTTTTTTTTGCCCGGCTGGCACTGCTCTGCGATCAGGCTGCGAGCCTTGTTTCTTATGGACTTCAGGTTTTTTTGGGAAGAGTGGCCGGGCCCCTGGCAAGCCCATTTGTGCATCCGGTGATTGACGTTGGCAGCTGGTTGTCCCTATTCTTTGTCAATCAACAAACAATAGGAAGCATTCGATGAAAACCCTCAAGGGTCCCAGCCTGCACCTGGCGCAGTTCAGTGCCGACACCCCGCCGTTCAACGACCTGCCGGGCATCGCTCGCTGGGCTGCCGACCTGGGCTTCAAGGCGTTGCAGATTCCGGCATGGGACGAGCGGCTGTTCGATGTCGCCACGGCGGCGCACAGCCAGGACTACTGCGATGAGCTCAAGGGTCGACTGGCGGAACACGGCCTGGTGATCAGCGAGCTGACCACCCATATCTTCGGCCAGCTGGTGGCGGTACATCCGGCCTACGATGCGATGTGCGACAACTTCGCCCCCGAGGCCCTGCGCGGCAACCCCAAGGCGCGCACGGCCTGGGCCATGGACCGCATGCAACTGGCGGCCCGCGCCTCGCGGCGCCTGGGGCTGGATGACATGGGCACCTTCTCCGGGTCGCTGGCGTGGCCCTACCTGTTTCCCTTTCCCCAGCGCCCCGATGGGCTGATCGAGACCGCGTTCGCCGAGCTGGCGCGGCGCTGGCGGCCGATCCTCGATGCCTGCGACGAGCAGGGCGTCAACCTGTGCTACGAGATCCACCCCAGCGAGGACCTGCACGACGGCACCAGCTTCGAGCGCTTCTTCGATCTGGTGGATCGGCATCCGCGTTGCCACATCCTCTTCGATCCCAGCCACTTCGTGCTGCAGCAACTGGACTACCTGGCGTACCTGGATATCTACCACGAGCGCATCCGCATGTTTCACGTCAAGGATGCCGAGTTCAATCCCAGCGGGCGCCAGGGCATCTACGGCGGCTACAGCTCCTGGGTCGAGCGGGCCGGGCGGTTCCGTTCGCTCGGCGATGGCCAGGTGGATTTCAAGGCGATCTTTTCCAAGCTGGCGCAATACGACTACGGCGGCTGGGCGACCCTGGAATGGGAGTGCTGCCTCAAGGACCAGGAGGACGGCGCCCGGGAAGGCGTGGAGTTCATCAACCGCCACATGATTCGCGTCACCGAGCGGATCTTCGACGACTTCGCCGGCGCCCGCATCGATCGCCAGCAGATCAACGCCATGCTGGGCATCGCCTGACCCTTTCCCACAGAGACCGATACTGATGAATGCATTCACCGACAACACCCAGGCCCAGGCCAATGAGCTGACCCACCGCTACGTGCGCATCGACGGCCAGCGCATCCACTGCGTCAGCGCCGGCAGTGGCCGGCCAGTACTGCTGATTCCCGGCTGGCCGCAAACCTGGTACGCCTGGCGCGAGGTGATCCAGGCCCTGGCCGCCAGGGGTTTCCAGGCCATTGCCGTGGACCCGCCGGGCACCGGGCAGTCCGACCGTCCGGAGCAGGGCTACGACACCGGCGCCGTGGCCGATGTGCTGCACCGGGTGATGGAACAACTGGGGTTCGAACGCTACAGCGTGGTCGGCCATGACGTGGGCATGTGGGTCGCCTATGCCCTGGCCAGCGACCGGCCCGAGGCCGTGGAACGCCTGGCACTGACCGAGGCGGTAATCCCGGGGCTGGCCGAGGCGCCGCCGATCTTCGTCGAACCGGGGCAGAACATCTTTCTCTGGCACTTCATGTTCAACCAGCTGCGCGACCTGCCGGAGGCGCTGATCGCCGGGCGCGAACGGGTCTATCTCAACTACATCTTCGACAAGTGGTCCCATCGCCGCGAAGCGGTCGCCACCGAGGAGTACATCCAGGCCTATGCCGCGCCGGGTGGCCTGCGGGCGGGCTTCGCCTACTACCGGGCGATTCCCGAGACCGTGCGCCAGAACCAGCAGCGCGCCGAACGGATGCTCGACATGCCGGTGCTTGCCATCGGCGCCGAGCACGCCACCAACGATGCACCGCTGCTGACCTTGCAGGGCCGGGCCAGCAATCTGCGGGGCGCGATCGTGCCGGACTGCGGGCACTTCATCATGGAAGAGGCGCCAGAGGCTTTCCTCGCGCACTTGCTGCCCTTCCTCGAAGAGCAGGCAGGCTGAGCCGCGGCTGCCGTCCCCGGGCAGGGAAAATGGCCCGGGGACGGCTCAAATCTAATATCATTTCGTCGCGGCGCCCTGTGCCGACCGCCGATCGGGCTGTACCGGTCGCCTGCTCATCCTGACGAGATCCCCGACCCCCATGGCTGGAAGACCCCGCGAATTCGACCGCAACCAGGCGTTGCGCCAGGCGCTCGAACTGTTCTGGGCCCGTGGTTTCGAAACCACCTCCATGACCGACCTGGTGGCCGCGCTGGGTATTGCCTCGGCGCGCATCTATGCCGCCTTCGGCTCCAAGGAAGCGCTGTTTCGCGAAGCCATCGAACTCTACGAACAGGATGAAGGCGGTTTCGCCGATCGGGCCCTGGCCGAAGAGCCCAGCGCCCGCGCCGCCATCGCCCGCCTGCTCGACGAGGCCGTGCAACTCTATACCCGGCCCGGCCAACCCCTGGGCTGCATGGTGGTGTCGTCGGCGGTGAATTGCTCCAGCGACAACGACGGCGTGCGCCAGTGGTTGGCCGAGCACCGACGCGCACGCACGGCCAGCCTCGTCGAGCGGCTGCAAGCTGCAGTAGGCTCGGGAGAATTGGCGGGTCACAGTGATGCAACTTCTCTGGGGCATTACTACTCTACGGTGCTGCACGGGCTGTCGGTCCAGGCCCGGGACGGCGCCAGCGCCGAACAATTGCGCAAGGTGGTGGCCCTGGCCATGGGCATCCTGGATGTCGCACGCACCGAGCATTCCTAGCTAACCTGCGATTCATCATCCTTGACCCGATTGCCGTGGCCGCCAGACAGCGCTACCAGCCGGACAGGGGCCCCAGTTTTCGCCGGATCCGCGATCCGGCCCACCGAACGAGTAGTGCGACCCCTCCATGAGCAATCCCCAGGCGACACCCCAAGGTAACTGGCAGCCGGTCATCGCGTTGGCCCTGGCCGCCTTTGTCTTCAATACCACCGAGTTCGTGCCGGTAGGGCTCCTGAGCGCCATCGGCGCGAGCTTCGAGCTGGCCAGCGAGCAAGTGGGGCTGATGCTGACCATCTATGCGTGGGTGGTGTCCCTGACCTCGCTGCCGGTGATGCTGCTGACCCGCAACGTCGAGCGCCGCCGCTTGCTGACGCTGCTGTTCGGGCTGTTCATCGTCAGCCACGTGCTGTCCAGCCTGGCCACCAGCTTCGGCCTGCTGATGCTCAGTCGGATCGGCATCGCCCTGGCCCACGCGCTGTTCTGGTCGATCACCGCTTCCCTGGCCGTGCGCCTGGCACCGCCAGGCAAACAGGTGCAGGCCCTTGGCTTGCTGGCCACCGGCACCTCCCTGGCGATGGTCCTGGGCATTCCCCTGGGGCGCCTGCTGGGCGAGGCCCTGGGCTGGCGCACCACCTTCAGCGTGATCGCGGGCCTGGCAGCCGTGCTGGTGCTCTGGCTGATCCGCACCTTGCCCCTGTTGCCCAGCCAGAACTCCGGTTCGCTGCGCAGCCTGCCGCTGTTGTTCAAGCGCCCGGCGCTGGTGGCGATCTACGTGCTGACGGCCATGGTGGTGACGGCGCAGTTCACGGCCTACAGCTACGTCGAGCCCTTCATCAAGGTCGCTTCGGGCCTGGGTGGCGAGGTCGTGACCCTGGTGCTGCTGGTGTTCGGTGGTTCGGGAATCATCGGCTCTCTGCTGTTCAGCCGCCTGCATCGCCACAGCCCCCAGGGCTTCCTGTTGATCGCGGTGACCTTGCTGGCGCTGTGCCTGAGCCTCTTGCTGCCACTCAATGGACACGTCTGGTCGCTGGTGGCGCTGAGCGTGGTCTGGGGCATGGCGATCATGGGGTTTGGCCTGGCGCTGCAATCCAGGGTGCTGACCCTGGCGCCGGACGCCACCGACGTGGCGATGGCGATGTTCTCCGGGATCTACAACATCGGCATCGGTGGTGGTGCGCTGCTGGGTAGCTGGGTTGGCGGGCGACTGGGGTTTGCCTACGTCGGCACCGCCGGCGGCGCCCTGGCGGTCCTGGCGCTGGTGCTCTATGCCTGGTCGATCTGGCGCATGGCGCGCGCCACCCCGCAATGAACCGCTTCGTGCAGCCGCTGCCGCAGGCTGCGCACGGGCGCGCAGCGGCCGCAGGGCGGTGTCGGCCGATCGTTCGCTGAAGGCCCTGCGGGCCTTGTCGCAGCGGCCACAGGATTTTGCGCAGGTTGCGTACAGAGGCAGGTCAGGACTGGCCCCGGGTTTGTGGCCAGGCGGCGACCAGTAGCAACAGCACCGCCGCCAGCAGGTAGGGCAGGCGCGGTTCCACGGCGTAGACCAGGGTGCCGGCCAATGGTCCGACCACCACCCCCAGGCCCTGGGCTGCGCCGATGGAGCCGGCGGTGGCACCTTGCTCGGCGGCGTCCACCGAGTTGCTGGCCAGGGCGGCGAAGGACGGGAAGATCCAGCCCATGCCCGCCGCCGACACGAAGAAGCCCAGCCACAGCACCCAGGCGTGGGCCGCAGCGATGCTCGCGGCGAACCCCACGGCGGCCACCAGGGCACCGATGCGGATCATCCGCAGGGGCGGCCATTCCAGCTTACGTACCAGCAACTGCGAGGCGATCAGCGCCACGCCCACCAGGGTCAGGGCGATGCCGGCTGTCTGTGCCGCTGCGGCCGGGGCCATGCCCAGGCGGTCAAGGGCGAAGAAACCGACGGTGATCTGCGCCATGGCCACGCACAGCATGGACACGAACGCCACCAGCAGTGGCCGGCGCAGACGCCGGTCACCCAGGCTCACCGACTTGGGCGGCTGCTTGAGGTGCAGCTCCTGGCGTGGCAGGCGGGCGCGCAGGAACAGGAAGCCGAGCAACGGCAACAGCGCCATGGCATAGAACGGCAGGCTCAGGCTGTAGCGTGCCAGCAAGGCGGCGATGGCCGGCCCCAGCACCAGGGCGCAGGCATTGGCCGCGCCCAGCGAGGCCATGGCCCGGGCGCGGTGCTGCGGTTCGATGTTGTCGGCGATCAGCGCATAGCCGCCCACCGGGATCGCCGCGTAGAACACCCCGATCAGCCCACGCCCCAGCAGCAACCCGGCGAAGGCCAGCAGCGCGCTGGGCAAGGCATGCAGCGCAAGGTCGATGAACAGGCTCAGGGCCAGGAAGGCCAGGGTGAAACCGCCGGTACCCAGCAGCAGGATGCGGCGTCGGCCAAGCCGGTCGCTGGCCCGGCCCCAGGGGCGGGCCAGGAGCATCCAGATCACTCCGGACACGGTGACCGCCATGCCGGCCTGCCAGGTGGCCAGGCCAAGGATCCGGGCGATGGGGCCGATCAGCGCGACGAAGGCCATCATCGCCATGGTGCAAGCCAGGTTGGCCACCAGCAGCGGACGCAGGTCGAAGGCCGGGGTGGCCGCGGATGTCTGTTCGGTATCGAGGGGCAGTGGTTGAACGTTGCTCATGGTCTATCCCAGGGCTGAGTGAGAGGGCAGGCGGCCGTCGACCATTACCAGCGGTCGGCCACGCACCTGTTCCAGGCTGCCGTCGACGCCATAGACGTTGCGCAGCAGCTGTTGGTTGATCACTTCCAGGGCCGGGCCGGCAGCGGCTAGCCGGCCGTTGTGCAACACCACCACCTGCTGGCTGAAACCCAGGGCCAGGTTGATGTCGTGGACCACCACCAGGGTGATCAGCTGACGCTCGCGGGTGGCACGGGTGATGGCTTCCACCACCTGGCACTGGTGATACAGGTCCAGGGCGCTGGTGGGCTCATCCAGCAGCAGCACCCTGGGCTGGCGCACCAGTGCCTGGGCCAGCCCCACCAGTTGGCGCTGGCCGCCGGACAGGGCATCGATGGGGCGGTCGGCCAGGGCGGTCAGGTCCAGGTCGGCCAGCACCTGTTCGACCCCCTGCAGCACGGCAGGGCTTGGTCTTCCAGGAATGAATCCGGGACTGCGGTGCCCGGCCATGGCCGCGCTGAGCACGGCTTCGAAGGCGCACAAACGGGTCCGCTCGGGCAGGCTCTGGGGCAGGTAGACGATGTGTTGCGCACGCTCCACCTGGGGCAGCCGGGCGAGGTCGGTGCCATCGAGCAGCACCTGGCCCGAGGTCTTGTGCAGCCCGGCGATGCCCCGCAACAGGGTCGACTTGCCAGCTGCGTTGGGGCCGATCAACGCGGTCACGCTGCCGGCTTGCAGGGCCGGCAAGTTCACTGCAGCGAGCACCTGGCGGCTGCCGTAGTGCATGCTCAGGCCAGCGGTGCTCAGGCCCGGGGAGGAGGATGAAGGCTGGCTCACAGGGCACCTCGACGGTTGCGCATGACAATGGCCATGAAGAACGGAATGCCCACCAGGGCGGTGACGATGCCCACCGGGATCAGCACCCCGGGGATCAGCGCCTTGCTGGCCACCGAGGCCATGGACAGGATCAACCCGCCGCTGAGCACGCTGGCCGGCAGGAACAGCCGGTGGTCCTCGCCCACCAGCAGCCGGGCGATGTGGGGGGCGATCAGGCCGATGAAGCCGATGGTGCCGACGAAGGACACCGCCAGCGCCGACAGCAGACTGATGCGCAGCAGTGATAGCAGGCGCAGGCGGCCGACATCGATACCGAAGCTGCGGGCCCGCTCCTCGCCCAGGGTCAGGGCGGTCAGGGCCCAGCTCTGGCGCAGGGAAAACGGCAGGCACAACAGCAGCGCCACCGCCAGGATCGCCAGCTTTTCCCAGGAGGCGCGAGCCAGGCTGCCCAGGGTCCAGAACACCAGTTGCTGCAGGCTGTCCTGGCTGGCGACGAACTGCAGCAGGGCCACCAGCGCGTTGAAGGCGAACACCAGGGCGATGCCGAACAGCACCAGGCTCTCCACGCCGAAACCGCGCCAGCGCGCCAGCAGGTACAGCAGGGCCACCGAGGCCAGGGCAAACACGAAGGCATTGGCCGAGATCAGGTACTGCGCCGGCACACCGGGCAGGCCCAGGCCGAGGACAATGGCCAGCGCTGCACCGAAGGCCGCGGCGGCGGATACGCCAAGGGTGAAGGGGCTGGCCAGGGGGTTGTCGAGCACGGTCTGCATCTCGGCCCCGGCCAGTGCCAGGGCAGCACCCACCAGAACCGCCATCAGGGCGTAGGGCAGGCGTACATTCCACACGATCACCGCCTCGACTCGCGGCATCGAGGCCGGGTCCCACAGCACCTGCAGCAGGCGCCCAAGGCTCATGCCCGAAGGCCCGGTGGTGATATCCAGGGCCAGGGACAGCAGCAAGGCCAGCGCCAGGCCGGACAACAACAGGACCCGCCGGCCATGGCGCCGGCGGTAGTGACTCGAAGCAACGGGTTCTTGCACGTCGGTCGCCGCCTGGGTCATTGCGCCAGGTCCGCGGTGAACACGCCGCTGGCGGGGATCGGCATGAAGCGCTGGTACAGCTCGCGGCGGGTCTGGTCAGGGTCCAGGTCCTTGAACAGTTGCGGATGCAGCCACTTGGCCAGGGCCTGGATCGCCACCAGGTGCTCCGGCGAGTCGTAGAAGATGTGCCACAGGCCATGCACGTTGCCCTGGCGTACCGCCCGCAGCTCGTTCAGCGGTGGTCGCTGGGCGGCTTGGCGCAGGCTGTCCCGGGCTTGCTGCACGGTCGCCGAATAGCCCAGGGTGACGCCGCCCTGGCCAGCGGCGAAGACACCGGTGGCCACGTACACATCCGGGTCGCTGGAGAGGATGTACTCCACGTTCAAGGTGCCTATGGGGCCGGGGATGCGCCCGTCGGCGATATTGTGGCCGCCGGCCAGCTTGATCATCTCGCCGAAGTTGCCCGTGCCCGGCGAACCGCAGCAATCCTGCAGGCCGGCGAGCATGTCGATGAAAATCGTCGGCTGCTTGAGGTTGCCGGCACGGGCCAGGGGCTCGGTGACCCGGGCCAGGGACTGCTGGTAGAACGCGATGAACGCCTCGGCCTGCTGCTCACGTCCGAGGGCCTGGCCCAAGAGGCGCATGCTGGGCACGGTGTTGCTCAGGGGATGGTCGCTGAAGTCGACGAAGATCACCGCGACCCCGGCGGCTTCCAGCTGCTTGACCGCCTCGCTGTCCGGGCTCGGCCCGTGGCCGCCGCTCAAGGCCATGATCGCCAGGTCCGGGTGCACGGCCAGGGCCTTCTCGACGCTGAAGGTCTCGGCCGAAGTGCCGCCCACCAGTGGCACTTTTTCCGCGTCGGGAAAGGCCCGGTGATAGGCCTCGTATCCCTGCACATCGAGACCGCGAAAGTCCCCTTGCCAACCGGCGAGGCGGGTGAAGGGATTCTTGCCTTCGAGCAGCGACAGGGAATAGATCATCCGCCCTTCACCGAGCAGGATGTGTTCGACCTTGTCCGGCACCTGGACCTGGCGCCCGGCCAGGTCGGTGAGGGTCGCGGCGCTGGTCGTCGCGGCGTACAGCAGCCCCAGCGGCAACAGGCTCGACAGGAGCCCACGGCGGGCCCGGCGCAACAGATCACGGTGTGTCATTGGAGGTTTCCTTGAACGATTGGACGGCCCGGCGAGAGGCGCGCTTGCGCCACCACAACAGCAGGCCGGTGATGTACAGCAGGGGTAACGAAATTCCGCAGAGAAAAGCCAGCCAGGCGCCGGGTGTGCCCAGCAGCAAATGCCCGTGGGCGGCGGAAAACAGCGGCTTGGCGGCCATCGGCGTGGCCGTCAGCCAGGTGAACAGTTCGGGGCGCGCCAACCAGGCACCGCTGCCGGCGATCAGCGCCAGGGGCAGGCACAACCATGCAGCGGCGACGTTGTGCCATTCGCGCAGGCGTCGGTTGCCGGTGCTGCCGGGACGCAGGCTGGCAGCTTTCCACCAACTGCGCCGGCCCGGCCACCACAGGTACAGGCCGCTGCCCACCGAGACCAGCAGCGCCAGGCCACAGACCAGCACCAGCAGCGACCCCACTGCCGGCGGCAACAGCAGGCTGCGGTGCAGGGCCACCAGGCGTGCCAGCCACAGGTCCTCGAAGACGAAGAAACCCCTGGGCTGGGCGCTGTAGGGGTCGATCATGGCGATGCCGGTTCCGGGGCGTTCCCCGAGCGCGCCGAAGACGATGGCGTTGTCCGATTCGAGAAAGCCCTGGCGGGGCGCCGCGGCGCCGAACACCTTCTGCAGTTGCGGGTAGGCCGTGCTGGCCGCCTCGATCCAGGCGCCCTGCTGCAGGGGGGCGTCGTGTTTGCCGGGAGCCAGTTGCAGCATCTGTGCACCCACCTCCCAGCGCAGGATCGGTCCCTTGAGTTCGAGCAACGCGCCACTGAGGCCCAGCAGCGCCAGGAACAAGCCCAGGCCCAGGGCCACCCAGCGGTGGACCCCAAGCCAGATTTCACGCAGGCGCCGCATGCCGGCCTACCAGCGGTAGCGCAGGCTGGCGATGACGCTGCGGTCATAACCGGCACTGCAACTGGTCACCGAACAGCCTTCGTAATAGCGCTTGTCGGTGAGGTTGTTGGCATTGACCGCCAGGCGCACGCCCTTGGCCGCCGGGATCAGCTTGTCGAAGTCGTAGTGCACCTCGGCATCGAGCAGGGTGTAGGAGGGCACGTTGAGGGTGTTGGCGGGATCGCCCTTGGTGCTGCCGATGTAGCGCACCCCGGCACCGAAACCCAGTCCCCCCAGCGGCCCGTCGGGCAGGCTGTAGTCGGCCCACAGCGAGGCCATCTTTTCCGGGGTGTCGGTGGGCCGCTTGCCCTTTTCCAGTGGGTTGTTGCTCTTGCTCACCTCGGCGTCGTTCCAGGTCAGCGCCGCCAGCAGGTCCAGGCCCTTGGCCAGGCTGGCCTTGCCTTCGAGCTCGACGCCGCGCACGTTCACTTCGCCAGTCTGCAGCCGATTGAGCGGTTGTGCCGGGTCGCTGGTCTGCACGTTTTCCTGGGTCAGGTCGAACAGCGACAGGGTGATGTAGCTGTCGATGCCCGGTGGCTGGTACTTGACCCCCACTTCCGACTGCTTGGCACTGGTGGGCTTGTACGGCGCTCCGTAGAAGTTGGTACCCAGCACCGGGTCGAACGAGGTGGAATAGCTGATGTAGGGCGCCAGGCCGTTGTCCGCCAGGTACACCAGGCCGGTGCGGTAGGTGAACTTCTCGTCCTTCTGCTTGTTGCCGGTGTTTTCCAGGCGGTTGTCGGTGCGCGCGCTGGAGCGATCCTGGCGGCCCCCGACGGTGAGTACCCAGTGATCGTCGAAGGTGAATTGCTGCTGGGCATAGACCCCGACCTGGTCGGCGCGCTGCAGGGTGCTGGCGAACGGCCGGCTGGGGTCGAAGACTCCACCGTGCACCGGGCGGTAGATGTCGATGGGTGATGCCGTGCCGGCTCGCAGGTAGTAGTCCTCGCGAGTGCGCCGGTAGTCCAGGCCCACCAGCGACACCATCTGCGTGCTGCCCAGGTTCCAGCGGGCCTGGACGTTGTTGTCCAGCGAGTAGGTGTCGCCGACGATGCGAAAGCGATAGGCAGAGCGGTTCAGGGTCCGCAGGTCGGACGCCAGGGACATGCCACTGGCGGTATTGGTCAGCAGGTTGACGTGGCCATAACGGGCGCTGGAGTTCAGGCTCCAGACCTCGTTGAAGCGATGCTCCAGCAAGTAGCCGAGGCTGTACTGGTTGCGACCGTTGTCCAGGCCCGGTTCGTCGAGGAACACGTTGTGCTTGACCTTGCCGTTGGGGTTGCCCAGCAGCGTGCCGCGGGCCGGCAGGAAGACTCGCGGGGCACCGAACCTGTCCTTGGTGTAGTCGGCCAACAGGGTCAGGCTGGTGTCTTCGTTGGGTTTCCAGGTGAAGGACGGGGCGATGAACTGCTTGTCGTCGGGGATGTGGTCGAACTGGGTGCCGCTGTCCCGTTGCAGGCCCACCAGGCGATAGAGGAACTGGCCCTGGTCATCCAGTGGCCCGCTGAAATCGAACTGGCCCTGGGCCCGGCCGAAGCTGCCACCCTGGATCTCCACCTCGTGGTAGGGGGTATCCAGCGGTCGCTTGCTGATCTGGTTGACCACGCCTCCCGGGGAGTTCTGGCCGAACAGCACCGAGGCCGGGCCCTTGAGCACGTCGATGCGCTCCAGGCCATAGGCTTCGACCTTGGGCCAGGCCTGGGCGGTGTTGCCCTTGAGGCCATCGCGGAGCATGCCGGTGGTGACGTCGAAACCACGGATCGCGATGGTATCGAAGCGCTGGCTGGCCGCCGTGGTGTTGGCCTGGACTCCGGCGGTGTAGCGCAGGGCTTCGTTCACCGACTGCGCCTTGAGGGCATCCATCTGGTCCCGGGTGATCACCGAGATCGACTGGGGGATTTCGCTGAGCGAGGCATCGGTCTTGGTTCCGCTGAGGCTGCGCTTGGCCACGTAGCCGCTCTGCTGGCCAGTCGGCGAGTCGGCGGCGGTGGCGCTGATCACGCTGGTATCCAGGACCAGCGGATGTTCCTGGTCCTGCTTGGCGGGTGCCGCCAGGGCACTGGTGGCCTGGGTCAGCGACAGGCCCAGGGCCAGGCCATGGACCAGGCAGGACAGCGGACTGCGGCCAGACGCTGGCCGCGCGATCGTGCAATCGGCTGGCCAACCGGGGATGTTTCGGTGCGCAACGCGGGTGCCCATGCTTCACTCCGTGATGGGGATTAAATGAGAATGCAAACGTATCTCATTAATGAATGTGACCCGGGCGCTAAAACTTTGGCTGCAGCGACCATTTCTTTCGTTTGCGGTACCGCCAGGCCCAACGGATACGGGCGTGGCGTTCGCAAGCGGTGGCGAGTGCAGAGGGTGGGAGTGGCTGAGCGAAGATCGGCAGCGCGGCGCCCGGTGGTGCGGGCGCCGGGGTCAGCGCAGGGATTTGGGCGAAACCCCGAAGCGCTTGCGAAAGGCCGTGGAGAAGTGTGCGGGGCTGTAGCCAACCCGATAGGCTGCGCTGGACACGTTGGTTTCGCCGCTGGCCAGCAGGCGGTAGGCCTCGCCCAGGCGCTGTTCCTGCAAGTAGGCATAGACGCTGGTGCCGAACACCTGGCGAAAACCGGCCGTGAGCTTGCGCGGGTTGAGGCCCACCTGGCGTGACAGTTCGGACAGCGACGGCGAGGCCGGCAGCGAATTGAGCAACAGGTCGCGGGCGGCGTGGATGCGTTCGATGTCCGCCGAGTTGCAGGGGCTGTCCTGCAGAGGTCGGGATTCAGCATGGGCAAGGATGCCCTCGACCCCCAGGGCCGTCAGCTCCAGGGCCTTGCCGCCCAGGTAGAACGAGCGGGTGGGGCCTTGCAGTGGGCAGGTGACGATCTGCTGGGCCAGGGCCAGCAACGGCTTGCTGGCTGGCTGGCAGAACAGCATCGGCCCGCCACCGCGCTGGTCCAGCAGGCGCTCGGGTTCCAGGCCGACATTGCGGATCGAAGGGAAGTCCAGTTGCACCGTGGTGTAGCGAACCGGCACGCCCCTGGCGAACAGATGGTCGCCGCAATGCTCGCCCTGGTTGGCCACGGCGCACAGGGTCGGTCCGCGGATCTCCACCTCGGGCTGGCCCTCGACCCGGCAATTGAGCTGGCCGCTGAGCACCAGGATGATCTTCAGGCCCTGCCAGAGCGACTCCTGCATCCACATCTGGCTTTCCATCAGCACGGTCCCGGTGGACAGCGTGATCTCCGGCACGACAGCGGCTGCGCCGTCCTGCTGCGGGTTGGGAAAATGCAGAGTGAAATCCTTTTTGACAGGCTGCGGCGCAGCATTTCGGCTGAGCATGGCGAACTCCCTGTGGACCAGAAAAGAGGCCATAAGCTAGCAGGAAATTTCTGACCTGTAATTAAGAATGATTATCCTTTAGCTTCTGTAGCCCATCCTGCAACGGTTTGCCGGTTGGGCGTTGCGCAATCAAAAGAAAAAGCCGCGCAAACGAATGTCCTGGCAATTGCCCGCCCCTGCAAATTGCTTACTAATAATCACTCTCATTTCCAGGCATGGCCGCACCCCATGGACGAACCCCTGCGCGACATCACTGCAACCCAGCCGGCGAGGCCGGGTTCGCGCCAGCACTGACGGTGCCTTTCGTACTTTTCCACGGGCCTGGGGTTTCAGGTCCATGGCCGCCTTTTGTCTTGAAAAAACCAGGAGACAGCATGTCCACTTTCGATGATCAGCAGGATTGCCCTGCGTGGCCCGAAGCCTTTGCCGAACGTTATCGCCAGGCTGGTTACTGGCGTGATGAAACCTTCGGTGACTTGCTGCGCCATGCCGCCCGGACCTTCGCCGAGCGCGAGGCGCTGACCGATGGCCAACGGCGCCTGAGCTATCGCCAGCTGGACCAGCGAGTCGACCAACTGGCCAGCGGGCTCTATCGCCTGGGCCTGCGGGCCGGTGACAACGTGGTCCTGCAATTGCCCAACAGCACGGCCTTCGTCGAGGTCTGCTTTGCCCTGTATCGCCTTGGCGTGCGGCCGATCTTTGCCTTGCCGGCCCACCGCCAACTGGAAATCGGCCGTTTCTGCGAGTTCGCCCAGGCCCGGGCCTACTTGTGCGCGGACCAGGACGGCGGCTTCGACTACCGGACCATGGCCCGTGAGCTCAAGGCCGCGCATCCGGAGCTGGCGTGGGTGATCGTCGCCGGCGACGCCGAGGAGTTCACGGCCTTGCAGGGGCTCTACGACCTGGCGCCCACAGCGGCCTTGCCGTCTCCCAGTGCCGAGGCCGTGGCCTGCTTCCAGTTGTCCGGCGGTTCCACCGGGATTCCCAAGCTGATCCCCCGTCGGCACCAGGAATATGTCTACAACCTGCGGGCCAGCGTCGAGCGTTGCGGGCTGGACAGCGCCAGCGTGTACCTGGTGGTCTTGCCCATGGCGCACAATTTTCCCATGTGCTGCCCGGGGTTCATCGGCACCTTGTCGGTGGGTGGCCGGGTGGTGCTGAGTACCTCGCCGAGCCCGGAGGTCTGCTTCGAGCTGATCGAGCGCGAAGCCGTGACCCATACCGCCCTGGTGCCGCCCCTGGCGCTGGTCTGGCTGGAGGCGGCCCAGGCCCGTGGTCGGGGAGTGCCACAATTGCAGCTGCTGCAAGTGGGCGGGGCCAAGCTCAGTTTCGAGGCCGCGCGGCGTATCGAACCGGTGCTGGGATGTCGCTTGCAGCAGGTGTTCGGCATGGCCGAAGGGCTGATCTGCTACACCGACCCCCAGGACCCGCCGCAGCGTGTGCTGCACACCCAGGGCCGGCCGTTGTCGCCAGCCGATGAGATCCGCGTGGTGGACGACCAGGACCAGCCCGTGGCACCGGGGCAGGTGGGCCAGTTGCTGACCCGCGGGCCCTATACCATTCGGGGCTACTACCGTTATCCCGAGCACAACGCCCAGGCCTTCACCGCCGATGGTTTCTACCGCACCGGCGACCGGGTGCTGCTGACCGACGACGGTTACCTGGTGGTGGAGGGGCGGGACAAGGACCTGATCAACCGCGGCGGTGAAAAGATCGCTGCCGAGGAAGTGGAGAACCTCTTGCTCAGCCATCCGGCGGTGGCTGACGTGGCCCTGGTGGCCATGCCTGACGCCTTCCTGGGCGAGCGTACCTGCGCCTTCGTCATTCCCCGTGGTCCTGCGCCTCGCGCGCCAGTCCTGTTGCGTCATTTGCGCGCCCAGGGGCTGGCCGCGTTCAAGCTCCCGGATCGTTTCGAGTTCATTGCCGAATTTCCCCAGACCGGGGTCGGCAAGGTCAGCCGCAAGCACCTGCGCGAGGCGATCCAGGCCCTGTATTTCGGCGACGGGGCCGAGCTGCTGGAGGGAAGTGGCCGCCGTGGTTGAACGACAAGGATTGTCCGACCTGCTGCGTCCGGTGCGCGGGCGCCTGCTGGCGGCGATGGTGCTGCAGGTGCTGGCCGCGCTGGTGGGCCTGTTGCCCTTGATTGCGCTGGCGGAACTGGCGCCACTGCTGCTGGCCGGTGACCTGGACGTGGAGCGGGCGCAGTTCTGGCTGTTGGCCGGTGCCGGGGCCTTGCTCCTGCGTCTTTTGGGACTGGCGGCGGCGCTGCAGATCACCCACCTGGCCGACAGCGACCTGCAACGCCAGCTGCGCCAGCGCATCGCCGCGCACCTTGCGCGAGTGCCCCTGGCCTGGTTCGGCCGCCAGCGCGAAACCGCCGAGCGGGTGCTGCTGGACGACGTGGGCGCCCTGCACCAGTTGGTGGCGCACTTGCCCAACAACCTGGTGGCCGCACTGGTGGTGCCCCTGGTGAGCCTCGGTTACCTGCTGAGCGTGAGCCTGCCCATGACCCTGGTCGTGTTGCTGCCGCCGTTGCTGGCCCTGTGGCGCCTGCGCGCCATGCGCAGCCCGGATTACCGCGAGGAGCGCCAACGCCTGGGCGCTACCCTGGGAGCGCTGTCCACCGCGACCCTGAACTTTGTCCAGAGCATCGCCATGGTCAAGTCCTTCGGCCGGGTGGAGCGGGTGCAGGATGAGTTCATCAGCGCGGTACAGCGCTTCGGGCAGTTCTTCTCCCGCTGGGTCGAGCGTTGGGCGGGCCTGGGGGCCAGTGTCGAAGTGCTGTTGTCGCCATTGCTGGTACTGGCCCTGGTGCTGGTCGCCGGGGTGCCGCTGGTGGCTGCCGGTTGGCTGTCGCCGGTGCAGTTGCTGCCGTTCGCCCTGCTGGGTCCCGCCCTGGCGGCGCCCGTGGCGGCCCTGGGGCATGGCGCCGACTCGCTGGTTCAAGGCCGGACCGCAGCGCAGCGGATCGCCGCCGTACTGGCCACGCCCGTGCTGGCCCAGCCGGCTTTTTCCCTGGAGCCCAAGGGGCACCAGGTGCTCTTCGATGCCGTGGATTTCAGCTATCCCGATGGCACCCGGGTCCTGCGGGGAGTCGACCTGTGCTTGCAACCCGGCACCCTCACCGCCCTGGTGGGCGACTCCGGAGCCGGCAAGTCCACCCTGGCCACCTTGCTCGCCCGTTTTGCCGACGTCAGTGGCGGGGCGATCCGTATCGGTGGTGTCGACCTGCGGGACATGGACAGCGCGACGCTGTATCGCCAGGTGGCCTTTGTCTTCCAGGACGTGCGCCTGCTGCGTGCCAGTGTCATCGACAACCTGCGCCTGGGGCGCCCCGACGCCAGTCCGGCGCAGGTCGAGGCGGCGGCCCGGGCCGCGCAGATCCATGAGCGCATCAGTGCCCTGGCCGAGGGGTATCACACCGTGCTCGATGGCAACGTGCAATTGTCCGGTGGCGAGGTCCAGCGCCTGGGCATCGCCCGGGCCATGCTCAGCCAGGCCCCGATCCTGGTGCTCGACGAAGCGACCGCGGCCAGCGATCCGGAGTCCGAGGCGGCGATCCAGCAGGCCCTGTCGCAACTGGCGGCGGGGCGCACCGTGCTGGTGATCGCCCATCGCCTGAGCAGCATCCAGGACGCTGACCAGATCATCGTGCTGCAGGAGGGGCGCGTGGTGGATTCCGGTCGCCACCCCGTCCTCCTCGAGCGCCCAGGGGTGTATGCCGGGCTATGGGCTGCCGAGCAGCTGGGCGCTGCGTCGATGAACGGAGGCCAGCCATGATCCGTGCCCTGTTACGCAGCTTGCAGCCCCGGGAAGCCAGCCTGCTGCGCCGAGCCCTGGTGACGGTGGCCGCCAGTGCCCTGGCCCAGGGCGCGGCCCTGGTGCTGTTGCCCATGGCCTTTGCCAGTGTCTTCGATGCCGCCTCCGGCAGCGCATCCTGGCGCTGGGCCGGTGTCTTCGCCGGGCTTGCCGGGCTGTGCCTGGTCCTGCGTCGGCACGCGCAACTGGCCGGCTACCGCGCCGGTGCGGCTGCGGCGCAGTCGTTGAACCTGCGCATCGGCCAGCAACTGGCACGCTTGCCCCTGGAGTGGTTCGTCGAACGCCGCAGCGCCGAGCTCAATCGCCTGGTCACCCACACTGTGCTGCAGATCATGAGCACCCCGGCACACCTGCTGCAGCCCATGGCCAATGCCTTGCTCACTCCCCTGGCGTTGCTGGTGGCGCTGTTCTTCTATGATCGCAGCATGGCCCTGGCGGCCTTGGCCAGCGTGCCCTTGCTCTGGGTGTTCTACCACTGGGGCGTGCGCTGGGGCGGGCAGGCCGAGCGCTTGAGCGAAGCGGCGGCCAACGAGGCCGCGGCACGGGTCCTGGAGTTTCTGCGCCAGCAGCCCTTGTTGCGGGCCAGCGGTCGCAATGGCGAAGGTTTCAGCTTGCTTGCCGAGGCTTTGCACCAGCAGCGTACGGCCCAGCGCCGGGCCCACTGGCGAACCTTCCCGGCCGCCCTGGGGCTGGCGGTGGCGTTGCAGGCCGGCTACACCGCTGTCTTGCTGTGCGGCTTGTACGCGGTGCTCGGTGGCAGCCTCGGTGCTGCGCAATACCTGGCCCTGGCGATCCTCGCGACGTGCCTGGTGGAGCCCCTGGGAGCCCTGGTCAACCTGGGCACCACCTTGCGCCAGACTCGCCACGGGGTGAATCGTCTGCGTGACCTGCTGGAACTGCCGGCATTGCCCGAGCCCGAGCGGCCCCAGGTTCCCGCCGATGCGCACCTGGAGGTGCGTGAGCTGGGGCTGGTGCGCCAGGGCCGCACCCTGCTGCAGGACATCAGCTTCGAGCTGGCACCCGGCTCGCTGACCCTGGTGGTTGGCCCCTCGGGTTCCGGCAAGTCCAGCCTGTTGCGGTTGCTGGCCCGTTTCAGCGATGTCAGCAGCGGCGCGATCCTGCTGGGCGGCGTCGATGTCCGGCACTTGTCGGCAGCCCAGCGCGATACCTCCATTGCCCTGATGTTCCAGGACTGCCCGCCACTGACCGCCAGCCTGCTGGACAACCTGCGCCTGGGCCGGCCCGAGGCCCGCGACGATGAACTGATGGCCGCGGCCCACGCCACCGGCCTGGACCGCGTGGCCCTGCGCCTGCCCCAGGGTTGGCAGACCCTGGTGGGCGAGGGCGGCGTCAGCCTTTCCGGTGGCGAGCGCCAGTGCCTGGCCCTGGCCCGGGTGCTGCTCAAGGACGCGTCGCTGATCCTGCTGGACGAACCCACCGCGGCCCTGGACGCCATCAGCGAGGCACGGGTCAACCACACCCTGCTGCAACTGGCGCGCAAGCACAGCGTGGTGCTGGTGACCCACAAGCCGACCCTGGCGCCCAGCGCCGGGCAGGTCCTGCTGCTGGAGCAGGGGCGCCTGGCCCAGCGCGGCAGCCATACCCAATTGATGGCGGTTCCCGGCCGCTATCGCGACTTGTTCCACGAGCGCGAGGCGATCAATCGCTGGCGCTTGCGGCCTATTCCTTCCGTACCCCAAAGGACCGTCCCCCATGACCGATAACCCTGTACTGGCCCGTGCTCAGCCAGCGGATGCCGGCCTGAGTCATTCACCCCAAGGACTTTGCGCAGGCATTGCCCGACTGTTGAACTACGAACCCGAGGATCTCGAAGCGCAGGTGTCGCTGATCGAGCAGGGCCTGGATTCGGTGAGCATCATGCGTCTGCCGGCGCTGCTGGCCGCCGAGGGCGTGACCCTGGGTTTCGCCGAACTGATCGAACAACCGACGCTGATTGCCTGGTGGGCACTGATCGAGGCCCGCCGCGGCGCCGCAGCTCCACGTCCGCAGGTGCCAAGCACCGAGGCCGGCAGTGATTTCGGCCTGACACCCTTGCAGCAGGCCTACTGGTTCGGTCGCGATCCGGCGATGCCCCTGGGCGGTGTCGGCTGCCACCTGTACCAGGAACTGGACGGCCAGGGACTCGAACCCCAGCGCCTGGAACAGGCCCTGCGGCACTTGTGCCAGCGCCACCCGATGCTGCGCGCGTGCTTTGTCAGCGACACCTGCCAACGCATCCTCCCGCGCAGCCCCTGGCCGGGATTGACCGTCCACGACCTGCGCGACGCCACTTGCGTGGCGGCCGCCCAGGGCCTGGAACAGATTCGCCAGCGCCTGTCCCACCGCTGCCTGGAAGTCAGCCGTGGCGAGGTGTTCGACGTACAGTTGAGCCTGCTGCCTGAAGGCCGCAGCCGCCTGCACTTGAACATCGACCTGCTGGTGGCCGACGTCCTGAGCATCGGCATCCTGTTGCGTGACCTGGCCCTGATCCATGCCGGCCGGGCGCAGCAGCTACCGACCCTGGACTGGGATTTTGCCCATTACCTGCGCGCCGAACACGCGGTGCGCGCGCCGCAATTGGCCGCTGCCCGGGACTACTGGCTACCACGTCTTGAACAATTGCCGGACGGCCCGCAGTTGCCCCTGGCGCGTGAGCCCCAGCAACTGGGCCGGCCGCGCTTCCGGCGCCTGGCGATGCGCCTGGACCATGGCCAGCTGCAGAGCCTGGAGCAGCGTGCACGGCAGCATGGCCTGACCCTGGCCAGCGTGCTGGCCTGTGCCTACGCCCAGGTGCTGGGCCGCTTTAGTGCCAGCCAGCATTTCGTGCTCAACGTCCCGCTGTTCAATCGCCAGGAGTTGCACCCCAGCGTGCCGCACTTGCTGGCGGATTTCTCCAACCTGGTGCTGCTGGAAGTGGACCTGCGCCAGCCCGAGGACTTTTGCCGCCAGGCCCTGGCCTTGCAGGCCCAGTTGCATCGGGATATCGCCCACAGTGCCTGGCCCGGGGTCGAGGTCCTGCGCGAACGGGCGCGCTTGCGCCAGGGCGGTGGCCAGGGGGCCCCGGTGGTGTTCGCCTGCAACCTGGGGCCGGCGTTCGTCGACCAGACCTGCCGCGAGCAGTTGGGCGAGCCAGGCTGGGCAGTGTCGCAGACGCCCCAGGTCTGGCTGGATCACCAGAGTTATCCGCAAGCCGACGGCCTACTGCTGAACTGGGACGCGGTGCAAGAGCTGTTTCCCGAAGATCTGCTGGAGCAGATGTTCGAGGCCTATCGCAGCCTGCTGCTATGGCTGTGCGCCAATGATTGGCAGCAAGTGGCGCCTTTGCCGCTGCCGGCGGCCCAGCACCAGGTGCGCCAGGCCGTCAACGATTGCGCGCACGCTACCCCGGCGCGGTTGCTGCACCAGGGGTTCTTCGAGCAGGCGCTGGAACATCCAGGGCGCCTGGCACTGGTCTGCGAGCAGGGCAGCCCGAGCTACGCCGAGCTGGCCCGCCAGGCCCTGCAATTGGCTGGGGCGCTGGTGGCCTGGGGCGTGCAGCCGGGGGATGCGGTGGCCATCACCCTGCCCAAGGGCCGCGAACAGGTGGTCGCCGTGCTGGGCATCCTCGCGGCCGGTGCGGTCTATGTGCCCGTGGGCATCGAACAACCGCCAGCGCGTCGGGACGTGATCTACCAGCGGGCCCAGGCCCGGGTGGTGATCACCGACGACGCCCACCGTGACGGCGGCATCTGGCTGGCCGAGTTGCGCGTGGTGACCCTGGCCCAGGCCCTGGTGGCGAGTGCCCTGGCGCAGCCGCTGGCCGTGGCGCCGCAGGCAGTGGCCTATGTGATCTTCACCTCGGGCACCACGGGTGAACCCAAGGGCGTCGAGCTCAGTCATCAGGCGGCGATGAACACCGTGCAGGCGATCAATCGTCGCTACCAGGTGGGTCCCGAGGATCGGGTGCTCGGGGTCTCGGCCCTGGATTTCGACCTGTCGGTATACGACCTGTTCGGCCTGCTGAGTGTCGGGGGCGCCCTGGTACTGCCGGCCGACTCCCTGCGCAAGGAGCCCCGGGAATGGCTGCGGTTGGTTCGCGAGCATCAGGTGAGCCTGTGGAACTCGGTCCCGGCCCTGCTGGACATGCTGACCCTGCAAGTGCGCATCCCCGGCGAACTGGCCGGCTTGCGCCTGGCCATGGTCTCCGGCGACTGGGTCGGCCTCGACCTGCCTCGGCGCCTGCGCGAGGCGGCAGGGCCGGCGGCGCGCTTCGCCGCGCTGGGCGGGGCCACCGAGGCGGCGATCTGGTCGAACCTGCAAGAGGTGGACGAGGTGCCTGCGCACTGGCGGTCGATTCCCTATGGCCGGCCCCTGGAGAACCAGGGTTTCCGGGTGGTGGACCAGCAGGGGCGGGACTGCCCCGACTGGGTGCCCGGCGAGCTGTGGATCGGCGGTGCCGGGGTGGCCGACGGCTACCGAGGCCTGGCCAGCCTCACTGCCCAGCGGTTCGTCGAGCATGCCGGCGGGCGCTGGTACCGCACCGGCGACCAGGGGCGCTACTGGGCCGACGGCACCCTGGAGTTTCTCGGGCGCATGGACCATCAGGTCAAGGTCCGGGGCTTTCGCATCGAGCTCGCGGAAATCGACGTGGCCCTGGAGCGCCACCCGGCCATCAGCCGGGCGGTGAGCCTGGTATTGCCCGGGTCCGAGCCGCAGCTGGCAGCAGCGCTGGTAGGCGAATCGCTGCTGCCGGATGCCCAGGCCCTGCGCCAGTGGCTGGGGCAGTGGTTGCCCGAACACATGCTGCCCGATTGCTGGTTGCCCCTGGACGAGCTGCCGCTGAGCAGCAACGGCAAGGTCGATCGCGCCGCCCTGCTGTGGTTGCTGCAAGAGCACCGGCGTGGGGTCCAGCCGCAGAGCGACGAGGCCCCGCAAGGGGAGTGGGAGCAGGCGCTGGCGGCGCTCTGGCAGCAGATTCTCGAGGTGCCGCAGGTGGGCCGGCACCAGGGTTTCTTTGCCCTGGGCGGCAACAGCTTGCTGGCCGCCCGCTTGATCGAACGCATTGCGCGGCAGTTCCAGGTGGAGCTGTCGCTCAAGGACTTTTTCAACGCGGCCACCGTGGCCCTGCAGGGGCAGTTGCTCGCCTCGCGCCGGGAACAGCGGCCCGTCAATCAGAACGTAATGGTGGAGGGCGTGTTATGACGCTGGAACAACTGCAACAGGACCTGCAACAACAGGGTGTGGAACTGTGGGAAGAACAGGGCCGCCTGCGTTATCGGGCCCCGGCCGGTGTCATGGACGAAGCGCGCCTGGGGCGCCTGCGCGAACACAAGGACGCACTGCTGCAACGATTGCAGGCGGCGCAGATGCCGACCCTGGAGGCTGACCTGGCGTCCCGGGAAGAACCTTTTCCATTGACCGATGTGCAGGCCGCCTACCTGCTGGGGCGCACCACGGCCTTCAGCTATGGCGGCGTGGCGTGCCACGGCTACCTGGAGTTTGCCCAGCAGGCACTGGACCCGGTGCGCCTGGAACAGGCCTGGAACCAGTTGATCGCCCGCCACGAGATGCTGCGTGCGGTGGTGGCGCAGGAGGGCTATCAGCGCATCCTGCCCCAGGTGCCGCACTACAGCATCGTGCGGCATGACTTGCGCGAGGACGACGGCAGCGCCTTGCAGGCCCTGCGCGAGCGCATGGAACTGCGCCGGGCCACCCCTGATCAATGGCCGCTGATCGAGCTGTGCGTCAGCCAGGGCCGCGACACCGCACGCCTGCACCTGTCGGTGGACCTCCTGGTCTGCGATTACCAGAGCGTGCGCATGCTGCTGGCCGAGTTGCAGCAGCTGTACCGTGGCGAGGCCCTGCCGGCCCCGGCGTCGATCAGCTTTCGCGACTACGTGCTGGGCGAACGCCGCCTGCGCGAACAGCCGCGCTACCAGCGTGACCGCGAGTACTGGTGGGCGCGGGTCGACGGCTTGCCGGGGGCCCCGGAGTTGCCGTTGCTGGGTGCGCCCAGCGGACCACGCTTCCAGCGCCGGGCCATGACCCTGGAACAGCGCGACTGCAATGCCTTGCGCCTGAATGCGGCGGCGGCCGGGGTCGGGGTGTCGGCGGCGATCCTCAGTGCCTACGCCGAGACTCTGGGGCGCTGGAGTCGGCGCGGGCATTTCTGCCTGAGCCTGACCCTGCTCAATCGCTTGTCGCTGCATCCCCAGGTGGATCGCCTGGTCGGCGACTTCAGCTCGGTGGAACTGCTGGAAGTGCAGACCCTGCAAGGGGGCAGCTTCGGCCAGCGCAGCCAGCAACTGCAGGAGCGCCTGTGGCAGGACATGGACCATCGCCTGTGCTCGGGTATCGAGGTCTTGCGCGAACTGGCGCGGCGCAAGGGCCAGGATGCGGCGCTGATGCCGTATGCCTTCACCAGTACCCTGGGGGCCGGTGGCGAGAGTGGCGGCGGGGCGTTCATGCCTGGCGCCGAGTTGGTGTTCGGTATCAGCCAGACGCCACAGGTGCTGATCGATTGCCAGGTCAGTGAACGCGACAACGGCCTGGCAATCAACTGGGACATCCGCGAAGGGGTGTTCAGCGCCCAATTGCTCGAGGCGCTGTTCGACACCTTCGAGCGTTCGCTCAAGCGCCTGGCCCGGGAACCTTCGGCCTGGACCCTGGAGGACTGCCTGGAGCTGCCGGCCGCCCAGCGCCTGCAACGGGAGCTGGTGAACCAGACCGCCCAGCCGTTGCCGGCCGGCTTGCTGCACGAACCCTTTTGGCGCCAGGCCGCGGCGACGCCGCAGCGGGTGGCGCTGATCCAGGGCGCCGGGCAATTGAGCTACGGCGAACTGGCCGGGCGCGCCGAGGCGGTGGCCGAGGCCCTGCTGGAGGCTGGCTGCCAACCCGGTGAGCGGGTGGCGGTGTGCATGGACAAGGGCCTTGAGCAAGTGATCGCCGTGCTGGGGATCCTGCGGGCCGGAGCGGCCTATCTGCCCCTGGACACCAACCAGCCCGAGGCTCGGCGCGAGCTGATCCTGGACAATGCCCAGGTCACCCGTGTGCTCAGCCAGTCCTGGCTCAGCGATGTGCTGTGCTGGCCGGCACGAGTGACCCAGGTGATCCAGGTGGACCAGGGGCCGCTGGCGGCGCGGCGGCCGTTGCCGCCTCTGGCGGTCGATCCGCAGCAACTGGCCTATGTGATCTACACCTCGGGTTCCACAGGGGTGCCCAAGGGCGTGATGATCAGCCACCAGGCGGCGCTCAACACCATCGTCGACATCAACCAGCGCTTTGCCATCGGTGCCGATGACCGGGTACTGGCCCTGGCGAGCCTGGGCTTCGACCTGTCGGTCTACGACATTTTCGGCCTGCTGGCGGTGGGCGGCGCCCTGGTGCTGCCGGACCCGCAACGCCGGGCCGACCCTTCGCACTGGGCCGAGTGTGCCCGCGAGCACGGTGTGACCTTATGGAACTCGGTGCCGGCCCAATTGCAGATGCTCACCCATTACTTGCAGGCCGTGCCGGCCATGGCCCCGCACTCGCTGCGCCTGGCGTTGCTGTCGGGGGACTGGATCGCCCTGAACCTGCCGGCCGAAACCGCCCAGCTGCTGCCGGACCTGCGCCTGGTCAGCCTGGGGGGCGCCACGGAAGCGGCGATCTGGTCGATCTACTACCCGATCACCCAGGTCAACCCGCAGTGGCGCAGCATTCCCTATGGCACACCGTTGGCCAACCAGCGCTTCATGGTCCTGGACGAGCAGGGTCGTGATCGGCCGCAAGGGGTGGCCGGCGAGCTTTACATCGCCGGTGATGGCTTGGCCATGGGCTACCTGGGAGATGCAGAAAAGACCGCCGAGCGCTTCGTCGAGCATCCGCGCAGTGGCGAGCGGCTGTACCGCACCGGTGACCTGGGTCGCTACCTGGATGACGGCCTGATCGAGTTCCTGGGTCGCGAGGACTTCCAGGTCAAGGTGCGTGGCCACCGTATTGAGCTGGCTGAGGTGGAGAGCGCATTGCTGAGCCATCCCCATGTGGAATCGGCGGTGGTGGTGGCTGCTGGCGAAGGGGCCTTCGACCGGCGCCTGCAAGCCTGCCTGCGCGCCAGCTTGCGAGACATGCCGCTGGCCTGGCCGCAGCAGTTGGAGGCGCGGACCGCTGCGGCGGCCCAGGCGGTGCGTGGGCACCTGAGCGATGCCCTGGTCAGCGAGATGTCGGCCTGTGTCGAGCGCGCCGCGCTGTTGTCCATGGGCCTGGCGCTGCAGCGCCCGGGACTGTTCGAGCAGCCGGGGCACAGCCATGACCTGGATGAGGTGCTGCGAGTCTGCGAGGTTGCGCCGCGCAACCAGCGGCTGATCCGCCGCTGGTTGCAGGCCCTGGCCCGGGAGGGACTGGTCAGCCATGACCTTTCATCCGGCCGTTATTCGAACTTGCTGGTCGAGCGCGAGGAGTACCGGCGCCAGTGGCAGCGCATCGAGGCCCTGGAGCCCTCGGTGGGCTGGGGTGGCGAGGTCCTGCGCTACCTGCGCGAAAGCCAGGAGCAACTGCCGGCGTTGATGAGCGATCAGCTCGATCCGCTGCACTTGCTGTTCCCCGAGGGTCGCACCGACACCGCCGAGGGCGCCTACCGCAAGAACCTCATCAGCCAGTATCTGAACCAGGCGGTGTGCGCGGCGGTGCAGGACATCATCCGCCAGCAGCCCGCCGGCCACCGCCTGCGTCTGCTGGAGATCGGCGCCGGGGTCGGAGGCACCAGTGCCGACCTGATCCCGGCCCTGGATGGCTTGCCGGTGGACTACCAGTTCACCGACCTGTCGCAGTTCTTCCTCAACGAGGCCCGGGAGCATTTCGCGGCGTATCCCTGGGTCAGCTACGGCCTGTTCGATCTCAACCAGGACCATTGGACACAGGGCGTAGCGTCCAACTCGCTGGACGTGATCCTGTGTGCCAACGTGCTGCATAACTCGCGGCATGCCAGTCGGGTACTCGCCCGCTTGCGCGAGATGCTGGCCCCCGGTGGCTGGCTGATCTTCATCGAGGCCACTCGCGACACTTACCAGATCATGGCGTCCATGGAATTCAAGGAAGGCCTGACCGCCTTCGAGGATTTTCGCGCCGAGCTGGACACCACCTTCATCCGCCGCGAGCAGTGGCAGCAACTGCTGCTGGAGGCCGGCGGCGAGACGCCGCTGTGCCTGCCCACGCCCGGGGATGCGATGTCGGAGATCGGCCAGCACCTGTTCATCACCCGCTTCAAGAGCGAGCGCCAGACCCTTGAGCCCGAGCTATTGCGCGCGCATCTGGCCCGGCGCCTGCCGGACTACATGATCCCGGCGGACTGGCAGATTCTCGACGAGATGCCCCTGACCGCCAACGGCAAGGTCGATCGCCAGGCCCTGGCGCGCATCGGCGCCGCGGGCCCCGAACAGCAGGTCAACAGCGGTGCTGCGCCGCTCGATGACCTGGAACGCAGCATCGCCGAGGTCTGGCAGGTGCTGCTGCGAGTGCCGGCAGTGGGGCGCGAGCAGGGGTTCTTCGAACTCGGTGGCGACTCGCTGCTGGTGGCCCAGGTGGTGGGGCGCCTGCGTGAAGCCTTGCCCCAGGCGCGGCAGTTACCCTGGGGTGACCTGCTGCGCCAGTTGATCAACCAGCCCACCGTGGCCGCCCTGGCCGACTACCTGCGCGGACAGGACCTTGCCGGCGACTCGCCGCTGGTGCGGATCAGCGACAAGGCCCAGGGCCCGGCGCGGATCTTCGTCCACGACGGTAGCGGCACCCTGGCGCCGTATCGCGCGCTGTTCGCCGCCCTGGGCGAAGAGGCACCTCTGGAGGGCCTGGTGCTCAACGATGTACCGGGGTACCTGGCACTGGAGCCGGCCACGGCCATCCGCCAGCTGGCGGAGCGTTATGCCGACACCCTGCAGGCCGAAGGCCGGCGTCAGGTGAGCATCGTCGGTTACTGCCTCGGTGGGTTGCTGGCCACCGAGTTGGCGGCGTGCCTGGCGGCGCGCTCGATCGAGGTGCTGCAACTGAGCGTGATCAGCAGTTATCGGGTGCCGTTCATGATCGAGGATGACCTGTTGGCCGAGTACGTGTTCGCCCGGGTGATGCAGGCCGATCCGCTGGCGCTGGGTTACCCCGCGGACGAACAGGCCATGGAGCGGACCATTGCCCGGGTACTGGCCCAGACCCCGGGCCGGGTGCCCGAGGGGTCGCTGCTGGCCCTGGAGGACGATGCCCAGTGCGCACCGGCCCTGGCCTGCCTGCGGCGCCTGGCGCAGAAAACCCCCGAGCAGCGCTTGCAGGCGATTGCCGAGGCCATGCGGCATGCCGGTTCGCAACTGAGCGACCTGGCGTGGCTGGGTGAGCAATTGCAGGTGTTGCGCCATAGCCTGGCGGCGGTGGCCCTGCATGAAGCCACGCCGTATCAGGGCGACATGCTGTTCATCCGCCAGAGCGGCGAGGTCCAGGTGCTGCCGGGCATGCACCGGGACATGAGCGCCTACTGGCAGGCCCTGTGCCAGGGGCAACTGCGGGTGGTGGA
Organism: Pseudomonas sp. L5B5; assembly: GCF_020520285.1. Classification (NCBI taxonomy): domain Bacteria; kingdom Pseudomonadati; phylum Pseudomonadota; class Gammaproteobacteria; order Pseudomonadales; family Pseudomonadaceae; genus Pseudomonas; species Pseudomonas sp. L5B5. The sequence goes on from NZ_CP084742.1 coordinate 196,278, forward strand.
TGTACCGGGCGACCACTTCAGCTGCATGCAGAGTCCCCAGGTACAGGCCGTGGCCCGCGCCTTCGATGCAGGCACCGAGGTGGCGGCATGAGTGGTGCGAGCATTGGCCTGGTGGGCGCCTACGGCAGCGTCGGCCGCCAGGTCGCCCTGCTGTTGGCCGGCAGCGGGCGCTTGCGCCTCGGCGGTCGTGACCGGCAGCAGGCGGAGCAACTGAACCGGCAACTGGGCGGGCAGGCCGAGGTCCGCCCCCTGGACCTGTGGGACGAGCACAGCCTGGCGGCGTTCTGTGCAGGCTGCACGCTGGTGATCAACTGTGCCGGCCCCAGCTACCGGATCCTCGATCGAGTGGCCCGGGCGGCACTGGCTGCCGGGGCCGATTACCTGGACGTCGGTGGTGACGATCCGCTCCATGAACGGCTTCGTGGTCAGCTGTCGCACGCACGCCGGGCGGTCTTGTCGGCGGGCATGCTGCCGGGGCTCTCCGGGTTGTTCGCCCAACTGCCGGCGCGGGCGTTTCAGCGCATCGATGCCATGCGGTGCTATGCCGGTGGCCTGGGGCGTTTGTCCGGTACTGCGGCCGAGGACTTCCTGTTGAGCCTGGGCAACGGGTTCGGCCAGGCGCAGATGGCCTGGTCCGCAGGCCAGGTGCTGCGCAGCGGCGCGCCCGCCGAGCAACTGCTGGAGCGCGAATGGCTGCCGGTGGCCGGCGTGCAGGCCTATCCCTACCTGACTTGCGAGCAGCAGCGCTTGTTCGCCGATTTGCAGGTCGGGCATGGCCAGGGTTTCAACCTGTTCGAAGGTGGCCAGCTGGCGGGCGCGTTGCGGCGCATCCAGGGCTCGGCCCCGGAGTCGCGGCACTCGGCGCAGAACGTCGCCGCGCTGGTCCAGGCCAGCGCCCTGGATGTGGCGGGCCGCCAGCCCTATCAAGTGTTGGCAGTGGAGATCGAAGGCTTGCGTGACGGCCGCCAGCAGCAGGCCAGTGCCTGGCTGCGGGCCAGTGATGGCTCGCGCTTGACCGGCAGTGTCGCGGCCTTCTGTGCCTTGCATTGGGAACGCTTGCCCCTGGGCCTGCATTACGCGGCCCAGGTGCTGGACGCCGGCGCCTGCCTGGAACAGATCCGCCACTGGCTGCCGGATACCCGCTGCAGCTTGCCTGGCGAGCACCTTCGCACGGGCTCGGCAGGGCACTGCATTTCCCTGGAAACAGAGGAGGGTGTGCTGTGAGAAAGGTCCCCAGTGCCTGGCTGCGCCGCTACCCGCAGTCTCGACCGCCGCGATGCCGGCTGGTATGCCTGCCCCACGCCGGTGGCAGCGCCAGTTTCTTCAACGACTGGCGCGGCCAGCTGCCAGCGGATGTCGAGTTGGTCAGCGTGCAGTACCCGGGGCGCGAAGAGCGTCTTGGGGAAACCTGGCCCGGTAGCCTGGAGTGGATGGCCGGTACCATCACTCGCGCCCTGTCGGACCTGGCAGAGCGGCCGCTGGTGCTGTTCGGCCACAGCATGGGGGCCGCCGTGGCCTTCGAAGTCGCCGCGCGTCTGCAACAGCAGGGCGCGGCCCCGCAGCGGCTGATCGTTTCGGCGCATCCGGCGCCCCACCGCCAGCGCCGCAGCGAGTTGCACCTGGGGCCCGATGCCGGGTTGCTGGCCGATGTGCAGCGGCTTTCCGACGGCCAGCCTTCGCTCCTGGATGACCCCGCCCTGCGTGAGCTGTATCTGCCGGCGCTGCGTAACGACTATCGACTGATCGAGTCCTATCGGGGCGATTCGAGCCGGACCCTGGACCTGCCGATTAGCGTCTGCCTGGGCGCCGAGGATCGCGAAGTGGATCAGGACGAGGCGTATGCCTGGGCCGAGACCAGCCGCCAGGTCACTGACTTCCAGACCTTCCCCGGCGGGCATTTCTACCTGCGTGACCAGCAGGGTGAGGTGCTGCGCCACCTGACGCGGCTGCTGGCCAGCCATGGCGAGCCGGCGTGGCAGTGCTGGCCCTCGACCCCATGAACCTTTCCTTGATGGACACCGATATGAAGACACCCGAGCAATGCAGCAGCCTGGACGACGTGCGCTGCGGGATCGACGCGATGGACGAACAGATCATCCAGGCCCTTGGCCGGCGCCTGGCCTACGTCAAGGCGGCGGCGCAGTTCAAGCCCACGCAGCAGAGCATCGCCGCTCCGGAGCGGGTCGCGGCGATGTTGCCGCAGCGTCAGCAATGGGCGCAGCAAGCGGGGCTGGACCCGATGTTCGTGGTGCCGCTGTTCGCCCAGATCATCCACTGGAACATCGCCCAGCAAGTGCGCCATTGGCGTATCGGCCAGGGGCTGGAGCAAGGAGCGCAAGATGAATGAAACATGCCGGTCCGGGCTGACCCGGGCGCTGCAGGATGGCGAGGCCCAGGCCCGCCGTGAGGGCCGGGTGGTGCTGGTGGTGTTCAGCCTGGCGGCTGAACGCCTGGAGCCGTTGCGGTTGTTCGCGGCCAACCGCCAGGTCTTCGGCCAGAGCCTGTTCTGGTCCGGTGGCCAGGGAGGGCTGGCCCTGGCGGGGTTCGGTTGCACTGAAGAAATCAGCCCGGTGGCCGGTGAGCGTTTTTCTGCCAGCAGCCAGGCCTGGCGCCAGTTGCTGGCCGAGGCGCATCAGGTGGGGCCCCGCAAGGCCTACCTGTGCGGTGGTTTCTGCTTCGATCCCCAGGGTGCGCGCAGCGCCAAGTGGCAATCGTTCGCCGAGACTTCCCTGGTGTTGCCGCGAATCCTGCTGTTGCAAGAGGATGATCAACAGCACTGGCTGTTCAGCCTGTGGCTGGAGCCGGGGGCCGATGTCGCCCATTGCGCCGCCAGCCTGGTCGCCGAGTGGACCCTGCTGTTGACCCGCTACGCCCATGCGCCGCGCCGGCAACTGCCGTCCTGTATCGAGCAGCAGGACGACACCGAGGATGCCGCGCAGTGGCAGGCCACGGTTGCCGGGGCGATCGGGCGGATCGGGGCCGGCGAGTTGAACAAGGTGGTGCTGGCCCGGGAGGTCTGCTTGCAGGCCGAGCACAACATCCCTTGTGGTCCGTTGCTGGAGAATCTCGAGGCGGCCTATCCCCAGGCCTTCCTGTTTGCCTTCAGCCGCGGTGATCGGTGCTTCCTGGGGGCCACCCCCGAGCGCCTGGTACGAGTCGCGCGCGGCACCTTGAACACCGTGGCCCTGGCCGGCACGTGTGCCCGGGGCCTGCACGAGCAGCAGGATGCCGAGCTGGGCCAGACGTTGATGGACAGTGCCAAGGACCGCTACGAGCATGCCCTGGTGGTACAGACCGTGCGGGAAGCCTTGCAACCCTACTGTGCGATGCTGGAAATCCCCCCCCAGCCGCAGTTGCATCGCCTGGCCCATGTCCAGCATTTGCTGACGCCGGTGCTCGGTCGCTTGCGGCCCCAGGTGGACGTGCTGCAGCTGGTCAAGGTCCTGCATCCGACGCCGGCGGTGGGCGGTTTGCCCCGGGCCGGGGCCCTGGACTATATCCGCGAGCATGAGGGCCTGGACCGGGGCTGGTATGCGGCCCCGGTGGGCTGGCTCAATGCCGAGGGTGATGGCGATTTTGCCGTGGCCCTGCGCTCGGCGCTGATCCATGGCAACCAGGCGCACCTGTTCGCCGGCTGCGGCATCGTCGCCGAGTCGGACCCGCAGAGTGAGTATCGGGAGACTTGCCTGAAGCTGCGGACCATCGGCGAAGCCCTGCGCCCGCAACCGGCTTCGCCGGATGTCCAGGCCGTGTGACCCGCTGTAGCCGCTGCCGCAGGCTGCGTACGGGCGCGCAGCGCTCGCGAGGGTGGTGGTCTGGCGCTTGCTGAAGGCCCTGCGGGCCTTGTCGCAGCCTCGCGGGCTCGGCGGCTACAGGTTTTGCCTGGTGCGCAGCAGGGCCTTGATCGCCGTGGCGTAGTCCTTGCCGGCCAGGCTCATGCTGTTGTTGTGGGTGCCGCCGGGCACCAGCAGCAATTGCTTCGGTTCCAGGGCAGTCTTGAACAGTTCCTGGCTCAGGCGCGGCGGTACGTAATCGTCTTTCAGGCCGTGAACCACCAGCAACGGCATGCCGATTTCGCGGATCTTGTCGATGGAGTCGAACTTCTGCGACATCAGCCAGCGCACCGGCAGGGAAGTCTTGGTAACGGCCCTTGCGGCGTCGCCCAGGGTGGTGAAGGTGGACTCGACGATCAGCCCTCGCGCCGCCGCCGGGCGTTGCTCGCTAGTGGCCTGGCGGCCGAGCTCGGCGGCCAGGTCGATGGCCACCGCGCCACCCAGGGAGTGGCCGTAGATCAGGCGCTTGCCCGCATCTGGCTGCAGCACCATGAGGCGCTCCCAGGCAACGCGGGCGTCTTCATAGACACTGGTCTCGGAGGGCAGCTCGCCATGGCTCTGGCCAAAACCCCGGTAGTCGATGGCCAGCACCGAGTAGCCCAGGGCGTGCAGTTGCTCGATGCGAAACAGCTGGCCGGTGAGGTTCCAGCGCACCCCGTGCAGATAGAGGATCGCTGGTGCATCGGCACGTTGTGCCGGCCACCACCAGGCGTGGATGTTCTGTCCGGCCTTGAAGCTTTTCGGCTTGAGCTCGAACTCCTGCACCGTGCTTGGCAGGCCGCGGTACCAGCCGGCGGTGCCCGGCTCGATGCGAAACACCAGCTGGCGTTCCTTGTGTTCGAGCACGGCGCAGCTCACCGGCAGGCCAACGACCAGCGCGGTCATGCACAGCAGGGGAAACCAGCGACGGCGCAGGCGCTGGAGCAGGGGCGGGGACATGGAAGGCTTCACTAGACAACAGTCGAAGACGCGTTTTACCAGATGTGCCGGGAGGACTGTGGGAGTTTCTGCGCAGCGGTCGGTGACAAGGGTTGGCAAATGTTACGCAAGGGTGGCAAGCGCCGTGGCCACCCGCTGTCGGCGTGGCCACGACGAGGTCGGGGCTTTAGAAGTTCCAGCGGGTGCTGAGCATCAGGTTCCGCGGGTCGCCGTAGTACGACGAGTTGTAGAAGCCGATGTTGGTGAAATACTTCTTGTCGAGCAGGTTGTTGACGTTGAGGGTGGCAGAGACGTTCTCGGTGATCTGGTAGCGGGCCATCAGGTCCACCAACCAGTACGGGTCCTGGGCGAATTTTTCCTCGGTGCCCTTGCCGTAGTTGCTGAGGATCTTCCAGCCAGTGCCCTGCCAGCGCACGCCGCTGCCCAGGGTCAGCTTGTCGAGGCTGCCGGTCAGCTTGTAGCTGGTGTAGAGGTTGACCTGGTCTTCCGGTTCCCAGGTGGAGACCTTGGCCCCGCTCTGGTCGCGAATGATCTTGTGGGTGTAGCCGGCCTGCAGTTGCCAGCCGGGAGCGAGCTCGCCGGAGATTTCCGCTTCATACCCCTTGGCCTTGGACTTGATGCCCTTGGACGCATAGTCCAGGCCGGGGGTGGTGGGGTTGGCGTTGTAGGCCAGGTCATCCACCGGGCGGTTTTCTTCATGCACTTCGAAATAGGCCAGGCTGGAGTTCAGGCGGCCGTCGAAGAACTCGCCCTTGAGGCCCACCTCGTAGTTGGTGCCTTCGTCGGGCTTGAGCACCTTGTCGTTGCGGTCGCGGTAGTCGTCCTGGGGCAGGTAGATCTCGGTGTAGCTGGCATAGACGGAGAAGTTCTGGTTGAGGTCGTAGACCACCCCGGCGTAGGGAATGATCTTGCCGGTGTCCTTGGTCTGGCTGGTGCCGCTGACCTCGTAGTTGTTGACCCGGCTGCCCAGCAGCAACGAAAGGTCGTCGTTGAGGCTGAAGCGCGCAGTCATGTAGCCGGCGCTCTGGCGGGTGGTCTCGTCGTTCTTCTTGGTCATGCTGCCCCAATCTGGCTTGGGGCTGTGCCCGTTCCAGTTGAAGTAGTCGTAGAAGTTGTTGTGATTGGTGGCGCTGGTGAAATCCCGGCCTTTCCAGTGAGAGTTGGAGATCGACGCTCCCACCACCAGCTGATGCTCGCGTCCCAGCAGGTCAAAGGGGCCCGTGGCATAGAGATCCCCGCTGTCGCTGACGGTTTCACCGGTGTACTTGCGGGTCAGCAGCGAGGCGATGCCGGTCTCGGCGTTTGGCGACATCAACGAACCCAGGGGCGCGTTGTAGCCATTGATCTGGTGGTTGTACTGGGCCTTGGCCACCCAGCCGTTAGCGAAGCTGTGCTCCAGGGTGCTGAACACCGTGCGGGTGTATTGCGACCAGCGACTCCAGCTCGCGCCGTTGTTGTAGGAGCGCGAGGTGCTGATGGCGTTGCCCTTGGAGTCGTACAGCGAGCTGCTGCCCGACCAGCTGGAACCCTTGGGGTCGTTGTCCTGATAGTCGGCGCCGACGGTGAGCAGGGTGTCCGGTGACAGGTCGAACTCGAGGATGCCGTAGTAGACGCTGGTCTGGCGCTGGTAGTGGTCAAGGAAGGACTTCTTGTCCTGATAGGCGGCGACCATCCGTCCGCGGACATTGCCGCTGTCGGTCAGGGGACCACTGACATCGACCTGCGAGCGGTAGTTGTCCCAGGAACCGGCCCCCAGGTCGATGTGCCCGGCGAATTCGGCGGTGGGTTTCTTGCGCACCATGTTGATGGTGCCGCCGGGGCCCCCGGCACCGGTGAGCAGGCCGGTGGCGCCCTTGAGGATTTCCACGCGGTCATAGATCACCGTGTCGGTGAGGGTATGGCCCGAGGAGTACTGCGCGTCCTGCAGGATCGGAATCCCGTCGTACTGGAAGTTCTGAATGGCAAAGCCGCGGGAGAAGTAACTGGTGCGGTCACTGTCGTAGGTGGCCACGGTGATGCCCGGGGTATGGCGCATCACGTCGTCGATGGAGTTGAGGCCGAAATCGTCCATGGCCTGGCGGGTGACCACCGAGATCGACTGCGGGGTTTCCCTCGGTGTCAGCACCAGCCGGGTGGCGGTGGCGATGGTGCCCGGAGTGTAGGAACCGCTGCCTTCGGTGACGGTGCCCAGCTGGTTGGTGGTGACCGTGGTTGGTCCCAGTTCGACCCGTTCACCGCCGCTGGCCTGTACTACCCGATAGCCTGTGCCCTCGGCCACGGCTTGCAGGCCCAGGGGTTTCAGCAGGCGCTGCAGGCCTTCGTCCACGCTGAAACGGCCATTCAGGCCGGTGCTGCGCTTGCCGGCACTGAGGCTGGCGTCGATGGCGATCATGCTTGCCGACTGCTGCCCGAAGGCGCCCAGCACCTGGTCCAGGTTGCCCGGGGCAATGGCGTAGTCGCGCTGCTGGCGGTCGGTCATGGCGGCGCTGGGTTCGGCGGCCAGCAGCGGTAGGCTGGTGCTGGCGATGGACAGGCCGATGATGACCGGGCGCAAGGCCGCGGCAAGGGGCGTGAGGCGAATGTGCATAGGGAAAATCCGTGGGTTGAGAAGGGTTGGCGCTGAGCTGTTTTCCAGCTTCTTCCCTGGTCTTGATGCACGAGATTGAAAAAACTGCCGCCGTCCTGAAAAAAAACCGCAAAAGATCAGGCAGCGTCCACGGAGGCCCAGTAACCCATCACCCGCCGGATGCGAATGGGCAGGGTCTTGGCCAGCAGGTCTAGGCTGGCGTCCGGCTGGTCCAGGGAGAACGAGCCGGAGACCCGCAACCCGGCGACCTCGGCGGCGCAGCGCAGCAGACCGGGGCGATAGCGGTCGAGTTCGGCGATCACCTCCCCCAGAGGCTGGCGTTCGGCAATCAGCAGGCCCTGGGTCCAGGCGCTGGCCGAGGCGGGCACGGCGAGCACCGCGCCGATCCGTTGTTGGCCGATATCCACTTGCTGGCCCGGACCCAGTTCCAGCAGGGGCGCGTGGGCGGTGCTCACCGAGCCGCTGCCGGCCAGCAGTTGCACCCGGGTGCCGTCGATGCCCGGCAAGCCAACGCTGAGGATCAGCCGGGAGCGGGGGGCCAGGTGGATGCGCCCATCGAGGGTGGCAATGCGCAGTGGCGCGGCGTTGCCCAGGGTCAGCAGCAGGCGGCCGCTGTTGAGCCGCAGTTGCAGGCCCTGGGGGCTGGCCTGCTGGTCGAGGCTGGTGCGGGTGTCCAGTTGCAGGCTGGCGCCCGCGGCCAGTTGCAATTGGCGGCGCTCGCCGGTAGCGGTGTGGTAGTCGCTGAACAACTGTGGCAACAGCAGCCGTTCACGCACGCCCCAACTGCTGGCGGCCACCACGCCAAGGCCGACGAACCCCTTGAGCAGGGTGCGCCGCCCTGGGTGGCTGCGGGCCTGCAGCAGTTGCCGGGCGTGGGGCGCGGACAGGCTGCTGGTGCTGGCGCGCAGGTCCTGGCCGATCCCGGCCAGGCGCTGCCAGGCCAGTTCATGCTGCGGGTCGGCCCGGCGCCAGGCCAGGCAGGCGGCCTGCTGCTCGGGGTTGCTGAGGCCCGATTGCAACAGCACCAGCCACTCCAGGGCCTGGTCCAGCACTCGCTGTTCCACCGCGCCCTGATCGTCCACCGGCTGAAAGGCGTTCATCCCGGGTACACCGCCGCGTAGCAGTGGCGGTAGGCCTTGAGCATGGCTTTCTGCACCACGTTGACCGAGAGCTGCAGGCGTTCGGCAATCTGCGGGTAGGTCAGGCCTTCGAGCTGGGACAGCAGGAACACCTCGCGCACCCGGCTGCCCAGCCCGTCCAGCACCTGGCCCACGGCATCCAGGGCTTCGAGCACCAACAGGCGGGTTTCCGGCGAGGACTGGTGCTGCGGCTCCAGCTGCGCCAGGGATTCCAGGTACGCGCGCTCCAGGGCCTGGCGACGGAAATATTGCCCGCACAGGCGGCTGGCCACGGTGTTGAGGTAGGCCCGGGGTTCGCGCAGCACGGGCAGTTGCTCGCTGCGCAGAATGCGCACAAAGGTGTCCTGGGCCAGGTCCATGGCCTGATCCTGGTTGCCGAGCTTGCGTCGCAACAGTTGCACCACCCAGTTGTGATGCTGGACGTAGAGCTCGCCCACGGCGTGCTGTAGCGAAGGGTTGGGCTCCATCGATAAGGGTTCCAGGGCCGAGGCGGGCAAAAGGGCGTTTATGGTAATGCTTCTCATTAGTGGGTGCTTGAATTTTTATCGTGGCTCGCCAGCGCTTGTCGTCATCCGCCTGTGGACGTGCCAGGGTTTGGATGCGGCACGCGCGCTGTATGAAGAACAAGTGGGCGAGCAATGGGGCGCGACCGTGACCGAGCAGTGTTTTGTGCGATCAGCAGTGGAGCCTTGTAGCCGCTGCTGAGCCTGCGAAGCTGCGCCAAGGCCCGCAGGGCCTTGCCTGGCGATCCTGTGTCGAACCCCTAGCGGCCCTGACAACCTGTATCCCTGCGACGCAGTGTTCGCAGCTTGCGGCAGCGGCTGCAGCCAGGCGTTCGGTGGTAGGGTTAGCCCCCTGAAGATTATCGATCTGTGGAGAAGCATCCCATGCAAGCCATCACGCTCAGCCTGCCGGCATCCCTGGACAACCTGAAGGTAGTGGAACTTCCCGACCCGGGGCAGCCTGCCGCGGGGCAGATCCGGGTGCGCATCCATGCCTGCTCCCTGAACTATCACGACTACGCGGTCGTGACCGGTGGCCTGCCTACCGCCGACGGACGTATTCCCATGGCCGATGGCGCCGGGGTAGTGGAAGCCGTGGGCGAGGGCGTCAGCGAGTTCAAGGTGGGGGATGCGGTGGTGTCCTGCTTCTTCCCGCATTGGCACGATGGCGGCCCGGCGATTGCCGATTTCAGCACCACCCCGGGGGATGGTGTCGACGGTTACGCCCGTGAAGTGGTGGTCCAGCCCAGCCACTGGTTCACCCATGCACCCAAGGGCTACAGCCATGCCGAGGCGGCGACCCTGACCACCGCCGGCCTGACCGCCTGGCGCGCACTGGTGGTGGATGGTGCACTCAAGGCCGGCGAAACCGTGCTGGTGCTGGGCACTGGCGGGGTCTCGATCTTCGCCCTGCAACTGGCCAAGGCCATGGGCGCCACGGTGATCGCCACCTCGTCGTCGGATGCCAAGCTGGCGCGGGTTCGCGAGCTGGGGGCCGATCACACCATCAATTACCGCACCCACCCCGAGTGGGGCGCCGAAGTGCTCAAGCTCACCGGCGGTCGCGGCGTCGATCACGTGGTGGAAGTGGGTGGCCCGGGCACCTTGCCGCAGTCCATCAACGCGTGTCGTATTGGCGGGCATATCGCCCTGATCGGTGTCCTCACCGGCTGGGCCGGCCCGGTGCCGACGGCGGCGCTGATGGCCAGGCAACAGCGCCTGCAGGGGCTGATCGTCGGCAGCCGCCAGCAGCAGGTCGAGATGGTCCGGGGCCTGGAGGCCACTGGGATCAAGCCGATCATCGACAGCACCTTCGCCCTGGCGGACATCGCCAAGGCCTTTGCCCATGAAGCGTCCGGCGCGCACCTGGGGAAAATCTGTCTGAGTCTCTGACGCATCGCCGCAGCCCAGGCCCAGCTTATCGATCGGATCTCCTACAGGTCCGATCTCTGCCGCTGCCGAAGGCTGCGACAAGGCACGCAGTGCCTTCCAACGCCGGCAGCCATGGCCTCGGCTTTCCTTCTACTGTTCATGCTTGAGACCGCCCCCAACAATTACACGAAAAGGGTTGCGTCATTCGCCTCCTCCCAAGGGCATGGGTCGTTAGGTCCTGTGTGCCGCCTGCTTGTGGGCCTGTCCGTGCCGCTGCTTTCCATTTCCATCCGAGCACGGGAGGGCGCCCATGAACCGCGATCTGAAATAGCGGGTCGATCAGGGCCCGATGGGTTTGTTCCAGTGCCTGGCAGATCGGCTTGTTGCTCAGCGCCGGTCTTTTCGGCATGGCCGCCGGCTCGCTGTTCATCGCGTCCTGGGCCGATCGCTTCGGGCGTCGGGTGCTGATCCTGTTCTGCCTGCTGCTGTCGGCTGCGCCCGACGCTGCAGCAGGCGCGGCCGGCCCTGGCCTGGAGCGGGAGCGGCTTGAGGTTCAGCCCGCCAGGTTGTGCGGCACGTCGCGGGTCAGAAGATCGAGTCCCGGCCATTGCGGGTAAAGGCACTGATACGGGTGTAGCGCCCGTTGACCGATTCGATGCTCAGGTCGCCATCGAAGTCGGGAAAGCTCACGCGCCCGCTGGACAGCGGCAGCAGCGTCACCTTGAGCTTTTCCACGGGGGTCGAGGTGAACTTCAGGTCGGCGATGTTCGGCGCCATGTGGGGCAGGGCGTAGCGGGCGTTTTTCAGTTCGCCGACGTAGCTGAAGATCATTGGCGTGGTGTAGTCCTGGGTACGCGGGCGGTAAGTCGAGGAATAACCGACGATGCTCAGGGTACGGCCCTTGATCTCGACGAACATGAAGGTCGGCGTGCGCTCGGTGATCCGGCTGCTGTCCGCGAGCAGCGCCCTGGCTTCGGCAGCGCTGATCAGGTTGTTGTCTTCATGGCTGAAGTCGTAGGCATGAAATCCGTTGAGTTCGGTCATGGCGCGCAGCAGCAGTTCCTTCGACGGGTCCGGGTGCATCCAGCGCACGTTGGGGCCACAGGCGCCCAGCAGCAAGGTGAGCAGAAGCAAGGCAGGCAGGAAACGGGGGCGCATGAGAGTCCTTTCAAACAAGGCGCCATGGCGTGGCGCAGGCCGGCCATGGTCGCGCAAAGGGTGGACGCTTGTCAGCCTGGCCCCGCCAATTCACCCCTCTTCAAGACTGGCCGTCGATGATGGCCGCGGCCACGGTCTGGCGGAACCAGGTCAGGGCGGCGCTGCTGTCGCTGTTGGGGTGCCAGTGCAGCGAGACTTCGAACTCCCCCACGGAGAACGGCAGTTCCAGTTGCCGCAGGCCGCCTTCGAGGGTGAACAGGCGGGCGATCTGCGCCGGCAGCACCGCCAGCAGGTCGGTGCCGGGCAACACCTTGGGCAGCACCGAGAAGTGCGGCACCTGCAGGCTGATGCGGCGCTTGGCATTCATCTGCTTGAGCACGTCCTCGACGCTGCCGTGGCCGGTGGTGCGGGTCACGGCGATGTGACGTTCGGCGAGGAACTGCTCCAGGCTCAGCTGGGTGCCTATGCGCGGGTGGCGGTCGCTGAGCAGGCACACGTAGCGCTCGCGGATCAGCACCTGGCTGCGGGTACCGGTCAAGGGTTTGCGACAGATCAGCGCGTCGACCTTGGCGCTGCTGAGCCACTCACCGGCCTGGTCCACCTGCAGCGGCAGGACTTCGACTTCGGCCTCGGGGGCCTGCTGGTTCAGGCGCGCCAGGATCAGCGGCAGGAAGCCCATTTCGCCAAGGTCGGACAGGGCGATGCGAAAGCGCCGTTCGGTGGTCGCCGGGTCGAAGCGCCGGGTGCTGTGCACGGTGTTCTCGATCCGCGTCAGGGATTCGCGCAAGGCCGGATACAGCTCATCGGCCAGTTGGCTGGGCTGGATACCGTCCCGGGTGCGGCTGAACAGGCCGTCGTCGAACAGCTCGCGCAGCCGCGCCAGGCCGTAGCTGACCGAGGGTTGGGTGACGAACAGGCGCTCGGCGGCCAGGGTCACGCTGCGGGCTTCATAGAGGGTGACGAAGGTGCGGATCAGGTTCAGATCGATGTGGCTCATGTTGCCTCATTGATATAGACGGGTCTTATTTTTAATAGAGATAGTATCGATTTGATCAATTTCTTGGCGGCTGCAAGAGTAACTCAAATTCTAAAAAGCAGCGGCAAAGGCCCCTATGAAAACCGTCCATAGCGCTTCCTACGACATCCTGCGACAACAAGGCCTGACCACCGTGTTCGGCAACCCGGGTTCCAATGAGCTGCCCTTTCTCAAGGGTTTCCCCGAAGACTTCCGCTACATCCTCGGTCTGCATGAAGGCGCGGTGGTGGGCATGGCCGACGGCTTCGCCCTGGCCAGCGGTCAGCCGGCATTCGTCAACCTGCATGCCGCGGCCGGCACCGGCAATGGCATGGGCGCCCTGACCAATGCCTGGTACTCCCACAGTCCGCTGGTGATTACCGCCGGCCAGCAGGTGCGCTCGATGATCGGCGTCGAGGCGATGCTCGCCAACGTCGACGCCCCGCAACTGCCCCGGCCCCTGGTCAAGTGGAGCCATGAACCGGCCTGCGCCGAGGACGTGCCGCGGGCCCTGAGCCAGGCGATCCACATGGCCAACCAGGCGCCCAAGGGCCCGGTCTATCTGTCGATTCCCTACGATGACTGGGCCCGTCCGGCGCCGGCCGGGGTCGAGCACCTGGCCCGGCGCCAGGTGGCCAGTGCCGGGTTGCCCTCGGCGGCGCAACTGCGTTCGCTGGTGCAGCGCCTGGCGGCGGCGCGCAGTCCGGTGCTGGTGCTGGGGCCTGATGTGGATGGCAGCCAGAGCAACCACCTGGCCGTGCAACTGGCGGAAAAACTGCGCATGCCGGCCTGGGTCGCGCCGTCCGCTTCCCGCTGCCCGTTTCCCACCCGTCACCGGAGCTTTCGCGGGGTGCTGCCGGCTGCCATTGCTGGCATCAGCCGCTGCCTGGCGGACCATGACCTGATCCTGGTGGTGGGGGCCCCGGTGTTCCGTTATCACCAGTTTGCGCCGGGGGACTACCTGCCCGAGGGAACCGAGCTGCTGCACATCACCTGCGATCCCGGCGAAGCGGCGCGTGCGCCCATGGGCGATGCGCTGGTGGGGGATATCGCCGAGACCTTGCAGGCACTGGTCTGGGCGCTGCCGGACTGCGACCGGCCGCAGCCCCAAGCCTTGCCGCTGGCCACTCCGGTAGAGGAGCTGGGCGGCCTGCTGCGCCCGGAAACCGTGTTCGACGTGCTCGATGAGCTGGCTCCCAAGGATGCGATCTACGTCAAGGAATCCACCTCCACCGTAGGCGCGTTCTGGCAGCGAGTGGAGATGCGTGAGCCCGGCAGCTATTACTTCCCGGCAGCCGGCGGGCTGGGCTTCGGCCTGCCGGCAGCGGTGGGCGTGCAACTGGCCCGGCCGGAGCGGCGGGTGATCGGAGTGATTGGCGACGGCTCGGCCAACTACGGCATCACCGCGCTGTGGACCGCCGCCCAGTACCAGATTCCGGTGGTGTTCATCATTCTGAAGAACGGCACCTATGGCGCCCTGCGCTGGTTCGCCGGCGTGCTGCAGGTCAGCGACGCTCCGGGGCTGGACGTGCCCGGCCTGGACTTCTGCGCCATCGGTCGCGGCTATGGCGTGCATTCGGTGCAGGCCAGCACTCGGGAGGAATTTGCCCTGGCTCTGACTGAGGCCCTGGCGGGCAACCGCCCGGTGCTGATCGAGGTGCCGACACTGACCATCGAACCCTGAGGACTTGCCTTGGCGCCGGGTGCAAGCCCGGCCTTGCCAACCTTAACTGCGGACTCACCAGAAGAATAAAAAGAGGTGGTTATGAACACGACTTCGGTCACCGCTGTGATAGACGACGCGACCCAGCCGGCGCGCTCCGGTTCCCCCCATGCCGATATCGGCACCTTGCTCGACCAGGGGCCCTTCACCGGTATGCAGAAACTGGTGGTGCTGCTGGCGGCGCTGTCCATTGTCATGGACGGTTTCGACGGCCAGCTGATCGGTTTTGCCATTCCGCTGATGATCAAGGAATGGGGCATCACCCGCGAGGCGTTCGCCCCTGCGGTGGCGGCCGGGCTGATCGGCATGGGTATTGGCAGTGCTTGTGCCGGGCTGTTCGCCGACCGTTTCGGCCGGCGCATGGCGATCATCGCCAGTGTGTTCGTGTTTGGCGTGGCCACCTGCGCCATTGGCCTGGCGCCGAACGCGGTGGCGGTGGCGGCGCTGCGCTTTATCGCCGGGCTGGGCATCGGTGGTGCGTTGCCCAGCGCGACCACGGTGACGGCCGAATTCACCCCGGCGCGGCAGCGCACCCTGGCGGTGACCGCCACCATTGTCTGCGTGCCCCTGGGCGGGATGCTGGCGGGGCTGTTCGCCTCCCATGTGTTGCCGCTGTACGGTTGGCGCACCCTGTTCTTCATCGGTGGCAGCTTGCCCATCGTCCTGGGTTTTGCCCTGCTGGCGACGCTGCCGGAATCGCCGCGCTTCCTGGCGCGTCGACCCCAACGCTGGAACGAGCTGGGCACCTTGCTCGGGCGCATGGGCCGGCCGATGGCGGCGGGGGTGGTCTACACCGATGCCCTGGAGCAGAAGAGCGAGAAGCAGGGCGGTTTCCGCGCCTTGTTCGCCCTGGGGTACGGGCGTGACACCCTGGCCCTCTGGGTGGCCTTCTTCATGTGCCTGACCGCGGTCTACAGCGCCTTCAGCTGGTTGCCCACCATGCTGCTGTCCGAAGGACTGGAGCTGTCGGTGGCCGGTTCCGGACTGACCGCCTACAACCTGGGCGGGGTGATCGGCGCGCTGGCGTGCGCGGTGGCCATTACCCGCTGGGGTTCCTTCTGGCCGCTGCTGATCTGCTGCGCCGGGGGCGCGGCCAGCGCCTTTGTGTTGCAGGGGGTGGACATCCACCAGAATACCGGCCTGCTGATCTTCGGCTTCGGTGTGCATGGCCTGTTCGTCAACGCCGTGCAGTCCACCATGTACGCGCTGTGTGCCTTTATCTATCCCACCGGCGTGCGCGCCACCGGTACCGCATCGGCCCTGGCCTTCGGGCGCCTGGGAGCGATTCTCAGTGCCTTCGCCGGAGCCTTGGTGATCACTCAGGGCGGGGCCCAGGGCTACCTCATGCTGTTGGGCTCGGTGATGGTCATGGCGCTGCTGGCGCTGCTGATCGTGGGCCGGCACATTCCCCGGCGCCTGCCGGGCCAGTCATGACCGCGGCCCGGTGCTTGAACCGGCCACTCACATCAGGAGGTTCGATGAACATCACCATTCTCGGCGCGGGTGCCATGGGTTCGCTGTTTGGCGGCCTGCTGGCGGAAAGCGGCCAGCAGGTGACCCTGCTGGACATCAACGACGCGCACCTGGCGGCGATCCGCAACGACGGCCTGCTGCTGACTACCGACCGCGGCGAGCGGCACATCACGGGCTTGAACGCCTGTCGCCCGGAACAGGCCGCGGGGCACCCCGACCTGTTGCTGGTCTTCACCAAGACCCTGCACACCAACAGCGCCTTGCGCAGTGTTGCCGGGCATATCGCCGGGCACACCCGGGTGCTGACGCTGCAGAACGGCCTGGGCAATGCCGAGGCGCTGTCCCGGCATGTGGCCCCGGGGCAGGCGGTGATCGGCATGACCAACTGGCCCGCCGACATGGTCGGGCCGGGGCAGGTGCAGTCCCACGGCCAGGGCGTGGTCCGGGTGCTAGCCCTCGACGAGGGCGAGCAACAGGCCAGCCGTGAAGTGGCGGCGGTACTGGACGCGGCGGGGTTGAACTGCGCGGTGGACCCCGAGGTGTGGACGTCGATCTGGGAAAAGGTCGCCTTCAATGCGGCGCTGAACAGCCTGTGCGCGGCCACCGGCTGCACCGTCGGCCAGCTGGACGCGGCGCCGGAAGGCGTGGCACTGGCCCGGGCCATCGTCATGGAAGTGGTGGCCGTGGCCCGCTCCCAGGGGATAGTGCTGGATGCTCAGCGATGCCTGGACAGCGTGGCCTTTGCCATGGCCAACCACCGCACGCACAAGCCATCGATGCTGCAGGACGTGCTGGCCGGAAGGCTTACGGAAATCGGTGCGATCAACGGCCAGGTGCTGGCCCGGGCGCGGGAGGCGGGTGTGGCCGTGCCCCACACCGAAACCCTGCTCGGCCTGCTGCGGCTGATCGAAAAACGCGCCACCGCACAGTAGAACCCAGCCCGTTGCGGGTGACACATTGGTTTATGAATGCTGTTCCTTGAGGAGATTTTCCATGAATGATTGCAACGCGGTTTATTGCGACCTGCATCTGCAACCCATCGCCGGACAGTGGCGCGCCGGTGCCGCCGGCAAGATCCTGGCGGTGACCAATCCGTTCGACGGCGCTCTGCTGCTGGAAGTGGCCCAGGCCAACCGCAGCGACCTGGATGCAGCCTACGCCAAGGCCGCCCAGGTGCAGCCGCAATGGGCAGCCCTGGGGCCATCGCAGCGCGCCGCGGTGCTGCACCGGGCGGTGGCGATATTCGACCGACGCCAGGAGGAAATCGTCGACTGGATCATCCGCGAGTCCGGCAGTACGCGGATCAAGGCCCTGGCCGAGTGGGGCGCGGCGCGGGCCATCACCCTGGAGGCGGCGTCCTTCCCGGCGCGGGTCCACGGGCGGATTGTCGAATCCGATGTGCCGGGCAAGGAAAGCCGGGTCTACCGCAGCGCCCTTGGGGTGGTCGGAGTGATCAGCCCGTGGAACTTCCCGCTGCACCTGACCCAGCGCTCCATCGCCCCGGCCCTGGCCCTTGGCAATGCGGTGGTGGTCAAGCCGGCCAGCGATACCCCGGTGTGCGGCGGCCTGCTGCTGGCCAGGATTTTCGAGGAAGCGGGGCTACCCGCCGGGGTGTTCAGCGTTGTGGTGGGGGCCGGTAGCGAGATTGGCGACGCCTTTGTCGAGCACCCGGTGCCGGCGTTGATCACCTTCACCGGCTCGACCCCGGTGGGGCGCGGCATCGGCCGTATCGCCAGTGGCGGGGAACACCTCAAGCATGTGGCTCTGGAGTTGGGGGGCAACAGCCCGTTCGTGGTACTGGACGATGCCGACCTGGAGCAGGCGGTGAACGCCGCAGTGTTCGGCAAGTTCCTGCACCAGGGGCAGATCTGCATGGCGATCAACCGCATCATCGTCGATGAGCAGCTCTATGACGCTTTCGCCCAGCGCTTCGTGGCCCGGGTCAAGCAGCTCAAGGTGGGTGATCCGCAATCGCTGGACACGGTGATTGGCCCGGTGATCAACACCCGCCAGTTGCAGGGTCTGCATGACAAGATCGCCTTGGCCCGCGAGCAGGGCGCCGAGCCGCTGTATGAGGGCGGGCAGAACGGCAACCTGCTGGCGCCCCATGTGTACGGCGAGGTGCGTGCCGACATGGACCTGGCGCGCAATGAAATCTTCGGCCCGCTGGTGGGGCTGCTGCGCGCCCGGGACGAAGCCCATGCCCTGGAGCTGGCCAACGACAGCGAGTTCGGCCTGGCCAGCGCAGTGTTCACCGGCAACCTGGAGCGCGGGGTGAACTTCGCCCGGCAGGTGCGCGCCGGCATGACCCACATCAACGATGTGCCGGTGAACGACGAGGCCAACGCACCCTTTGGGGGCGAGAAGAACTCCGGGCTGGGGCGCTTCAACGGCGACTGGGCGATCGATGAGTTCACCCGGGACCACTGGATCAGCCTGCAACATCGGCCACGTCAATATCCCTTCTGACCCGGCACCCTGATTAACGCCCGGCCACCCTGGCCGGGCTTTTGAGCATCCATGAGCGGACGGGCTGTGGTCGGCCTGTCGGGGCACGGCTGCGCCTATGAAAAGCGGAGAACAATAATAATGAACACCCGTTATCCGATGCTCTGCCGTTCCCTGGTTGGGGCGTCCTTGTCCGTGGGCCTGTGCGCGCCTTCATGGGCTGCCGACGAC
Source organism: Pseudomonas sp. L5B5 (assembly GCF_020520285.1). Taxonomy (NCBI): domain Bacteria; kingdom Pseudomonadati; phylum Pseudomonadota; class Gammaproteobacteria; order Pseudomonadales; family Pseudomonadaceae; genus Pseudomonas; species Pseudomonas sp. L5B5. The sequence goes on from NZ_CP084742.1 coordinate 214,698, forward strand.
AGCGGTTTCTTCGAGGGGAGCAAGACCGACCTGCTGTTGCGCAACTACTATTTCAACCGGGATTTTCGCGATCATGATGCACCCAAGGGGCAGGTGGAGGAGTGGGCCCAGGGTTTCATTCTCAAGTTCAGTTCCGGCTACACCCCGGGCGCTGTCGGTTTCGGTCTGGACGCCATCGGCCTGTTCGGCCTCAAGCTCGACAGCAGCCGCGCGGTCAGCGGTTCGGAGTTGTTGCCGGTGCACGACGATGGGCGCGCCGCGGACAATTTCGGTCGTGTCGGAGCGGCCCTCAAGGCGCGGGTTTCCGCCACCGAGGTCAAGCTTGGTGAGCTGCTGCCGGACACTCCACTGCTGCGTTATGACGACGGCCGCCTGCTGCCGCAGACCTTTCGCGGGGCCATGCTGGTATCCCGGGAGATCAGCGGCCTGGGCCTGCAGGCCGGACAGTACCGCGCTGTCAGCCTGCGCAATTCCTCGGACATGCAGGATCTTTCGGCCTGGGCCGCGCCCGGGGTCAAGTCCGATGGCTTCACCTACGCTGGTGCCGAATACCGCTTCAACCAGCAGCGCACCTTGCTCGGGGCCTGGCATTCGCAACTGGAAGACATCTACCGCCAGAGCTACTTCAACCTGTTGCACAAGCAACCGCTGGGCGACTGGACCCTGGGAGCCAACCTCGGCTACTTCATCGACCGCGACGACGGCCGCGCGCGTATCGGCCGGGTCGACAGCCGCACCGCCTATGGGCTGTTCTCCGCCTCCCGGGCCGGGCACACGCTGTACCTGGGGTTGCAGAAAGTCAGCGGCGACAGCCCCTGGATGTCGGTCTACGGCAGCAGCGGGCGGACCCTGGGCAACGACATGTTCAACGGCAACTTCAGCAATGCCGGCGAGCGTTCGTGGCAGGTGCGCTACGACTATGACTTCGCGGCCTCGGGAGTTCCCGGGCTGCTGGCCATGGTGCGCTACGGCCGTGGCGACCACGCCACCACCAAGGCCGGCAATGGCGGTCACGAGTGGGAGCGCGATACCGAGATCGGCTACACCCTGCAGAGCGGCACCTTGAAGAACCTCAGCCTGCGGCTGAACAACGCCACCAACCGACGCAGCTTCAACAGCGACTTCGACCAGACCCGGTTGATCGTCAGCTACCCGCTGTCGCTGTGAACCCTGTAGTCGCTGTCGAAGGCTGCGCAGCAGACGCAGCGATTTCACGGGCGCTGGAGGTCCGGCGGGAGGATCGCCAAGCAAGGCCCTGCGGGCCTTTGCGCAGCTTCGCGGGCTCAGCAGCGGCTACAGGTGATGCGGGGATGCGTAAGAGCCGGAGACCGGCGGCAGGTAGCTCATGGGGTGGGCCGCAGCTGCCGGCGCGGGTGTCTGCAGGCTGCTGCGGCGTCGGTGTGGGGGCTGGGTTGCTTCAGCGTCGGCCCAGGCTCTGCTCCAGGCGGCGGATGCCTTCCTCCAGCAGGGCTCTCGGGCAGCCGAAGTTCAGGCGCACGAACTGTTTGCAGTTGTCACCGAACTCCAGCCCGGCGCTGAGACCGACCTTGGCCTGTTCGAGGAAGAAGGCGTGGGGATCCTCCAGGCCCAGGCCGCTGCAATCGAGCCAGGCCAGGTAAGTGCCTTGTGGCGCGTGCATGCGGATGCCCGGCAAGCGGGTGCGCACGGCCTCGAGCAGGTAGTCACGGTTGGCCTGCAGGTAGGCGAGCAACTCCTGTAGCCAGGAGCCCCCCAGGGTCAGGGCGGCGTGGGTGGCCTCCAGGCCCAGGGGGCTGACGCTGTCCACCATGCCGGCGCGGGCGTTGTTGAAGGCCAGGCGAGTGGCCGGGTCCTGGACGATGGCAAAGCAGGTCTTCATCCCGGCGACGTTGTAGGCCTTGCTGGCCGACATCAGGGTGATGGTGCGCCGGGCGATCTCCGGCCCGAGGGTGGCGGTGGGAATATGCCGGTGACCGTCGAAGCACAGCTCGGCATGGATCTCGTCGGACACGATCAGCGCGCCCTGGTCCAGGCAGGCCTGGGCCACTGCTTGCAGTTCTTCCCGGGGGAACACCTTGCCCAGGGGATTGTGCGGGTTGCTCAGCAGCAGCGCGCCGGCGCCGTGCAGGGCCTGGCGCAATTCGGCCATGGGCGTGCTGTAGGTGCCTTCGGCGGTGACCTGGAACGGCACCTCGATCTTGCGCAGTTGCCAGTTGCCGGGGGCCAGGCGCAGTGGCCGGTAGTTGGGGGTCTGCACCACCACCGGTTGCTCCGGCCGGACGAAGGCGTGCAGGGCCATGTTGAAACCCGGTTCGACCCCGGGCAGGAAGATCAACTCATCGGGTTGCACGCGCCAGGCGTACTTGTGCCACAGGTCGGCGACCACCGCCTCGCGCAGTTCGTCACGGGCCACGCTGTAGCCCAGCAACGGGTGCTCCAGGCGCTGGCGCAGGGCGTCGAGGATCTCCGGTGCCGCGGCGAAGTCCATGTCCGCCACCCACATGGGCAGCACGTCCTCGGGGTAGCGACTCCACTTGGTACTACCGGTGCCGTGGCGCGGGTGCAGGGTATCGAAGTCGTAGCTCATGGCGAATCTCGTCGGCTGGTAGGGCAAAGGTGCAGAGATTCTAGCCGGCTTGCGCAGGGTTGGTCATGAACAGTGCGGCCTTCTTTGCAAGGCAGCTTTTCCCTTGCCTGTGCCTCACAAAAACCTCGTTTCGCAATGCTCCGGATTGGGCGAACAATGACCTCCCTGCATGCGCCGCCCCGACTGTTCGGGCGCGGTGGCAATGCACTGCCGATCGATTTGTTCTTCCTACAAAAACAACAGGGAGCAAGCGATGAACCGCCATTCGAACATCACCTGGCCGCCTCTTGCGCAATGGGTCCAGGACACATCCAACACACCGGGCCATTGGCCCCCCGGCAATGCTTGCCGGGTGCAGTGGTCCGTGCCGCGTCTGCCGGTACTGCGCTGAACGAGGCTCGTTGTGCCTGGTGCGGCGCCGCCCGTGGCTACGGTCGCTGCCAGGTTGATGCTGTGCGGGCTCGTGCGGGCGAGCCGGCTTTCTCGAGGATGGGTTACATGTCCAATATCTTGCGTTGTGGCGTTGTGTTGTCTGTGCTGGTGCTGTGTACCGGGGCTGCGGCCCAGCCGCGCAATCTCACGGTGATCTCCTTTGGGGGCGCCACCAAGCAGGCCCAGGAACAGGCGTATTTCCAACCGTTCAACCAGAGTGGCGCGGCCCGGGTGGTGGCCGGCGAATACAATGGTGAACTGTCGAAGATCAAGGCCATGGTCGAGGTCGGCAAGACCAGCTGGGACGTGGTCGAAGTAGAGAGCCCGGAGCTGTTGCGCGGCTGTGACGAGGGGTTGTTCGAACCCCTGGACCTGGGCAAGTTCGGCGATCCCGGGCAGTTCGTGCCCGGAACCCTGACCGAGTGCGGCGTCGCCACGTATGTGTGGTCGATGGTGATGGCCTTCGATCCGCAGAAGCTGGCCAGGGCTCCCGGGTCCTGGGCCGATTTCTGGAACCTCAAGGACTTTCCGGGCAAGCGCGGCTTGCGCAAGAGCGCCAAGTACACGCTGGAAATCGCCTTGCTCGCCGATGGCGTGCCAGCGGCCCAGCTGTACCAGGTACTGGGCACCCCGGAAGGTGTCAGCCGGGCCTTCGCCAAGCTCGACCAGATCAAGCCCCAGATCCAGTGGTGGGAGGCCGGGGCCCAGCCGCCGCAGTGGCTGGTGGCCGGCGATGTGGTGATGAGTGCGGCGTACAACGGCCGGATTGCCATGGCGCAGAAGGAAGGTATGCCGTTGAGCATCCTCTGGTCCCAGAGCCTCTACGATCCGGAGTACTGGGCAGTGGTCAAGGGGTCGCCGAACAAGGCCCTGGCCGAGGACTTCATCCGGTTCGCCAGCCAGCCCCAGGCGCAGAAGGTGTTCTCGCAGCACATTCCCTACGGACCGGTGCATCGCCAGGCCCTGGCGCTGCTGCCGCCAGCGGTGCAGCAGCAGCTGCCCACCTTCGAGGCCAACCTCGAAGGCGCGCGGGCGGTGGATGCCGGGTTCTGGGTCGACCACGGCGAAGACCTGGAGCAGCGCTTCAACGCCTGGGCAGCCCGCTGAACGCCAATCAGGGCAAGGGGTAGCTGCCGGGCACCAGCAGTTGCCGGTCGACTTGCTCGATGCGGGTGTGGCCACACAGGGCCAGGGTCAGGTCCATTTCCCGGGCGATGATCTGCAAGGCCTGGCTGACCCCGGCCTGGCCCAGGGCACCCAGGCCATACAGGTGCGCCCGGCCGATCAGCGCGCCCTGGGCGCCCAGGGCCAGGGACTTGAGCACGTCCTGGCCGCTGCGGATGCCGCTGTCGATCCAGACTTCGGCCTGGCCGCCGACGGCGTCGACGATGGCCGGCAGCATGCTGATGCTCGACGGCGCGCCATCGAGCTGGCGCCCGCCGTGGTTGCTGACGATCAGTGCGTCGGCGCCGCTGGCCACGGCCAGGCGCGCATCCTCGACGTCGAGAATGCCCTTGAGGATCAGGGTGCCGCCCCAGCGCCGCTTGATCCACTGGATGTCGTCCCAGCTCAGGCAGGGGTCGAACTGCTGGTAGGTCCACTCCGCCAGCTGGCGCATGTCGTGCACGCCCTGCACGTGACCCATGATGTTGCCGAAATGCCGGTGCCGGGTGCCCAGCATGCCGGCGACCCAGCGCGGCTTGCCGAGCAGGTTCAGCAGGTTGGCCAGGGTCGGCCGGGGCGGGGTGCTGAGGCCGTTCTTCAGGTCCTTGTGCCGTTGGCCACTGAGTTGCAGGTCGAGGGTCAGCACCAGGGCGTCGCAACCGGCGGCCTTGGCCCGGTCGATCAGGCGGCCGACGAAATCCCGATCACGCATCACGTACAGCTGGAACCAGAACGGCGCCGCAGTGGCTTGGGCGACGTCTTCCAGCGAGCAGATGCTCACCGTGGACAGGGTGTAGCGGATGCCGGCTGCCGCCGCGGCCCGGGCGGCGAGGATCTCGCCATCGGCGTGGACCATGCCCGCCAGGCCGGTGGGCGCGATGGCCAGGGGCATGGCCATGTCGATGCCCAGCCGACGTACTTGCAGCGAGCGGTTGTCGATATTGCGTGCCACCCGCTGGCGCAGCTTGATCCGGGCGAAGTCGGCCTGGTTGGCGTGGTAGGTGCTTTCGCTCCAGGAGCCGCCGTCGACGTAGTCGTAGAACATCCGTGGCACCCGGCGTCGGGCCAGCCGGCGCAGGTCTTCGATGCAAGTGATGATGGGCATGGGGCACTCCTGTGGGGTGGAGCACAGCAGACTAGTGTCTTGGGCGCAGGGTGATGCGGAAAACAATTCCTGGCGCGTGGGCGTTTTTTTCCCGGCCCCCGGTGAGGGGTGGCGTCAGGCCTGGGCGTGGGCGTTGCCCTGGGCCACGGCGTCGCGGCAGATTCGCTGCAGCCAGTGGGCCAGGTCCTGGGCGGCAGGCGAGGGCGCCGGCATGTGCAGGGTGTAGTGATAGGACGGCGGGCTGCTGACCTGGCCAAGGATCACCAGGCGTCCCTGGGCCAGCCAGCTGCGAGCCAGGGATGGGCGCGCCAGCACCACGCCCTGGGCGTTGGCTGCGGCTTCCAGGAGCATGCCCAGGTCCAGCAGGGTCGGCCCCTGGTCGGGCTCCGGCAGGTCCAGGCGGGCGGCCTGCAGCCAGGGGCGCCACGGCTCCAGGGGCGAACGCAGCAGCGGCAGGCGGCTGAAGTCGGCGGGCTGGTGCAGGGGGGCGAAACGGGCAAGCAGTGCGGGAGCGGCCATGGGCAGCAGTTGCTCGTCCAGCAGGCGCTTGGCCGGCGGCGCGTCGAGACTGTCGCCACGGACTTCGAGGTCGCACTGGCCATTGCTGGTGTTGGACAAGGGCGCCGAGAGCTGGATCTGCAGATCGATCTGCGGATGGGTCCGGCTATGTTCGTCCAGGCGCGGGATCAGCACCTGCCGGGCGAAGGTCGGAGGGCTGCACAGGATTAGCCGCTGTTTGCGCTGCAGGGTGCGCCGGTGCTGGGGGATGTCCAGCAGCTGTTGCAGCACCGGGGCCACCTGTTCCAGGTACAGCTGGCCATCTGGCGTGAGCCGCAGGCTGCCAGCCTGGCGCTCGAACAGGCTTAGCCCCAGCAGTTGCTCAAGGCCGCTGATGCGCTTGCGCAGGGCACTGCCGGTAAGCGCCAGGGCCTCGGCCGCCTGTTCGATGTTCTTCAGGCGGGCGGCGGTATCGAAGGCCAGCAGGGCGTCCAGGGATGGCAAGCGATAGTCGTTGAACGCCTTCATAGAGACTCTTCTGAGGGTGACCCAGTGCGGCATCTTACGGGGTAGGGCGGCGCAGGGCGAGGCCGCTACGGGCGGTCAGTCTGCCAAAGCCGGGCGACCCTGGGTCAGCCAGTCGATGAACTGGGCGAACAGTTCGGCCTGGGAGTTGATGGCCAGCTTGCCGTAGAGGTTCTTGCGGTGCATGCGCACTGTCTCCGGCGAGATCTGCAGCACCTTGGCAGTGGACTTCACCGAGTGGCCCCGCAGGATCAGGTGGGCGATCTCGCGTTCGCGCACCGTCAGCAGCGGGGTTCCGAAACTCATGAAGGCGGCTTCGATCCGCAAGTTGAATTCGGCCGGGGCAAGCACTGCGCCGGGGGTGGCCTGATGGACCCGTTGCTGCAAGCCGCCGGTGCTGGCGAAGCGACGCAGCAGCTCGAGCACCAGGGGTTCCACGGCCCGCAGCAACTGGAGCGCCTGGCCGGTGAAGCGTTCGCCGCTCAGGCCCTGGAACATGCAGAGCGAGATCTTGCTCTGGGGATCGAGGTCGACGATGTAGTAGCTGTCCTCGGCGCCACCCGTCTTGAGGTAATAGGTCTTGTAGTACTCGCTGCTGAAGAAGTCATCCGGGGCGATGTCCGAGAGGTGGTAGAAACCCTCGGCCAGGCCGCTTTCCACCGCGAGGCAGAAAGGGTCGAGCAGATAACCCCGGGAGAAGTAGCGGTTGATGATCTCGTCGCGGTACGCCCCGACAATCCCTTGTTCATGCAGCAACTGCGGTGGCAGGCCTTTGCGTTCCAGGCTGATCATCATCGACTCGATGGGCGTGAGGGCGCTCAGCGCCGCTGCCAGGTGATCGAGGAAAGTCGCCTGGTCCACGGCGCTCAAGGCCTGGGCCAGGCTGGCATGCCAGGCCAGCAGGCCGTGGAGGGAAAGCGGGGCGGTGATGTCGGGGGATGCGCTCATGCCGGGCAGTGTAACCAGCCGGTGCAGGTTGGGTAAAACCGCGGCCTGCGTTCGCGCATCGCGCATCGCCAGGGTATCCATCATCCCTGCCAGAGCCCGTCGCGATGCAGTTCGGCGGCGGCCTCGAGGATGCACTGACGCAACGTCTCGACGATCTCGTCCACCTGCGCACGGGTGATGATCAAGGGCGGCGACATGACATTGAGGTGGCCGATGGGGCGCACCAGCAAGCCCTTGGCCTGGGCCCGCAGGTGGATGCGCTCGGCGATGTTCAGGGTGTCGGGCAGCAACGCCTTGCTCTGTTTGTCGGCGACGAACTCGACGCAGGCCATCAGGCGCTTGCAGCGCACGTTGCCCACCAGCGGCAGCTCGGCGAGGGTTTGCAGACGCTGCTCCATGTAGGTACCGACGCGCTCGACATGGTCCAGCAGGTTTTCCCGTTCGATGATCTCGATGTTCTTCAGCGCCGCCACGCAGCTCACCGGATGGCCGCTGTAGGTGAAACCATGGGTGAAGCAGCGGCCTTTGCCCGGCTCGCCGATGACCTGCCAGATGCGCTCGGAGAAGATGCAGGCGCCCAGGGGCAGGTAGCCGGAGGTCAGGCCCTTGGCGGTGGTGATGATGTCCGGCTGGATGCCGAATACCTGTTCCGAGGCGAAGAAGGCCCCCAGTCGGCCGAAGGACGTCACTACCTCGTCGGCAACATACAACACGTCATGGCGCTGGCAGACCTCCCACATGCGTCGGTGATAACCGTCCGGCGCAATGATCACTCCGCCCGAGCCCATCACCGGCTCGGCGAAGAACGCCGCCACCTTGTCCGGGCCGATGGTGAGGATCTTGTCCTCGAACTCCGCCACCAGGAACTCGAGGAACTGCGCCTCGCTCATGCCGGCCGGTGCGCGGTAGTAGTTGGGGCAGGAAATGTGGTGGAACAGGTCGCCCATGAAGTCGAACTCGGGCGCGCGGTCGGCGGCCTTGTTGCCGATGGACATGGTCAGGTACGTGGAGCCGTGGTAGGCGTTGAGCCGCGAGATCACATGCTTCTTCGCCTGTTTGCCGCGACTGTTCTGATAGAACTGCACCAGGCGATAGGCCGTGTCCACGGCAGTGGAGCCGCCGGTGGTGAGGAACACGTGGTCCAGGTCCCCGGGGGCCAGGCTGGCGAGCTTTTCACACAGGCGGATGGCACTGACATTGGCCATGTCGCAGAAGGGATTGGAGTAGGCCAGCTGGCGTACCTGATCGGCGATGGCCTCGGCCATTTCCTCGCGGCCCAGGCCGATGTTGGTGCACCACATGCCGCCGACGGCATCCAGGTAGCGATTGCCGGCGGTGTCATAGATGTAGGCACCCTCACCGGCGGCGATGTTCAGCGAGCCTTGCTCGCGGTGTTCGTCGAACATGTGGAAGCCGTGCATGTAGTGCGCCTTGTCGGCGGCCACCAGTTGCTGTTCATCGAACTGCTGGAAGAAGCTTGCGCAGCGATTGGTCATGGGGTTCACCTTTCAAGCGATGGGGCATGGAAAGTCTGTGGAAAACGGCGGACGATTCATTTGCCGATCTTCACCCTGTTCCAGGTGCGGGTGACCAGGCGGATGCTGGCCGGTGACTGGATCTTCTGGGTGAACAGCCGCTGGCGGACCGGGACGTCGGGGTAGATCGCCGGGTTGTCCCGCACCTGGGCATCGAGCAGCGCGGTGGCCTGGCGATTGGCGTTGGCGTAGCGGATGTAGTTGCTGATCTCGGCCATCACCCGTGGCTGCAGCAGGTACTCGATGAAGGCATGGGCGTTGTCCACGTTCGGCGCATCGGCGGGGATATAGAAGCTGTCGAACCAGATCAGCGAGCCTTCCTTGGGAATGAAGTAGTCGAGCCGCACCGGTGCTCCGGCCTCGCTGGCCCGCGCCTGGGCCGTGGCGTAGTCACCTGACCAGGTAGCGCTCAGGCACAGTTCGCCGTTGGCCAGGCCGTTGAGGTAACCGCTGGAATCGAACTTGCGGATATAGGGCCGCACCGCCATCAACACCTGCTGCGCGGCCTCCAGGTCCCGGGGCTCGACGCTGTCGGGATTGCGCCCCAGGTAGGCCAGCACCAGCGGCAGGATGTCGGTGGGGGAATCCTGCAGGGTCACCCCGCAATCGGCGAAGCGCGACACCACCTTCGGATCGAACAGCATCGCCAGCGAGCCGATGGGCGCGTCGGGCATCCGCTCGCGGATCTTGTCGATGTTGTAGGTCACGCCGTTGCTGCCCCAGGTGTAGGGCGCCGAGTACCGCACGCCCGGATCATAACGCTCCAGGCTCTCGAGCACCTGGGGGTCGAGGTTCTGCCAGCCGGGCAGTTGCTGCTTGTCCAGCGGCTGGAACACCTGCGCCTTGAGCAGTGGCGGTACCAGCGCGGCATTGAGCAGCACCAGGTCATACCCGGAGCGCCCGGGCAACAGCTTGCCCTGGACCGTCTCGTAGGAGTCGAAGGTGTCGTAGATGACCTTGATTCCGGTGGCTTTCTCGAACCCGGCCAGGGTGTGCTCGCCGATATAGTCCGCCCAGTTGTACAGACGCAGGGTCTTGCCCGCCGACTCATCGGCCCGCACCCCGCTGGCAGCCACCACCAGCACCACGCCAAACACCGCAGCCAATGTTCTATGCATGCTTCAACTCCGCCTTGAACCTGATGGAAGAACCCGGGTCGAGCCGATGGCTTACTGTCCGCGAGCACTGGAGCACAGGCCATAACCCGAACGGGTAGGTAGGAACGAAGGCGCAGCAAGAGGCAGCCATGGACGGACGTCCTGGGGCCAGCCCGGCGTGGCAAGTGATAGCGCTGGGGCGTGTTTCAGCCATAAAAGCTGTAGAAACGGCCCGCTAGAAAAAATATCGAATAAGAGTTGCCAGAAGTGGAAAACACGTCCATAATTGCGACCATTCCTCAGCGAGGAAACGGAAAAACTCTTTATAAATCAAAAGGTTACGTAAAGAGTTGCGAGATAGAAAATCTCGAAAACCGTTCCAGTTTGTACGTGCTCAGTGTTGTTTTTCAGGCATTGGACATTTGGGGCCGAGTAGCAAAATGGTTATGCAGCGGATTGCAAATCCGCCTACGCCGGTTCGATTCCGACCTCGGCCTCCACCCTTGAAAACCCCGTAGATTAAGGTCTACGGGGTTTTTTATTGCCTGCAGGAAATGTCGGCGTACCAAAACTTTACTGTTTAGTGGGGTTCGATGGCCCCGACGCTACATAAATCTTCTTTGTGGTTTGCGCTGAAAGCGGGCGATGTTTGTTCTGAAGATGCGCTACGATCCGCGGTCCATTGGACGGAGGTCAAAAGGAATGATCGGTCGTTTAGCTGTGTGTGCTCTTTTGGCTGCACAAGTGGTGCCTGCATTTGCGGCAAAGGATGAAGTCGAGTATCTGATCCCGGAGGACTGGAACTCGAAAAAGGACGAGGCTAAGCCTGCCACTGACTTCGAAGGAACTTGGGTCTGGAATGAAGAAGAGATTCAAGGAGGTTCCGCAGTGTTCAGACGCTGCGTTTGGTAAGGCTCAAGCCGTGAAGAATGGTGAGGTGATTTATCAAACTCTGAGCTTGAAGGGGGGACAACTGGAAATGTTTGTTGAAATCAACAGTGCTGGAAAGGTAGGTAAGGTCAAGTTCCTGGGTATCAAGGGAGCAAAGAACGATCCCGAACTTCGTCTTATGATGTGCTCGACCTACGCCGTTATGCGTACTTTGCAGCCTGATCTAGAATCGTCTGACGTTGCGCTGAAAAAATCCTCCCGTGCGTGGACCTTGTCAAAGCAAAAGCCATTTGAAATGGCCTTCTATTTCAACAAAGTCAAAACCCAGTACGTGCCCTTTGAGATGATCATCTACTGAAGTTTGCTGCTTGGTTGAGAAGGGAGTCCAGAGGGCTTTAGGGTTCTTTGATGTTTAGATTCTGGAGATTTATCTGTGTTACAGACGTTGTGGGTCTTGCTGAATTGGGAAGCCTGGGGGGAGTCACTCGTAATAGCTTTTATCCCGTTTCTGCTATTTGTCTGGGTTGGGGCTTTGGTCACAATGCTGGTCCTTCGTTTCCGTGGCCGCATTTCTATCTTTTGGGCCAGTCAGTTGGCTGGCGGGGTTGCAGGTGTGGCAGCTACACTGGCTTTTATGATGGCGGCAAATTTTGTAGTTGATTACAAGGCTTACCGCGAGAGCGTTCGGCAGTTGGAAGCTCAAGAGCGCTTACAGCCAAAACCGGAGTCGCCAAATGTTGAAACACAGCCTGTCGAGCTGGCCGGGGGGATGGCAGGACTGGAGTCAATGAAGATTTTTATGGCACTTCTTTCATATCGGGCTGATTCCAAACGGCTACGAGAAAGTGACCGGCAACTGGGAGAAAAGGAATTATTACAGACCCAAAAAACATCGCAGACTGTTGAAGTTCAGTCTGTAAGCAGTCCTGAGAATGTTTTGGGAGAGGTTTCAGATTCTTCAGGGCACAGATAAAAATTTTCTAAAAGAACTTCGCCCAAGCGTAATGCTGATCACTTAAGCATTTGAGCTGGTACAGGGCTTCCTAGAAAATCAGATGCCAGACTTCAGGCATCGGATTTTTTATGTCTGTTCAGCAGGACTTGCTCGATCTCGGTGACCTTTTCAACTTCTGCGACCTGAGCACCTTCACTCAAAACATTCCCATTGAGTGGATAGCGTCTGCACTGGCGCTATCCAGTCAGGCCACTATTCGCCGACGTCGCCTGCCCACCGACCAGGTACTGTGGCTGGTGCTCGGCATGGCGCTGTTTTGTGACGAGCCGGTTCATGAGGTGGCCAGACGCTTGAACATCTGCGCCCAAGGCTTGGCCTGCGACCACCTGCTGGCCCGCAGCGGCCTGACCGAAGCGCATAAACGACTCGGCGCCGATCGCGTTGGGTGGTTGTTTCGCAAAACGGGCATCCAGTGGGGAGCGGAGCGATATGACGGCGATACCTGGCAGGGCCTTCAGGTAGGCACGGGTGGTCTACGACCTGTTTCATGTGGTGGCCAAATATGGGCGAGAAGTGATTGATCGAGTACGGGTCGATGAAGCCAACCGCCTGCGTCATGACAAGCCTGCGCGCAAGGTCATCAAGCAAGCGCGGTGGCTGCTGTTGCGAAACTCGGAGAATCTCAAGAGTGCAGATCAACAGGTGCACTTACAGGATCTGCTGGCTGCCAATCAATCGTTGATGACGGTTTATCTGATGAAGGCAGAGCTCGAAGCGCTGTGGTCGCCCACAACCGCTTGGGGCTGGTGATCAGCGTGGAAACAGTGGCTGTGTCTGGCTGATGAAATCGCGATACCCGCTCTGAAGCAATATGCCAAACGTTTGAAGGGCTATTGGCGCGGCATCCTGAGCCGGGTGCGATGGCCCATGCATACCGGGCAACTGGAAGGGATTCAATAATCGGATTAAGGTCATCAAACGAATGGCCTATGGCTACCGGGATAGCGAATTCTTTTTCATGAAGATCAAGAGTGTGTTTCCCGGTAATCCGTGAAGAACATTTTTTATTGCCTGCAGGAAATGTCGGCGTACCAAAACTTTACTGTTTAGTGGGGTTTCCTTGCGTTTGCCGGCAGCGTCACTGCCGTCGTAGTAGTACGCGGTCCAGATCTGGCCGTTCTTGTCCTTTCTGATACGGCGCACCGCGCGTGGCGGTAGGTCGCGGTTGGCTGTGGTTCTCTTGCGCACGGGTCAGCTCACATTCGCAAGGTTGAGAGACCAGACTTCAGTCACGGCACTAGCTGCAGAGGATTTGACGCCGGCTAACTTCATCCTGGCGTAAACCCGGCCGACGATGGGGCGTCGGACACCGGTCAAAACAAGCTCCCAATGGTTGTTTGTCAGCCATTGGATCTGTTTGGATGGGAGCTGATACCCAGAATGGTGTGCAGTTCGTCCTGGTCAAGTGTTTCACTCTGCTGTGAGTTATCTGTATTTGGGGCGTTGTTAGTGGTCATGCGGCCACCTCACCTGGAAAGTGCATAAAATGCTGTTGCTACCACTCGCGGAACTTGGCCATTACCAATGGCGCGATGTCTGTCCATTGCAATGGCCAGCCCATCAACCACTCGCTGAACTCGGGGTTGTGCCGCCCTCCAGTCAGCAAGTCCAGAAGGGTTAAGTGCTCGGGCAGGCGTACACCCCGCGAGGACTTTTCGGCTCTCTTCCTGGCGGTCTCTGGTAGAACGCTGCTTTTCCCGTCCGAAGCCGTTGGCGTCGGCCACAATCCAGACACGGCCCCTTCTGTGATCCAGGCCGGCGTCGTATACGCTGAGCACTCCCCATCGTGCATCGAACCCCAGCTCGGCCAGGTCCTCGAGAATGCGTCCAAGCCCCCTAGAAGTGAACATTGGCGAGTTCTCCATGTACGCGAGGCGGGATCGTACTTCATCGATGATTCGGCGCTGCTCCACCCACAATCCGCTTGCTTCACCGTCCAGGTCAGAGGCGTCCCCGCCGATGGATATGTTGGTGCAGGGGAATCCCCCCGAAACCACGTCAAAAAGGCCTTTCCAAGATCTTCCGTCAAAACTGCACACCTCACACCAAATCGGGAAAGCTGGGAGGGCTCCATCGTTTTGTCGTTGCGCCAGAATTTGTGCGGCGTATCCAACCAACGACGTCCGCCTCATGACGAAAATGGCTGTGGAAGCGCTGGACCGCGTTTTCAGTCCGGGCTTCAAATACAGTAAGGCCGAGGTCTTACTGTTGAATTTGTGTCAGTCGGGCGATTACACCGACGATCTCTTCGCGATGGCTCAACCATCGGAAACTGATAAGGTGATGAAGGTTCTGGAACAAATCAATAATCGCTGGTGAGAAGCGCACTCCTTGCTGTCAGCGTTATTTTAAGTGAGGAGCATTAAGTAATTAATAGCTGTATAGGTCGGTGTCTAAATTCAAAATTCCGATGGGATGTAGTTGATTTCCTGTATTTCTTGTATCTCAATTTTTCCGTCTTTTATTGCTTCGCTTGTCGAATCGGTGAGGTCTTTCTTTGCCGGAGACTGTATGGCGTCGATGACATAAGGGAGAGGTGACCATACTGCTATTATTCGATGCTGAAGAGACGAATTCTCAGACTTGCTGTACCAATTACCTTCTATTTTAGCTCCAAATCCTGAAGCTATTGCTTCAGCGCCAGAATTTCGAAAGTAGGTGGCGGATAAAACAAAGTCGGAGTAACCAATGATTACGCCATATTTATCTCGTTCACTTTTTGGTATGTCTTTGAAATGGCTAATTATTACTGCTTTGTCAATATTGTTACTGTTTATTGATACATTGGAAATTTTTGCGACGGTGACTTCCGCCTTTGTGTTTGAATTTACAGATGCTTTGGTGAAATCTAACCAGTTGGCTTTTGCAGTTGCAGAGTTCTCAATAAGATTTTTGAAAACTATTTCTGATAGTGGGGTTATTTTTGGTTTTGCACCTGCTTTTAAGAAATTATCTAGTGGGTAAACATTTCCAGTATTTTTTTCAATCAGCGCACCTATAACCCAACTAGGATCTACCGAGTTAAAGCTGTCTGCGATTTGAATTTCATTCAGTTCTTTTGTAAATTGAGGAAGTTCTGAAATTAGTTGGACATCTGGTAAATCAATTCTAGAGTTGTTTTTTCCTATCGGGGGCTCTGCTGGAGGAGTCGGTGCGAGTGGAAAAAAACCGCATCCTGCGAGAGTGCTAATTATGGAAAAAATCAAAATTAACTTTTGTTCTTTTTTCATGTTTGTCCGCTCTTTGATTAGATTTAATTTAGAGTTATTGTTTTTATTTCATTCTTGTGTGTTTCTATTTTTAGAAATTCAATTTCTTATATTAATTCCTTGTGCTTTTCGTATAAAGGAGCAAAAACGACATTGTTAGGGGACACATTACTGTCTAGGCACCAACAAGCTCTTGGTCTGATTTTGGCCAAGTGTAGCCCTTTGTCAAGCGTCCGGTACTGGCCGATTACTGTCTATCGCGAAGGGCAGAAACCGGCTGAAAATAGTCTATTGCGAGCGTCGATTTTCATCGATCAAAGCCACTTAGGTGGTGATTAACTCCATGAGTTACATAACTGAAAATCGCTGGGATGTTCAGGGCAAATTTAGGACAAAGCTTGAGCCGTTAAGGGCTGTTATAGGCTACTGAACATAGGCGATTTTCCCGTATTTGTATGGCCTAAACCGGCATGCGCCTATTAAGGAAGGGGGGCGAATACCTATCCGATTTTCAGCCGTTAACGCATAAATCTGTCGACTTTAGAATGCAGCAGTTGTTGGGTTTTGCATGGTGGAGAAGCACTACAAAATCAGTGCCGCAATCAAGTTCATGATCCGCGTAGGTCGTGGGTTTCATCCTTTCTTGAAAATGGCTCTTACGGAGCAGATTTATCAATAACTGGTTGAAAAAATTGAAATTTTATCTGGATTTCGAATCCGTCTACGTCGGTTCGATTCCGACATTGGCTTCCATCCTTGAAAATATCCCGGAGTTGAAACCTGGCTATTTTCTAAGTCAACCCACGATCGCCTTGCTCGATAGCCTTGGCCAAAGCTTTCGATCTCGCGTCGTCCCATCTCTGGCATAGCATGCGCTCGGAAGACCTTCTTCCACCGACTTGTTCACGATCAGATAGCCAGAGTTGAATTTCTTCGACCTGTCAATAATTCTCTCGATTAGCAGAGGCGATGCGTCTCAGGGTTGGTAAGCAGATAGCTAAGAACAACTACTCATCACCGATGGTAAGGACCCGCAGATGGCTGCCCCTGCGTATCGTGAAGCTCGCGCACTGTCGTTGTTGGTTAGAATAGCGTGTTGAAGTCTATTGCTCGCAAGGGAACCCAATGAGCACTGAAAAGCCAGAGTTTTTGTTCATCCTTCAAGAATTCTTAGATAATGTTTATGAGAGGGCTTCGAAAAGCCAAAATGGTTTACTCAAAAGAAATCATGGCCACTACACATACGCGGATGAAATGCTCTGCGTCTACTTGACGATCTTTCCTGAAGAGGTTGAGCTTGTTTTTGAGAGTAGGCAGGTAGGTAATGGGGTTTTTAGCATTGCTTTGGATATGTGCATGTCCAGTGGAGAGGTACTGGCTGGTGATCTGCTATCTCTGAATGGGAGATGCGAGGGGATCACCGCGGCATTGGCCTCGCAAGAAGACAGGGTGTTGACCCTGTTGTTGAAGTGCTTGGGCAACTGAGTCTTTTTTCAACAGCGTGGACACCGCAGGCGTTTCGGTTTGTAGTGATCAACTCATACCGGACACAGAATTGAGTTTTTCTTCCGCAACCGCCGGCGGCAAGAAAGCATTGTGCTGATGCGGCTATGGCCAGTTGTAAGGCTGCATGAGAATCGACCTATGTCCTGCTCGACCAATTCCGTCGTTCAAGTAGCCCTCCGTCGGCACCCACTCCGTTTTCAGGCTATGAACTCGCCCCAGCGGCGGCTCAACGAATTGTCACCATCATCGGCGAGGACGATCAAGGCCTGATCGCTTTGTGGGTGTGTCAGGCGCATGTACGTGAGAGGTATCAACGATAGCGTCGCTTGTTAACTATTTATCTGCCCTAGTTTATTAAAGACAAGGTGCCTGGCAGGCACCTTGAATGATGTTTTCGAATTAATGGCTGATTGGAGAAATAACGCGACCGTTATCTTTCACGTCTGTATTTTCAACCACAATTGAACTGTCAGACTGGACGTAGTATGGCTTTTCTGTTCCTCCTTTTCTCAACGAAAGCACAAAGCCACGGCTGTCGCTCCTGCTCCAGTTGTCTGCTTGTGCTACGCCAAGCGAAAAGTAACCCGTTTGGCCGTCATTGCCCCATTGGTTGATGGCAACTTCAATTTTGTTTGATGAGTTGTTTTTAACATTAATGCCCATGTCTATATTCCTTTTAGACTGAGAGTTATAGGGTCTGGTTACCTGATGTTCTCCAATCATTGCAGGCAGTATGTAGCCGTATACAACGTCGCCAGAGTTGCCAACTGGAAAAGGCAACACGTCCATAAGCGTAGCTGTAGTGTTGCAACTGGCAAGAATTTTTCAACGGCCCGAACAGTGATTCATCAATACAGGTGCTTTCTCGCTAATAAGATTAATATCTTGGCTATTGATATTGAGATTATTTTGTTTAATTGGTTGGAGTGATTGAATGTAGGTCCGATATTTTTTATGTCAAGCGCAGTTCTTGCCTTTGGTCTGTGATTCGGCTGATGAATAACCAAGGTTTTTTTGCTATCAGTTTGCCTGTGTTTTCTAGGTTCAGTTTCTAAATAAAAGTAGGGTGCAGATGGCGAGTTAATAGGGTTTCAGTTGTTTTCGGCTTGGCGAGGATGTCTTGGGAGTCAAGAAAGTTGGTGTTCTTGACTTTGCCGGTTTTTTAACTAGTTTTCAGGGGTGTAATGGATGTTCAGATGATCTGTTTTGTGATTAGAGGTTCAAGGAGGAGAAAGATGCCGCATGCAATAAAATGGATTTTGACCGCCGTGGTGAGTTTTTTTTCATTTCTACCAATGGCTTATTCCTGTACGCGCTTGGTATTTCTGGGGGATAACCAGCAGATCTTTACTGCGCGCTCGATGGACTGGGCAAAGGATGTGGAAACCAATCTGTGGATATTCCCGCAAGGAATGAAACGCCATGGTGAAGCAGGTCCAAGCTCGGTGACATGGACTTCGAAGTATGGAAGTGTTATTGCATCGGGTTATGATATTTCTACAACGGACGGTATGAATGAAGTGGGTCTGGTGGCAAATCTACTATGGCTAGTGGAATCCGAGTATCCCAAGGTCGATCAGCGTAAAGCAGGTCTCAGTATCGCTGCCTGGGCTCAATATGTTCTGGATAATTTCAAGACGGTGGCTGAAGCAGTAGAGGTCCTCAAGGCTGAGCCTTTCTATGTTGTGACAGCTCCAGTTCCCGAAGAAACTCGATTAGCGACGCTGCACCTCTCAATCTCCGATGCCTCGGGAGACAGTGCGATTATCGAGTATATCGCAGGGAAACAAGTGATCCATCACAACCGTTCTTATCAGGTCATGACAAACTCTCCGGTGTTTGATGAACAGTTGGAAATGAACAAGTATTGGGAAGGTGTCGACGGTACGCAAATGCTACCCGGCACTAACCGCTCACCTGATCGTTTTGCCCGGGCGTCTTTCTATGTGAAAGCCATTCCCAAGAATCAAGATGCGCGGTTCTCGGCTGCAAGCGTATTCAGTGTGATACGTAACGTTTCTGTGCCGTACGGTATTACAACTCCAGATCAGCCTAATATTTCATCAACGCGCTGGCGCACAGTAGCGGATCATAAGCAGAAGCAGTATTTTTTCGAATCCACTGTTACGCCTAATACTTTCTGGGTCGACCTGAACAAGCTGGATTTCAGCGAGGTTACTGGAAAGGTTAAAAAACTGGATCTCGGAAAAGACCAACGGAAAGTTTACTCGGGCGAGGTGTCCGCTAGCTTCGAGGAATCTCCACCCTTCAAGTTTGAAGGGATTTAGTCGTTCTTGAAATCCCTCGGTTTTCCAATCTGGGGTTGATCTAGGATGGCCAAGGATGGAGCCAGGGATTCTGAATTTTCTTCGCGAATTTATTTGAAGTTGTTGAGGATTTATCTGGATTAACAATCTGCCTGTGCGGGTGCGATACCAACCTTGGCCCCATCCTTGAACCCCGTGGATTAACGTCTACGGGGTTTTTATTGCCTGAAGTGCGGCCAGTCGCGTGCGTCACTTCTGGATCGCTTTGCATTCGCCTGCTGTTAGCGCCGCGTTGAGGAGCCTTGAGGTAGATTGATGCTCGCCGGTCAACCAGGGGATCAATTTGGCCCAGGAGCAGGGGAGGTAGAAACCGTTGTCCATCGGCGTATGGGATTGATATCTCAATACACCTCGATCCCATCCGAGAAATCAAATCCATTGAGCCCCGCGACCTCGACATGTCTTTTGAACCGCTCGGTCACAAAAATGCGCATGATGTCTTCTTCGATCACAAACACATCCCGTTGTGGCAGGTTATTGCCAACCAGGACGACTTTATCGATCACTAATCCGTTTTCGTAAATCCGGTATTTCGATCGCTCCATGTCCAGGCAGTTTGGTGCTGGATTGATGGGGTAGTAACCCAGGAAGGTTTTCCGTTTGCTTGGCGTGTTAACGGGGAGGAATTGCCCGTGCTTGGCAAGGAAGCCCTCCGAGAGCGCTTGTATGCCATTCTCGCTGAATACAAAAAAGGGTCCCAAGGCCCCGCTGACGTCGAACTGATAGTTCTTTTTTCCTTTGTCGCTTGCACGTTGGATCAATGCAATTGGCTGGAAATCCGCCTCAAATGGCTTCCATTGCTGTGCCATGGCTCGACCGATGATGCTCTGTTGCCCATCAGGGTAGTCCTCAATGAATGACGCAAAGTCACGTGAATTCGATTTCAACCTGAAAATTTTCATCATTTTATCCAGAACAATTTTTCAGTCTGCATGCCTGTCTGCTGTTGGCAAAGCCCCATGCGCAGCCTTCGTTTACCGGATGAGGTGTACGGGTTGGAAACCCAGGCCAACTTCATCATGGATCACCTGCAGGGCCTGCAGAGTCATGTGCGGGTAGGCGGCGCCTATGGTGCGGCCTTGTCAATCACCATTGCGACACGCCAGCCCAAAAGGTTGGTAGATCACTACACGGAAAATCGGCGAATGAGGGCCAAAGCCTGTTACCGCTCGGAATGCTAGGTTGATTTCGTTGTTCGATTAGGCTGCTCCAAACGTCTGCTTGGGGTAACCTCGCGCCACGATCAACCATGAAGCTGAAATGAACAATGGGTTTTGAGCAACTAGCTGAGCTACGTGACCGCCTGCGGGCTGAACAACAGCAGGTAAAAACTGATAGCGCCCAACAGGGCAAGCGCAAGTCCTCCGCGCAGACCAAGCCGCGTGAGCAAGATCCCGCGGTAGAGGCTATCTGGCGATTGCAGAAGCACTTTCCATTGGCTTTTCCGGTCAATCCAGCCCCCAAGGTTCCGCTCAAGGAGGGCATCTTCAAGGATGCCGAGCAGCATCTGGAACTGCTCGGGCTGACCAGCGAGCAGCTCAAGCTAGGTATTGCTACCTGGTGCAAGGGCAGCCGCTACTGGGCCTGCATGGTGCAGGACGCACCACGGCTCGACCTGAATGGCCAGGCCGTTGGCACCGTGACCGTTTCGCAGGCGTTGCATGCCAGGCAGCAGGTTTCACGGCAGCGTGGGCAAGCGCGACGCAAGCAGTCGAAGCCCAAGGACGCTCCCCAGAAGCAAGGGGCCGAGAGCGGCACGGAACAAGTCGTGGGTTGAAGTCTCTTTCACTGGGCATCGAAAGCGCGGTTGTGTCCTTTGGCTATGGCATCGACTGGTCAGCATGCTGCCCGCGACGGGCAGTGTGGTGCCAGTGACCAAGCTGCCGGTCATGGGCAACCCCGCTTTGATCATCTGGTCATGCTCGCTCAAATGTGCAGTACCGGGCCTCTGGTTGCACCATGCTGCGGCGCTCGCCCGCTTGCGAAAATGGAGTGCGCACTCACCTTTGTTGCCGGGGACGACCAGTGAAAGCGTTCAGTGAGAGTCTCGGTGTGGCGCGCTCGCAATTGACGGTTCGGCTCAAACAACCCACTCCGGCGAAGCAGCCGCATCCACGCCGGACGCTCAACGATGCGGCCTTGGTCGAGCAGATCAAGCAGGCCGTCGGCGCATCGGCGTGCGTTCCCTGACAACTCCGGTGTGCAGCCCGTAGAGCAACGGCATGGCGGAGAGCTTCCTGAAGACTATGAAGCGTGACTACATCCGTCACATGCCCAAGCCCCATCGAGCGACGGCCCTGCATAAGCTGGCCATCGCCTTCCAGCATTACAACGACGAACACCCGCACAGCTCACTGAACTACCGCCCACCTCGGGAGTTCAGGTGCCTGGCTGAGACAGCAACTTAACGGGGTGGTGTCCAGTTTGATAGGGGCAAGTCTAGCTGCACCTCCCGGCGCCTATTGTTGTGCATAGGGGACTCGTCCTTGGCCGCTATAGCGGCCATGCAGTGGAGATAAGAGAAAGTATCGTATCCTTGAACAAGCAGGAGCTGTGGCTTGGTGGTTATCGCTCCGTCACTCGATAGTAAGGATTGAACTTGTGCCGAACCCAGTGATTATCAAGAGAAAGGTATTGTTCGGGGACTGTGATCCTGAGGGGATTGTCTATACACCCAGGTTTTCGTACTTTGTTGTTGAGGCCGTTCATGAGGCACTTACAGTCTGGCTGTCCGGTCCCGGTTTGAGAACGCTCCTCGGTTTCGACTTACTGCCTCCAGCAAGGGCCTTCTCGCTAGAGTTTCTTCATCCGGTCACATGGGATGATGAACTGTCTATCAATGTCAGTGTTTCCAATGTTGGGCTTCATTCGTTCACGTTTCTAGTCAACGGCAGTGTCACTCCAGATGTTCTGGCATTCACTTCTAGCCTTACACATGTTTGCGTCTCACCGGTTACCAGAGAAGTCATTGAGGTTCCTTTGCAACTGAGGGCGCTGCTTCAGCCTTGAGCGTTGTAGTTGCCTGGACGAAACAGAGTGGGTCTGTCGCCAGCCTGACGTTCTACGGCCAGCAAAGATTGTCGTCGGCTCCGCTGTCCGAATCTGGTCCCGGATGTTCAGGGCTGGGGGCGGGAGTGGGCGAGGTGAGGTTGGTGGGAGCAGGCCTACGGATCGGCAGGGTTCGATGGATCTAACGCGTGGGTGACTCTACGTGCTCCTGATGCCTTTCCTGCTGCATCACCTGTACGGCGGGCCGAGTAAGTTCCTTGCTTTTGGCGACCCATGGCTGGAGCGAACACGCCTGGTGTTCAGGCATCGAAATGCATGTCCAGCAACATGACACGGCCTGATCAGACAAGGTGCTCAGATGTGCAGAGGCTTTA
This sequence comes from Pseudomonas sp. L5B5, assembly GCF_020520285.1. NCBI lineage: Bacteria > Pseudomonadati > Pseudomonadota > Gammaproteobacteria > Pseudomonadales > Pseudomonadaceae > Pseudomonas > Pseudomonas sp. L5B5. The sequence continues at coordinate 236,899 of NZ_CP084742.1, forward strand.
GATTGCTTTAGAATGGCCTTTTCCCGCCCTTCAAAGGAATGATTACGTGGTGAGCAACAACGCCATCTGCTGCCCGCAATGCCAAGGCCAAAGCGTCCAGCTTCTGTCCGTCATCCATGCTGCTGGCACTACCCACATACAAGCAACCCATCAAGCGCAATCCCAATCCGGATTCGGCCCCAGTGTCACCGTCGAAACTACAGGTCGGCATCAGACCGCTTTGGCCGCAAGCGTCGCTCCTCCAGGTGCCAAGCGCCTGCTTGGTCCGGTAATTCTTACTGGGGTGGGCGCCATCATCTTGTACGACGGCCTGAAACTGTCATGGGAAGTGGATTGGACCAGGTTCTTCATCGGCGTGACGTTTATCGCCATCGGTGTGATCGGGTTCGTCCGGCACTGGCGACACAACGTCAAGCAATATGATGAGTACGAAGAGTGGCGCCGCACCTGGCTATGCCACGCTTGCGGCACTCGATTCCAGCCGTAAACGGCGCAGGAAATGCCCGTCAGTTAAGCGAGGTGATCCGCCGTAGGAGAAGCCGGTCGACGCTCGATTGCTCGTAAGGATCGTTAACGTAGCGCGTGTTGGCTGGATAAACGCAGTGCTCTGAAGTTCATCGCGGGCAAGCCTCGCTCCTACAACTTCCTTAACTGATCGGCAGTAGGCACAGGTCCATGTATGACTTCCATGAAGTCACCCAGCAAAGAGTTGCACCGTGCATGCCTTGTCTCTGCCAGGCGAGCCCCGTCTTCAGTTTGGAACCCTGAGGGAAGTACTGGCGGGCAAATAAAATCCGCAATGGGATCCCGGGCTTGAAACTGCAAGAAGCCTGCGGCTTGCGTTTCCCAGATCATGACGGTTCAGTTGGCAGAACCGTTTAGCTGCTGAAGCTCAAGTTGCTTGGCCGCACTGGCTTCGAGGGTTGCACGCTCTTCGTCGAGATAGCGATAGATGCCTTGAAGGTTGGCGATTTTCTGTTTGATTTCTCCCATCTTCTTTTCAATTAGCTTGGCGCCCTCAGCACAATCGATCAGCTTGTTGCGCTGCGCATCCAGAATCTCGCTTATCTCTCCCAGGGAAAACCCCATGCTTTGCGCGCGCTGGATAAAGTCCAGATCCTGCAGGGTTTGCGTTGTGTAAACGCGATAGTTGTTAGTTTGCCGCAGCGATGAGATCAGGCCGATTTGTTCGTAGTAACGCAGCGTATGGCGGCTGGCGCCGCTGCGAGCCTCGAGTTCGCCGATCTTCATGAAAACACCGCTTGACTATAGAGTTGGGTCGATAGTTTACGCTCGATTTCTCACCTTGAACAAGGAACAGGGAAATGAGTGTGGAGTGCTTTGTCACCGGCGGGACAGGTTTCGTCGGTCAACATCTGGTGGCGAATCTGAGTACAAAAGGTCACACCATTCGGGTGTTGATGCGTCGACCAGAGCGACTCGCTGCCCTGCGGGAGCAAGTCGATCATTTGGGCGGGGATGCAACCCGGGTATTTGCAGTAGCTGGCGATTTGGAACGGGACAACCTCGGGCTTAGTCTTGCTGATCGAGAAGTGTTAAGGCACGCCAGAGTCATATTCCACCTGGGCGCCCACTTCGCATGGGGGCTTTCAGTGGAGCATTCACGTGCGGTGAATGTGGAAGGGGCAAAGCGCGTGGCGCTGTTGGCGGCTGAGCAAAAAAGCCGTTTGGTGATGATCGGCGGTTACATGGTGAAAAATCATGAATATCTGCAGCGCATCGGAATCGATCCTCGCCATCCGGAGCTGACGAATTGGCCTGCCGTCTACCAACATGTCGGTGGTTACGAGGGGAGCAAGCTGGAGTCGCATTTTGCGACCCTGGAAGTGATGTCCGCCAAGGGTGGGGAGATCACCATTGTCCACCCTGCGACGGTCTGTGGCCACAGCCGCACGGGGCATATCCTTGACGGTCAGCCACTGGTGGAGTTGATTCGCAACCTTGTACAGAGAAAGCTGACTGCAGTGCCCGGTACCGCCGAGCATTGGCTGCCACTGGTCACCGTGGATTACCTGGCGGAGTTGGTGGCGGTGTGTGCTTTTGATCCTGCGATGGTGGGCCAGGAATTGCTGGCGCTCGATGACCAGACTCCCAACTTGCGAGAGCTCCTGGCACAGGTGGCACAACCTTTGGGCTTGAAGTCGCCCAAGCATTACATTTCTCTGCGCTTGCTGAAGTTGCTACTGAGCATTCCTCCCGTCGCATGGTTTTTGAATACAAAACCCGAAGCCTTGGACTTTATCCAGACCACCCGTTTTGATACAGCAGCGGTCGAGCAATTTGCCAACAGGCATGGAATAGCCAAGCCGGATATACGTCAGTCGTTGCAGCACACTGCAATGTTCGTCAACTCATATTGCATAGCCAAAGGCTAGGCTTTTTGACTTCTGCCTTGCGGTGACAAGAAGGCGAATAGCCTCCTACTAGGCAATTCAGCTTATGCCAGAATAAATCCTGGGGCTGGAGGGTCTCGTACTCCTAATACTTTGCGCCGTCGATACAGGGCGGCATTCTATCGAGCGACAACTCAGCGACAGGGATCGTCATCCATGCAATCTACTTTCAGCAAAGGCGTCATATTTGCAGTTTCCGCTGCGGCACTGAACGCAACGATCGGTGTGCTCAGCAAAATACTCATGAGCAATGGTTTCACCGCTAGCAGTGTCGCCGTCATCAAGACCGCATTGGGTTGCGTGCTTCTTTCGATCTTGTTGTTTTTCCTCAAGCGCCCGGCGTCTACGACCAAATGGACCCAGGCGGCTATCTGCGCATTTCTTGGCATCTTTGTGCTGTTCCATTTCGAAACCTCCGCCTATCGACACTACACTGCTGCCGGTGTGGTTGTGATACTGATGGCCAGTGCTTCACTTTCCTCGATCATTCTGGGGCGCATTTTCCTCAAGGACCCCATCACGGCGAACGCTACCGTGGGCGCCGCACTGGCTATCGCAGGGATTTCGGTGATCTTCGGTGGCGACCTGCAGCAGGGTTTTACCCTGCAAGGTTCTGCGCTCGCCTCCATCGCTGGCACCGGCTATGGGGCCTTTTCGGTTGCCATGAAACGTATGGGAGTGTCGGGCGGGCTGCACTTCACACGACAATTGCTGTTCTTTGGCAGCCTGTATCTGCTGATGCCGGCTGCGGCGGATGGTTTCGCGATCGGTGAGTTGTCGCCACTGGCGATTGCCGCACTTCTGGCGCTGGCCACGCTGCCGACAATCCTGGGCTTCTTCTGCACCACCAAGGCCATCGAGTATCTCAAGCCATCCCAAGTGCAAGCGCTGGAGCTGACTGAGCCACTGTTCGCCGCGCTCCTGGCGTTTGTGGCGCTTAATGAAGTACCGCGTGAAAGTCTGTACGCAGGAGCGGCACTGATCATCGTCGGCTTGTGTTTCTCCAATGAACTGATTCGACTAGGCAGCAAAGCCTCCGTCCCTTCGACCGAGTGAGCTATTTTCGGATCCATGACGTTAGCAACCAGTGGCTTTTAAGTAGTTTGAGCGGTTGATCGCTTCTGGCCGATAGCTGCCTTTTGCGAAGGGCAGCCAAGGGGCCGTTTACACCTGTTGCGATCGGCTGTAACCAACGGTAGTTGCCATTTCAGTCAGTGTCGTTCAACTTGCCCGCCAGGGGCGTCGGTGAAATCAGTTCCGCAATCAACTTGAAGTGGACGTTCCGTACCACAAGAACGTCGTACCTGTTGAACATTATTCAGGATCCAGGCTTGAGTTGATCAAGTTCAGCGTCAAGGGCAGCGATAAACATTCCCTGAAAGGGTGACGTTGGTCTGTTCCAGTCGTTTGTCCGAACCGGTTTGACCCGCTCGTTGAGTTAACAAATAAACCCGATTGCCCCCCAACGCGGTTGCCTTGTTTTTCAGATCGTTACGGGCTCCGGGCTCCGGTCTCCAGGTCGGCGTTGCCGGTGATACTGCCCATCAGAAAGTCGCCCTGACTACCCGTAACATCTCCCAGGAACTGACATTCGGCGCCTGGCTCGTTATGAGTGATACGCACGGTATTGGCCACGGGGCTCACAATAGATGTAGGTGCACAGCCTATCAGACCCAACAATGCGGTTGATAAGCTGATGCAAGTAAAGAGGCGAGGGAGACGCATGTATATGATTCCTTTCTTACCAAAATGACATTGCCCTTTTGGATAACCTGCCAGGGCTTTAAGCCCGGGCAGTATCAGATCTTGCTGGAGCAGGAACTGTATTAATGGGTGCTTTTTTGTAAGGGATGATGGGTGGAAATACCCGTGGCCATGAAGTAAGGGCATTAGCCACAATCGAATAATCGTTAAAGAAGAGGCCATTTCTCCTTCGGTCCTCGCTCATTGATTTCCTGTCGAGCCAGCACTCGTCAAGTTGCTGTTTTCAACAGTGCTTATTCAATCGGCTGCGCTCGATCGAACAGGCGGACTACACGAGCCTGTTGAAGCAGATCGAGGTGACCACGCTGATCCTGACGCCAGAAGAAGACAAGCGGCGCAGATGCCGCAGCAATCCTGCTCAAGGGCATCAAGCGGTCGCAGGAAGTGGTGATGCCGCGCACCGGCCACATGTTCGGGTTCTCGCGCCCAGGTGCCTACTCGCTGGCAATCAGGAACTTCCTGGAGAGTGAAGGGCTCATGGGCGTCGTTCGACCCGAGAGACGACCGCTTGACGTCATGCCTGCAAGCCCTCCAGCGGTGCAGGGCACGAGGTGAGCAGGGGTCACGGCGGGGCGTTGCCGAGCATTGCATCCAGATCCCGAATCGCCGGGCTACTGGCCTGGGCGCCAGGCAATTGGAGGAATAGGGCCTGGGCGGCCTGGACCATCTGCGCGTTCGACATCCTGCCCATCGGCAGCATCTGGTTGTGCTCGCGATTGTCCGGGGCGCAGACGAATGCATAGGTGCGCTGCAGCCAGTAGGTGCTGTGCTGTGGATCGATCCAGTCGCGCACGGTGGCGGCATCCTTGAAGGCATAGTCGAGGCGCCGCATGGTCCGGGTGCTGTCCAGGCGCAGCTTGCGTTCCTTGCACTTGTACTGGACCTCGTAGGCCGCCAGCAGGGGCATGTCCGGGTCCTCGAAGATCCGCATGATCATCGCCGACTGCACCTCTTGGGGTTTGTGCAGGATGCCGGCGGCATCGGCGATGAAGATTTCGTTGTGGTAGCGCTTGCTCTTGCCGTGAATGATCCAGTAGTCGCCCGAGGTGTCGGCCACGACGCTGGGGCACAACAGAGGGAGCGCCAGCAGTGAGAGCCTGGCGCGCAGGAGAGAGTTCGCCACGGGGTGTCCTTCCTTGGTAGCTGTCGAGGGTGGTCGCATCGGGTCAGCGGGGGCGGGGACTATAGGCGTGCCGGGAGAAGAGGGTCGATTGGGCTGATGTGCTAATGGCGCACTGCCGCCATGGCTGGCCCATGGGGCATGAGGACTCGCTAATGGAGGGTGACGGTCCTGCGGCTTTCACCGATCCGGATGCGGTCGAGCGCCCGGTTAAGGGCGTCCAGCGCATTGATCAGTGCCTGGGCCTCGGCTTCGCGGCCATCTCCCCACAGGCGCTCCGCCAGCTTGTTGAGGGCCTGGATCGAGCGTTCGATCTCGGTGGCAGTGGCTGCATTGGCCTCTGCGGGTGCTTTCCTGGACATGGGCTGGCATCTCTATGGGGCGTGTTTACGGCCAAGGGGATCGGCAGTAAGGGGGCAACGCAGGAACGGCCGTTCACGGCGAAAGTTTCATCCGCGTGGGCCGTCACTGCGGCATTGCAAGGCCGCGGCCTGAAGGCTGGCATCATCGCCGACATCGATGACGCTCACGCTGTCGCCACCCAGCTCGGCGGCCCGGTTGAATGCCATGTTCAACGCATCGCCATTGGATGAGCCCTTGACGGTGAAGGCCTTGAGCACCTTGCAGGCCTGGGCCGAGGCTGCCGTGACCAGGTTCACCTGTCGACCGGCGTCGGTCAGTTGCGTGGTGCATGCGCAGATCATGGTTGCCGTGAAGAGACCCAGGAGGGCGGTACTCAGGTGACGCATCATTGAAAAGGTTCCTATCGGCTGGGCTGTGGCTTTATCTCATTAAACGCTCTTGATGCATACATCGACTGCCACGCCCAGGCTTTGCCAGACGGGGCCTCTGTGCCATGGCAAACGGCGATGGGTTACGCTTGCCAGCCATTTGTTGGGGTTTTTCCAGGGTATCGGCATGGGGCGATTCGAGGTCTTCAGTGATGGGCAGTCTATCGGTTGGTCCGATCTGGAGTGGGGCGACCCACCGATGGGCGTGGCTTTCGGGCTCTTTGTTGCAGGCCCTGGCTACCCGTGTATCCAGGGCCAGGTCCGTGCCTTGGCCCAGGAAGACCAGGCGTCTCTCAAGCTGACCGTGCAGGACGCTGGCGCTCGGCAGATTCGTGCTGCCGGCGTGTGCCTCTACGACTACTCGGACGATGCCGGAGCCGATGCCATGGAGGTGCATGTGCTGGGCATCGAGTACCCGGCCTATGACGAACTCTTTCCCGAGCATGTGCAGGCGTACGAGCGCCAGTTCAGCGCAGGTCATCCACAACAGGGAGTTGAAACATGAATCTGCATGACGGTGCAGTGGATTTTCCGCAACTCATCGAGGTACTCGGCAGTAGGCAGGGCAGACGTGCTGGCCGAGGTCGATGGTGATATGGAAATGGCCTGGGGCAGGTGGGGAATTGGCCGGCTGGTGCCCGTCGACAAGAACGGCCTTACTGGCCCGGCGACCTCCACGCAGCAGTGGATACGCCGGCGCGGGCCAGGCCCTGGTGCGCCGGCAAGCGCCTTCAGTTTAACGGGCCGAGGCCTTCGGTGAAGTTCGCAGGGTCGAGCAATCGCTCCACGCAACAGTTCATAACCTTCCCGGTGCAGGTGTTCACGATCGATCATGGGATGTGTTTTCCTGCTCACTTGGCCAGCGCATTCTCGGCGCTGGATGCTGCCACGATAGCAGGGCTGCTTGGCAGGAGGAGACACCCCCGGGTGCAGATGCCTGTACAGAATCTGTCGCCTGGGCCGATCTAGACAATCGAGCGTATGGCCCGGCGTGGCTTCGCTCAGGCAGCCGTGCGGCATCGATGATGCTGGCGAACAGGAAATGGACTGATAGGTAAATCATGAACCACCGACAGATCTTGCTGGGAAAACTCGAAGCGCTGGATGCACTGGATGAGGAGCATTTGCCGGTCGTTACCCTGGATGAATATTTCCAGGGCAATGACCAGGAACAGTCCATTGCCCCCAATCAGTGGGAGTTTGGGCGTCCGTCCATTGGTGATATCCATGCACGGTTCAAGGCGCTGGAACTGCGTCCCGATGTGCAGGGCGTCTATGTGGGCCTGCACCAGGATTGGGTCGAGGCACTGGAGTGCGACGACTGGCCGGCCGCGGAGAACATCCATGTCTATTCCAGCGCGCCACAAGAGGTCGCGCAGCAGTGGATCGAGGGGCTGGAGGCCGATGGTATCGAAGCGGGCTGGCCCTATGGCAAGCATGCCGGCGCACCCGAGCCAAAGGACGGCTACCACGTCTACACCGTCTACTGGGATTGAGTGCAAGGTCCTGTCGGAGTGGGCGCCGGGCAGGGCGGCACCCGTTGCAAGGGATCAATGGCGCCGCGGACCTGGCCCAACTGGCCAAGGTGCAGCTGGGGTCGACAGGTGATCTTGCGGCGCATGGCGCAGCAATGGGGCGGCGACCAGGCCCGGAGAGGCATCCTTGATGCCTAGGCCCCCCAACACCTGTTGGAACTGTTCGGTGGCGTGGAGTGACGAGCCGGCTACCTCACTCCACGCCTGCGCCAGGGCGCGCAGTCCGTGGCAAGCTCAGGGTTTGGGCTTGAAGACCAGTGTGATCGGCAACTGCGGTTGATGGCTCCAGGCCTGGGGGCCGTATTCGGCATTGAAGCTGGGCAGCCAGGCTCGAAGTTCGGTATCGGATGTCCACTCCAGTTGCAGCTGGTCTGCGGATTCCAGCCCATCGAACTGCGCCAGGGCGCTGATGAAGGTGTTGCACTTTTCCGATCGACCGGACTCCAGGACGGAGACCTGCAGGCTCTCGCCCCAGGTGAGGGTGCCCTTTTCGGGGCACTTGCGGATCTCGACGTGATACTTCCCGCTTGGCGATGGCAGGTCGGAAACGAGCTTGTCGGGGCCGCATCCGACCAATAGCACCGGCAGCAGCAACAGCAGGGCAGGGGTATTTTTCATTGTCTTTCTCTGAGTGCCGGGAGCCTTGGACGGCATGCCGCCAGGGGCCTGGCTTCGGTCCATGAGGCCTTCATTGTAGAGGCGTGCGGCTGCCTGAGTGAACAGACAGTTTGGCGTTACCGAAGAATGTCTATAGTTCAGAGCATCTCCTAAAAACGGGAAATCCAGCATGAACGGTCCACGAATCCTGATGGTCGCCCTGGCCTGTGCGGCCCTGGTTGGGGAGCCTCTGGAGGCCGCAGCCGATCCTGGCAACGGCAACGGCAACGGCAACGGCAACGGCAACGGCAACGGCAACGGCCATGGCAAGGGATCGGTCCAGCATGGCCAGGGGCACGGCAATTCAGGGGGCAAGCAGGGTAACCGGTCCGGCGGCCCGGCCATCGACCGTGGCGACGTGCTGGGTATCCTGGGCGGGCATCGCGATTATTGGCGCCCGGGTCCGGCGCTCCCGCCCGGTATCCAGAAGAACCTCGCCCGGGGCAAGCCGCTGCCGCCCGGAATCGCCAGGAAGCTTGACGGTCGCCTGCTTGGCCAGTTGCCACGCTACGACGGGTATGAGTGGATGCAGGCCGGCGCTGACCTGATCCTGGTGACGGTCGCTACCGGGCTGATCTACGAAGTGCTCAGTGGCGCCCTGGACTGACTGCGCAGGCGCCTTTCAAGCCGAAGCGTCATGGCGTCCGAGGACGTTCTCGAGCCAGCCGAAGAACCGCGCCGGTTGCTCGACATGGGCGAGGTGGGACGCCCCGGGCACCACATGGCCTTCGCCCTGGCGCAGGTGCCCGGCATAACGGCGCATGGCCGCCGGAGTGCACTCGTCGTGTTCACCCACCACCAAATAGGTGGGGCACCGGATCTGTGGCAGCAGGTGGCACAGGTCCAGTTGCGCGAGGGCGCCGTCGCCGAAAAAGTCCACGACTCCCCACATGTGCCGGAACAGCGCGGCGTTGTGCAGGCGATCGGATTCCTTGATGAACGGCGGCTCTGCATCGAGCCTGAGCATGTGCCTGCGGTTGAAGACTTGCAGGGCCGCGTCGAAGTGCGGGTGTTGGCTGTCACCCGCCAGCAGCACCTCGCGCCAGGGGCTGGGCAGGCGCTGCAGGTGCAGGTGGTTGTCGGCATTCCAGTCGGCGGCGCTGATCAGTGGCCCGGCCAGGATCAGGCTGGCCAGGCGCTGGTCCCCGCGGCTGGCGTAGGCCGTGACGATGGAGCCGCCCCAGGAACTGCCCAGCAGGTGGAAGCGCTCCAGCCCATGGCACTCGACGACAGCGGCGAGCTCGTCGCAGGCCCGTTCCAGGGTCCAGTGGGCCGGGTCGTGGGGGCGGGCCGAATAGCCGCTGTCGAGCTGGTCGTAGTAGACCAGCGCACGGTCCTTGAGGTGCTCGCTGAAATTCGACAGGTAGAGGTGGTTGGAACCGGGGCCACCATGCACCACCACCAGGGGCAGGCGGTGGGCCAGGCCGTGCCGGATGGCGGTCCAGATCTGTCCACCGGGTGCGCGAATGTGCTGTTGCTGATCGAAGTACATGCCTTGCTGCCTTGGTCTGGTGAAGGTTGCGGCGAGGGTGCGCCAGGTGTCATTCGTTGAGCGGGATACTGCCTAGCCGACCTTTGCGATACAGGATGAGCGCCAGCAGCAGGCCGATGCACAACCAGCTGCCGCCGAGCCAGCGCGCGTTGTCGCTCATGCTGGCAAGGGCGGCGACCAGGATCAGGATGCCGGCCAGCGGCGAAACCACATGTTTGAACCAATGCCGCTCGGGGTGCTTGCGAAAGCGGTAGTAAAGGCTGATGTGCAAGGTGATGTAGGCGAACAGGGCGCCGAAGGTGACCAGTGTCACCAGCAGTTCCACTTCGTTGGCCGCCACCAGGCCGATCACGGTGGAGACCAGGGCCACGCACAGCACGGCCGTCAGCGGATTGCCCCGTCGGTCCAGGCGTGCCAGCCCGGCCGGAAAGCGCCCGTCGCGGGCCATGCTGAAGATCAGCCGGGAGGTCGTCATCTGCGAGACGATGGCATTGGCGACCCCCGAAACGGTCCCGGCGACGACGATCATGATCGGCTGGAACCAGGCACCGACGATCTCGCTGCTCAGGGTGTAGAAGGCGGTTTCGGCCTGCTCCGTGTCATACCGGGTACCTGGGGCAACGAACAGGTTGGCAAGGTACACCTGGGCGAAGAACAGCAGGGACACCAGCAACAGCAGCATCAACGTGGCACGGGAGACGGTTCGCCCACCGCCATGGGCTTCTTCGTTGAGTGCCGAGATCGCGTCGAACCCGACAAAGCTCAGGGCTGCGATTGGAATCGCCGAGAGCACCGCCAGCAGTTCGAAGCGCTGCTCATCCCAGATCGGCGCAAGCAGGGCAGTGGCGTGGTGGTGCTGAAGCACGCCCCACAGTGACCAGGCGAAGAACACCGCCAGGGTCACCAGCTGTACCAGCAGAAACAGCGTGTTGACCCGGACAGTCAGCTTGAGGCCGATGATGTTCAGCAGCGCCGGCAGCCAGATGAACACCAGGATCCAGAACCCCCGCGAGCTTTGCGGAAACTGCAGGACCATGCCGATGGCGGTGAGGATCGACAACAGGGCTGGCAGCAGGAAGTAGTCCAGCAGGATCAACCAGCCGGTAACGAACCCGATGAAGGCGTGGGTGCTCAGGCTGACGTAGCGATACACCGAGCCGCTGACATTCACCGACTTGGCCATTTCGCTGTAGCTGATGGCACTGAAGGTCATGGCCAGGGCGGCGACGGCGTAGACCAGGGCCGCCATGCCGCCCGATATCCCGTAGACGATGCCGAACACCGCCGTGGGCGCCAGCGGGCAGAAGTACAGCAACCCGTAGACCAGCACATCGGTGAAGGAGAGCCGCCGTATCAGGCGCGATTCGGCGGCGGTGGTGGGCGTGCAGGGCGCTGCGGCAGTGGTGCGCATTCGATGGGCTCCTGTCAGCCGCTCCCGTGCAGCGAGTGGCTTGCCGGGGCGACCGTATTATTGGAATTGGACAGGCAATGAAGCGGGTTCCAGTATCTGGCCCGCGCGCAGGGTCGAGGTGATCAAGCCGGCCAGCTTTTTGTCTTTTTCGGCCAATTCGATGGCGTGGCAGTCGAACCCGGGCATGGCCGCTGCTCAGTCGCGCAGCGACCTGCGAAAGCGCCCGGGCGAGACGCCGGCCCATTTGCGGTAGGCATGCACGAACGAGGAGGAGGTGGCGAATCCCAGCTGCTGGCTGATGGCGTCCAGTGGCAAGTGGGTGGCACTCAGCAGCTGGTTGGCCAACTGGTGGCGTGCGTTGTTGTGCAGGTGCTTGAAGCTGACCTTGTGCTCGGCCAGCCGGCGACGAAGGGTGCGCTCGGAGACATTCAGGGCCTGGGCGACGGTGTGCAGGTCGCTGTAGTGCTGGAGGTCCGACTTGAGCAAGGCCGCCACCTCGCGGGCAACACCGCTGCCGCCGATGGCCTGCAGGGCCTGCTCCCGCGAGTGGGTCAACCTGAGCATGGCCTGGTAGCTGATCGGGTCCGCCAGGGGTAACCGCCGGGTCAGCAGGGCTGCGGGCAATTGCAGTGAGTCGCAGGGGCTGGAGAAGTGGATGTCACCACCGAACAGCTGGCGATAGGGCGCTTGTTCGATAGGGGCGGGGTGCTTGAAGTGAGCGGTAAAAGGCTCGGTGCTCGATTGCAGGCAGTCGCGGATGACCCGCAGGCTGGCGCTGAGGAACACGTCGCTGAAAAAACCGTAGCCTTCGAAGAATCCATGGCAGTCGTGGCCGACGAAATGCAGTTCGCTGCCTTGCCGGACCATGGCCGGGGCGAACTGGCTGGCCAGCTGGATGGGGAATCGCAGGCCTGCATCCAGCGCCTCTGCGAGGGTCGGTGCCACCAGCAGGGCATAACCGAGCAGGCCCAGGGTGGAGATCGGCATGGAACTGCCGATGAGCAGGCCCAGGTGCGGCTCGGGGATGGCTCGGCGGGCGTTGTCGAACACCACCAGTTCCTGCTCCATGGTGATGGCCGCGTCGGGATCGGTTAGGGTGTCCGGCAGCTTCCCTGCGCCCTGCAGGATCACGGTGTCCGGTACGCCCAGGTCCCGCGTCACGGCCAGGGTCGCCAGCACGCCATGCAGTGATACCGGGCGAACTTCATACATTGAAACACTCCTGTGATCCTGCTGCGGACGTGGCTATCCATCATGCGCGGCGAGTCGAGGAACCGCCAGTACCGGGGGGTGGGCGCCGGGCGCTGACAAGGCTCGCCAGAGGCTGCTGCAAGGCCCGGTTGGCGTGGGGCTTGAGCGATTGTCGTGAGCAGTTGATTGCTCTATCTTTGGCGTCGCTGACTCGGCCTTTGGGTAGTTGAAATCATGGAAAAGGACGATAACGAAGCCGGCAGTCCTGCCGGACCTGCGCGAGAGGAACAGCCACCTGTTTTCGACGCGCAGCGCGCAATGCTCAATGCTACCCCCGACTGCATCAAGGTCCTGACTCCCGAGGGCATTCTCCTGGCCATGAGCGAGGCCGGATGCATTGCCCTGGGAATTGCGGAAGACCAGGTCAGGGGCACTTCCTGGATACCCTTGCTGCCCCCTGCGACCCATGCCGCCGCCCGTGACGCCCTGGCCGTGGCCGCCACCGGCGAGACCGCCCGGTTTGCGGGCTACAGCGACGGCTGTGGCCATACGGTCCACTGGGACAACCTGCTGACCCCGGCTGTCGATCCAGCCGGCCGCGTGCATTCCATCGTCTGTGTCTCCCGGGATGTCACCGAGCAAGTGCTGCTGCAGCGCAAGCTGGACCAGTTGCTGGCCAGTGAGCAGTTGTTGTCGGGGGAGATGGTGCACCGGATCAAGAACCTGTTCACCGTGGCATCCGCGGTCATGATGATGGCCGACAGGGAAGCCCGGGCTTGTGGCACTGCCGACCAGCTGGCGGTGATCGCCGCGAGCAAGTTCAAGGCCTTGGCCCGGGTCTATGACCGGGTGCTGGCCGCAGACGATGTCTCCAGTGTGGAGATCTGCACCTTCATGGACTCGGTGCTGTATCCCTTCGGCGCGCAGTGCCATTTCAGTGGCGACAGGCACCTGGTTCCTGGCCAGCTGGCCAACTTGCTGGCGCTGTTTCTCCATGAACTGGCCACCAATTCCGTGAAGCACGGTGCGCTCAGCGTTCCTGAAGGCCAGGTGCGCATCAACTGGAGTACCCAAGACGAGAGGCTGGCAATCGAGTGGCAGGAAAGCGACGGACCGGCCATTGTCGCGCCGCCAGCGCGCCGCGGTTATGGCACCGAGATGATCGATCAACTGGCCGGGGCCGCCAGAGGAACGATCAAGCGCACCTGGCATCCCCACGGTCTGCAGGTGCTGCTGGCGATCCCGCTGCAGCACGAGTAGAGGCTGCATTCGTTCCAGTACCGCACCCGCCATCCCCGGCAACAGGCAGTCCTGCTGCGTTTCGACAGGGCCTTGAGCCCGGTGATGCTGGACAAGTGCGAGGTCTTAGGTCCCGGGGCGTCATGCAGTAGGTTGGTTACCCTGCTCTGAATGGTTATTTTCCTTCGACAACCTCTCCTTTGAGCGTGGCAAACACATACCCACTGGGGTCGGCATGCATCGAGTAGTTTTCCTGTATGAATGCGTCGATCTTCGGTAAACGATCCTTCATTGTCCGTTCGTAGATTCTCATGGACCAGTAAGGGGAGTTGTAGACCACCAGTTCAGGAGGCTTCGCCTTGAGTTCCTGAAGTGCATGTTGTTCCTGGTTGCTTGCTATATACACCGCGTACGCATATTTACTGCAATATGGTTTCCTGGCTGCAAAAGAAAAAATCCCTTCATTTGACCATTGGAAAATGCAAGGGGCCGTGTAAGAAGAAAAATTGTCCAGGCCGTATTGTTTTCGGCTAAGCAGGAGTTCATCTGGAACTGGTTTGATGCTCTGTACGATATTTTTCATGCTGCTGATGAAAAGATTCGATGAAAACAGTATTACGATAGATAAGAGGCAGGCAGTCTTGAAAATTTCCGCTGTCGATCGCTGATCTTTCTGCTGAGTGACGCGCTCTACTGTTTCTTTCACGGCCAGGTTCAACGTGCTCAATACGCTGGACTTGGGGAAGAGAAGGATCAATAACAGGATGGAGGGCCAGACGAAATAATAATTGACCGGGAACGCCGGGAGAGACTTCATCTTGAGCAGGAAGAGCAGTTGTATCACTACGAGCCCGAAACGTACCGGTGTTAGTTCGTCGATACCTGTCCGAAGGGTTCTCCTGGCAGAATACCAGATGACTGTCGCAGCAAAGATCAAGGTAGCCAGGCTACCGAGGTGAGTATCACGCTTCAGCTTCTGTGCAAGAAACCATACGTCACCGGTATTGAAAATCCAGTATTTGACGTTGCTGATGTTTTCAACGAGGGTGCCCGCTATTCCGGTTGCGGAGATGGCCAGGATCGAAGCGCCATAGGACGTTACGAGCAGTAGCGCATTTCGCCGACCTTTACCCAGCACATACACGATCGAAAGTGAGATAACCAGCACGGCAGACATGATGCCGCGGTCATAGCTCCAGTAGAAGGATGCCGCCGAGAAAAAACCGGTGAGGGCGACAAGGAGGCCAGGCATGATGCCGTTCTTGTAGTCAATTGTTTTGACCGAGCACCACAGGCCCACTATCAGGAAGAGGTCTCGAGTACCGAGGAATGCCTGCTGGCGATTGACAGGCGTATTTCCTACTGCCGTCGACATGACAATAAACATCAGAATGAACAACAGTCCGAGAATGTACCTTGAGTCACTTCTCTTCAGTATGATCCTGGCCATGTCCATCCAGGCTATCCAGCAAATGCAGATCGCCATTGTGTTGAATAAGCGGGTATAAAAAATAATACTTTTTCCATCTTTTATCTCGCCCGCTACCAGCGCAGGAAGGTAGTCCATTGCACCATGTATCAGGATAGGGAACTCGGCCAGTCCACGGTAGTAGTCTCTGATGTACAGATAGTTCCCTAAATATTCTCCTTCATGAAAGGGGTCGATTACACTGCTGGATAGACCCGTTGCGAGTGCAAGTAGGATTGGGAAGATGATGTACAGAACCGTCTTGAGTGTTTTTTCTCTTGCAAGTAGGTTTGACGCGGCATTGATACTTTTGCAGGTTGTGCTTCTGATGGTGAGTGCTGCCTTCATCCTTCCCTGTTCCTGGTTAGTGTTAATGGATCAACTGGAGTGTTATCTATTCTGCAAATGACTGAATCACTTGAGAGTCAACTAATCGAATGGAGAAATGATTGTTCTGAAACATCATTTTTTAAAAAAAGGGCGCTAATTTAGTCTCAAACACTCTGGAAAGCCAGGGAAATCCTGATCGAAGCGTCCGTTATGTCTATCTTGGGCGCAGTCTTGGGATTCAACACGTGCAAGGGAAATCGTTCCGGACTACAGAGCGTCGCGCTGTTGTCGATTGAGGCGAAGTGCGGCCTGGCATTGCCAGGCGTCTGCCTCTTTGTGAAGGGGGCGTCTTTAGAGGGAATGCAACGGTAATACACCCGCCATTATCAGGGGCGCAGTGATAGCGCCCCGGCATCCGCCCGAGGCTGAGCCTGACCAGCGTGTAGCCCAGCACCTGGCCAGCAGATCGACGGCTTGCACGCTGTATGGGCAAGAGGCCCGGCCGACAATGCCAAGGCCCGATGTGGCCGATCACTCCACGCCTGGTGGGCGGACAGCCACAGAGCCGGATCTGGTGCTTGCGATCAACCAGACAGGTCAGTGTTCGGCAGTGCGCCTGGTGTGGGAGCGGTTTTGCATCATGCGCCGATATTGGCGGGTACGGCGCAGGGTGCTCCACTGCTCCATCAGCAACGCCCGCAGTGGCGAGGCGCCCGGCCTGGTCGGGTTGCCATCGGCCAGTTGGCGCATCTGCAATTTCACCAGCGACATATAGGCCAGGGCTGCCAGGGCCTTGCGTTTCCAGCGGATCGGCGGCAATTCGGCGCTAGCCTCGCTATCGCCGTTCTTCCAGCGCCGGGGCAGGGTCGGGTCCACGGCCAGTGCGGTGGCGATGCCGGCCATGGCCACTCCGCTGTCCAGCACTTGCTCCACCACCGGCAAGCGCCGAATACCGCCGGTGACCATCACCGGCATCCGGGCGATGGCGGCAATCTCGCGGGCGAACTCGAGAAAGTAGGCCTCGCGGGCCAGGGTGCGACCGTCGCGGGCATCGCCTTGCATGGCCGGAGCCTCGTAGCTGCCGCCAGACAATTCCACCAGGTCCACTGGCAGGTCGTTGAGCCACAGCACGACCTGGCGCGCATCGGCGGGTTCGAAACCTCCGCGCTGGAAGTCCGCGGAGTTGAGCTTGACCGCCACGCTGAATTGGGCAGAGACGGTGGCCCGTACGGCCTTCACCACTTCCAGCAGCAATCGTGCGCGATTTTCCAGGCTGCCGCCCCAGCGGTCCTGGCGCTGGTTGCTCAGGGGCGAAAGAAACTGGCTCAGTAGGTAGCCATGGGCGGCATGAATCTGTACGCCGCTGAAACCGGTTTGTTCGGCCAGGGCGGCGGTGCGGGCGAAACGCTGGATCAGGGCGTTGATCTCGGTTTCCTCCAGGGCCTTGGGCATGGGGAACATCTTCGACAGGCGGCCCATGTCCAGGGACACCGCCGAGGGCGCGACAGTCGTCTGGCCGAGGCTGGCCTGCATCTGCCGGCCGGGGTGGTTGATCTGCATCCAGAACTGCGCGCCGTGGGCTCGGCCAATCCGTGCCCACTCCTGGAACCGGCGCAGTTGCTGGCTGTCGTCGAGCATCACGCCACCCGGGCCGGTCATTGCCTGGGGATCAATCATCACATTGCCGCTCAGCAGCAGGCCGGCCCCCCCTTCGGCCCAGGCCTTGTAGAGGCGCAGCAGGTGGTCGGATGGGGTCTGGTCGAGGTTGGCCAGGTTTTCTTCCATCGCCGCCTTGGCGATGCGGTTGGGCAGCGACGTGCCGTTAGGTAAACGCAGGGATTGAAACGCGGTCATGGTGTTCTCCAGATGAAGCCCGTGCGTCGGTTCAGGTGCAGAAGGGCTGTGTCGTGGAGAAGGCTAAGGTTAAAGTTATCCTTAAGGTCAATAGGAGGTTTTCAACCCGATGAAAATTGGTGAACTTGCCCGACGTACGGGCTTGAGTGCGTCACGCTTGCGGTTCTACGAGGCCAGCGGTCTGATCGAGGCGCAGCGCCTGGGCAACGGTTATCGCGACTATCCCGAGGAGGTGGTTCAGCGCCTGGAAATCATTACCTGTGGGCAGCAGGCGGGCTTCAGCCTGGACGAAATGCGGACCCTGACCCTCGAATCCAGCCGAGGCGATGGCAGCTTCCAGCATGATCGGTTGCTGGTCAGCCTGCGCAGCAAGGTGGCGGAAATCGAAGCCCTGCAGGAGCGCCTGGCGCAAAACCGCATGCACCTGCTGACCCTGATCGCAGGGATCGAAGGCAAGCCCGAAGGCCTGGGCTGCGAGGAAAACGCCCAGCGCCTGTTGGCGCAGTGGCGAGGAAGCGAAGGCAATGCGCCAGATGCCGTCCCTGGTCGGCGCCGACAGAAGCAGGGGCACTGAGCCGCCATTGGCGACTCGGCCCCAGGGGTATCAGCAAAGACTCTCGGCCGGCGATTTCATCGGCAGGGCCGGCAGGCTCATGTTACGCATGGCCGCTTCGAGCTTGTCCTGATAGAGGCTGAGTATCGAGTAGTCCAGTTTCTGGGTGATATCGGCGCTGCCCGCGCAATTGGCCAGCAGTTCCTCCAGGGCGCCGGCCACCAGGTCCGCAGTGACCTGCAGCACAGTCAAGCCGTAGCTTTTATCGACAATGACCAGATTCGTTAAATCGTACATACAGCACCTGTGGTCACTGTTCTCATGGGTAATGGCTATCAGCCATTATCAGGATACCGAAACCGCCCATGGCCTGTCACCGGGGAAGATGACGGGAAGGTTGCTGAACAAGCCAAGGGTTTTCAGTTCGCAGGGTGCAAGGGTGTGTAGGATTGGCCCGCATCAACCATCAGGAGCGTTTCCATGCTGATTCTTGCCAGGGGCAACCACCAGGGTTTGCAAGTAGGGCCGCGCTGGCCTTCGTCGAACGTGCTGCTGGACAGGCAGGTGTTCCAGCAACTGCTCGAGGTCCAGTCGAGCTTGCCGGATTCCGTGCGTTTGCTGGTGACGCGGGGTTATGAAGACAAAGGCAGCAGGCTGGGGGTGTTCCGAACCTTGTCGCGCTGGCTGGGCATCAAGTTGTTTGTCTGGTGCTATCCGGGGCGCCAGGACGAGGTGGAGGATATCTTCGGTTCCAACGGCCACGACGTGGACGGTACCCATGTCGACGTGTCGATCATCTTCAACGCCAGGCGCCTGCGTTTTCTGCCCCTGGGAGTGTTCACCCCGCCGTCACGCCAGGGCCTGCTGAAGGCGCGGCATGGGGCGCTGGTGGATGAGGTCAAGGCTGCGCTGGTGCATTGCGGTTTCCAGATCCATCGCAATCACACGGAAAGCCTGCAGATTCACTGCGACTACCGCCCAGGCTTTCTGGCCGGACACTGATCCGGTGCAGCAAGCCTGGCAGGCATTCCTGGTTCGATGACGAGCCAGGGGTCAATCCCAGCGCTTGAACAGCACGCTGGCATTGACCCCGCCGAAACCGAAGCCGTTGGACAAGGCAAACTGCATGGCCATTTTGCGCGCTTGGCCGCGCACCAGGTCCAGGCCTTCAGCGGCGCTGTCGGGGTTGTCCAGGTTGAGTGTCGCCGGCGCGACCTGGTCCCGCAGGGCGAGGATGGTGAAGATCGCCTCGATCCCGCCGGCAGCGCCCAGCAAGTGGCCAGTGGCGGACTTGGTCGCGCTGATGGCCGGGCCGCTACCGGTGCCGAACAGGCTCCTGATCGCTGCCAGCTCGCCCTTGTCGCCTACTGGGGTGGATGTGGCATGGGCGTTGAGGTGCTGGACCTGCGTCGGCGCCACCCCTGCCTGGCGCAAGGCCTGTTCCATGGCGCGGCGGGCGCCGCTGCCATCCTCCGGCCCCGAGGTCATGTGATAGGCGTCGGCACTGGTGCCATACCCCACCAGCTCGGCGATGGGTCGGGCGCCGCGGGCCAGGGCGTGCTCCAGCTCTTCGATTACCAGCAGGCCGGCGCCTTCACCCATGACAAAACCGTCGCGGCCCTGGTCGAAGGGGCGCGAAGCGCGCTCCGGGGTGTCGTTGTAATCGCTGGACAGCGCTCGCGCCGCAGCGAAGCCACCCAGGCTGACCTGGTGAATCGTCGCTTCCGCGCCACCGCAGACGGCGATGTCGATCTCGCCTGCGCGGATCATCCGTGCCGCATCGCCAATGGCCTGGACCCCGGCAGCGCAGGCAGTGACCGGGGTTCCCAGCGGCCCCTTGAGGCCATGGCGGATCGAAACGTGGCCGGCGGCCAGGTTGCACAGGAACGAAGGTATGGTGAAGGGCGACAGGCGGCGCGGTCCTTTGTTGTCGCTAGTGTGTACGGCATCGACGATGGCGGGGAACCCGCCGACCCCCGAGGCGATGATGGTGGCGGTGCGTTCCTGGGCCTGGGCACTGTCGGGCCGCCAGTTGGCCTGGGCCAGGGCTTCTTCTGCCGCCGCCAGGGCGAACAGGATGAAGCGGTCCATCTTGCGCTGCTCCTTGGGTGGCAGCAGGCGATCCGGGTCGAAGCCGGCCTGCGGGTCCTGCGCCAGGTCGGGAACCTGGCCGCCCACGGTGGTGGACAGTCCGGCGATGAACTCTTCGGGCAACTGCCGGATGCCTGATTGCCCGGCCAGCAGGCGCTGCCATACCTGTTCGACCCCGCAGCCCAGCGGAGTGATTGCGCCCATGCCCGTGACTACGATGCGTTTGCTCATGCAGGTCCTGCTCCTTCAGTGTGTTTGGGTGGGGGATAACGAAGCGTGGACGATACTATCATTATGAAAGTAACATCCTAATCGACAAAAACCGAGCTGTACCGCAGGAGCTGGTGATGCAACGAAAAAGTCTGGTGGATGCCGAATGTCCCATCGCCCGAGGGCTGGACCGGGTAGGGGAGTGGTGGAGCATCCTGATCATGCGCGACGCCTTGCATGGCCTGCGGCGTTTCGATGAGTTCTCCCGCAGCCTGGACATTGCCCCGAACATGCTGACCCGGCGCCTCAACACGCTGGTCGAGGAGGGGTTGCTCGAACGCCAGGCCTATAGCCAGCGCCCCTTGCGCTACCAGTACGTGCCCACGCCCAAGGGGGAGGATTTTCGTGTCGTGCTGATGGCCTTCGTGGCCTGGGGCAATCGCCATTTCGCCCCCGACGGCGAAAGCGTGCAGATCGTCGAGCGCGCAACCGGCCGACCGGTGCGACCGGCCATGATGGCCGTTGCCGATGGTCAACTGGTGCCCCTGGAGGCCTGCACGGTGCAGGTCGGGCCCGCAGCCAGCGCCAGCATGCGCCAGCGCTTTGGTGATCGGACCGGTTGAGCGGCGCTAGGGGGCGGGCGTGGTCGAGGACGGCGTCGGATTGTTCGGGATCAGTTTGCCGGCGACATAACCGCCGTGGCTGATCAGTACCAGCAACAACAGGGTCTCGTGCAGTTTGGGCAGTTCCAGCAACAGCCAGCCGCCGGTGACCAGGGTGCGCGCGACCGCAGCGCCATAGACGAAGACCACCACCAGGGTGATCAACAGCATTTGCAGGCGCGGCAGGTCGACGATGGTGCCATTGTTGACATCCTCACCGCGGATCAGGTCAGCCAGGCGGGCATCCTTCGGGTCGCTCTTGACCAGCACCTGACCCTTGGCCGTAGGCAACGCGTCCAGATCCTGGGTCTGAAGCAACTGCTGGCCAGTGCTGTCCAGGTTCTGCTGGTTGGTCGGTTGCTCGGCCTTGCGATTCAGGGCCATGGGAGCACTGACGAAGCTGGCCAGGCTGAACCCCATCAAGGCGATCAAGTTGAAGTCCAGGTTGACCATCAGCGCCTGGGTCGCGTTGCCGCGGACGATGTTGGCCACGTACACCGTGTACAGGGTGGCCAGTACCAGCAGGGTCCAGAGGGTCATCTGCAGGCGTGACAGCGAGTAGCGGTTGCGCTCGTCGATCAGCACTCCGAGCACCCGACCGCGGATCTTCAGGCCGGCCAGGACGAACAGCGCCAGCATGCCCAGCAGGCAACAGGCCCAGGCATACAGTCGCGTGCCGTCGAAGTCCGGCGGAACCGGGGCGACCGGATGTTTCAGGATAATGGCGGCGGGGGCTGCTACTGCCAGCAGTATGGCCAGGGTACGCAGCAGGTAGGCAGGGGACTTCATGATGGCCGGTACTTTCCCTGTACAGGCGGCCGATTCCAGGAACTGCGTGGGCCGCTGTTGCCCGGATGTCCGAGAAAAGGACTAGCTCTTGCAGGAGCCCCCGGGGACAGGCTCCTGATGTTGGGTATAGCGAAGTTTTGTCCGACCACCTTGCCGCTGGTCGGGACTCCTCGCTGCTCAGACCGGACGTTGTCCGCGACGCCACTGGGGGTGAAAGTGGCGCCAGTGGGCGTCCTGGGCCGCAGTCAGCAATTCGTGGTCGCCCCGGGTGTCACCCCAGGCTCGCAGGCGGTACTGGTCCAGTGGGCCATAAACACCTTCCAGGCGCAGCACCTTGTTTTCGCAACGGCAGTTGTTACCGACGATGTGGCCGGTCAACACGCCGTTGACAACTTCCAGCTCGGTACCGATCAGGGCAATGCCCAGGCGTCTGGCGAAAGGTTGCAGGACCAAGGATGGCGAGGCTGAGCACAGGGTCACCTGGGCTCCCGAATGGATCTCCTCGGCCACCGCCAGCAAGCCTGCCGGACGCATCAGTCGCTGCCAGGAGCGTTGGCAGAAGGCCTCGGCCTGCTGCTGCACCCAGGCGGCCTCGACGCCCTTGAGGAAGGTGTTGATCAGCCGTGCCTTGAGCTGGTCGCGATCGACCCGGCGCGCCAGGAAACCCAGGCTCGGCATAGCCAGCCTGAGCATGCGCTGGTGGAACCTGCGGGGGCCGAAGGCGAATCGCAGGAAGGGGACGAAGCTGTCATGCCGAGTCAGGGTGCCGTCGAAGTCGAAGACCGAAAGCACGCGGCTGGCCTTGGGGTCGAGCACCAGGGTGTCCGGGGTGAGTGCTGGCGCGAGTTGGTCGGATACCTGGGATGGGGTAGTGGTACTGACGACGGACGTTGGGGCGGGATGAGTGGGGGACGGCATGGAGGCTCTCGATCAATGCGCTCGCCGGGTGGGCGGCCGTTGCTGTAGTCGTCCGTGCAGTCTACGCGTTCTGCTTCTCCGGGGTTCACTGCCGGTTGTCCGGCGCGGCGACATCGGGCCGGACGAGGCGCGAGCCTTCGCTTGTCATCAAATGATGGGGCTGGTCAGTTGGGAGGAGTGCAGGTGGGAGGCTGCCTGCCGGGGTTTCCAGGGACTAGCCCCAGCAGCACCAGGCGAAGGTGGTCAGGCAGAGCAGCAGGGGCAGGGTATCGAGAAAATCGTTCATGCCAACACGTTCCGTTCAGGCGGGTGCCGGCAATGTAAGGGCGCTCCAGGTGCCTGTCTGTTGCGATTGTGTGAATTTTCAGCTCACTTTCGTTTAACGGGTTACAGGGCTGCCGGCGTGACGGCGCATGGGTGGAAGAAGGGATGGCAAGCCTGGAAGAAATTTACCTTTGAAATCCAATGACTTAAAAAAATTGTGGATATTTAATTGGTTCAGTGCTTTTATTTACCTTTTTTTTCAAAAAAATACTTGTTACAGAATGTACCAACCCGTTACTATAGTTCCGCGTTCACCACCACGGTTTATGCATTTTTAGTCCCAAGTGTCCATCAGCTACTTGGGCTTTTTTTTGCCTGAAATTTGACCAGGCCATTTCTTTTTTCAGCGCACACTCTTTTGAATCCTCCGTCGGGGCCGAGAGTCGCTGGATTATCCTGTCATCGCCCCTGCTGGGCATCGCCGTGGTCGTGGGAATGCATCGTGCGCTTCAACATCGAAACCGACAGGGAGCATGCTCGGGCTCAGGAAGTCATTCTTCACTGCCGACGACAGAGCCTGCACGCGAGGCGTTCTGGTGTGGATCGCCCTTTGCTCGCAGGCGAGTGCCGCTATCTGGAGGAGCACTATGTCAGGCGTTTCGGTCCTCCCCGCTGAGGCTCGAGGTGGGGAGGGCCGCCGCAGCGACCGTTGCAGTCGCTGCGAGCCCTTGCGGGTTCAGGCCTCGACGATGTTCAACTGCTCATCCGTTTGGGGCGGTACGAAGTGACTGCAGATCAGTTCGAACTGTTCGTCGCTGGTGGTGAAGGGGTGCTCGCCCTGGTTATTGCGCACGTGCAATCTATCGCGGCAGATATCCTCGTTAACGTTCAGCCAATGCAGGCGGTGGGGCACTTGCGCCTGGTCCGCCAGGCTGCGCAACCAGGCGCGTTGGGCCAGCGTATTGGCGGGAAAATCCAGCACCACGCTGGTGCCCGCCTGCAGCATGGCCACCACCAGCGGCCCCAGGGTTTCGCCCAAGCGTCGGGCATGGAGCAGGTAGTCGGCGATCGAATGGATCATTTGCGGATACAACTGCGCCAGCCACTGGTCCTCGCAGATCAGTACGCAGCCGGGCGCCTGTGCCAGTTGCCGGGCGAGTGTCGATTTGCCTGAAGCGATCTTGCCGCACAACAGATGCAGGACTGCGGTAGGTGGGGGATTCATGCTGCGTCTCCTTGCGTGAGGCCTCGCGAGAGCGGTGATGAACCCCGCCTTCGAGGCGGGTTGATTGCGGTTTGGACAGCCGCTAGCCCACCCTCTGGTCGAGGGGGGTAATGATTGCGCGATGGCGAGATTGAAGCGGTCGGTCCATGGAGCGAACTTATACAGCTTGGGGCAAAAAACCAAGGGTCATTGCCAAGGTGTCCGAGGGGACGGGAGCAACAGATAGCCTCACGGCCCCCTACTTTCAGGAACTGTGACGCATCTATCATTGCTGTGTGTTCTTTGCGATGCACAAGAACAATGTTTGCCTATGCTCAATGGGAAAAATTCCCGAAATCCCATACAGGCTAGGATGCCATGCTCTCTACCCACGAGCTCTGTCGCATATTGGAATCCGGTTTTCTTCCGCTTTCCTGCGCTTGCAGCCTCAATCCCAGCGGGTCGCTGACCATCAAGATCTACGATGCAGCGTCCGGCCGGGTGGATTTGCTGCTCCCGGGCGTGTCCACTGCGCAACTCACCAGCGTGCGGGATATCTCCAACCTGATCGGCGAATTGCGCACCGAGCTCAGGGCCGGGCGCCGAGCCTTTGCCGGCGGTTTCAGCAGCTATGGTGGCTGATTCGTAAGACCGATCATTGTTGACAGTTGAACATCCAATGGCAACGGCATAGCGTTTAGCCGTTCGCCCAGTATCTGTGGCTCTTTACCGGTTCATGGATGGCGAGGTCATCTGTACTGGGCGAACTCCTCCCGCCTGATTGCGCTCCGCAACGGAGTCCTTTTCAACATCCCCTGGGAAATGAAGACCTTCGATGGCCGCGAGAAGAGCATCCTGCGCGCCGCCGCCAGGGGCCTGTTGCCCGAGTCCATCGTACAGCGCGGATCAAGAACCCCGATGCCCCAGTCCACCAGTTGCTGAACAGCGTGATCGGAGTGGATGTGATCATTGGCGCCGAAACGCCGGGTGTGGTCGGGTCAAGGGGGCGATGCTGTCGGCCAGCCTGGTGATTGCCCTGGCGATGGTCTCTGATGCCTGATCTGTTGGAAAAGCCAGCGGGTGGGTTGTCCAAACGGGCCGAGTGATCAACAGGACATCTTTGTCGTGGTTATCCTGCGCCATCCTTGCCTGGTCTTCCAGGTGCGTCAGGACACTCATGAGTCCATCGCGTAACCGTCATGTCATTGAGTTGCTCGCCGATGGTATCGACTCGTAGGCAAGCGCCTTTTCTTGAGTAGAACAGGATGCAGCGCGAACTATCGACAGAGCAGGTATCGACCTCGAAATACCGGTGCGCAGCCAGCACCCGCTCCACGCCACTGTATTCATAACCATCGGTGCCGTGCATCCGTGTCGGCTTCCAACCGTGTTCGAGCAGTTTGGTCCTGGCCGTGACCCAAGGCTCTGCAACGGCGATGCCGGCCGGCCCGCGCTTGTCATTTGTCACCTGCGGGCCATCGGCGAACGCTGAGCAGGTTCCGAGGCAATAAAGTGTGATGAGCGTGAGGATGGAAGGCTTCATTTGACAGTCCCACCAGCTGATTTGCACTTCGCCGGACATCCTTGATGTTCGGCATGTGTTGCACTGCAGCGAAGCCATGAACGCATCGTGATTGTGTTCACCTGACTTTCACCCGCACAGGGCTGTCTGGAGCTGACCTTGCGGTAAATCGCCGGGTAGTCGTCAAGGGTGAAACCCTCCCAATTCCATTCATCGGACCACGCCTCAAGTCCACGTTTGTGCCGGGGCGTCAGAAGGAAGCCGCGATTGCCAGGGCCAGCTGCTTATCGGTCACATACGGCTGAGCATAGGCCGAGTGATAGTAGCGAACAGCTTGCTCGAATTGAGCCCCACGGATCTCTCCATCTGAACCTATGAAAGCAAGAGCATCAGTCTTGGCAGATTTAAAGCCATTTGAGGCGAGTGAAGTGAGCCCTGTGGTTCCAGCGATCAGGAAGCTCGGAGCCAGTGTCGTGACGACCAGAGTTCTTTCCACCGGGTCGTCGATCTCATAGGCCACTACTTGAGCACTGAGCGACGCCAAGAGCGCCATGGCCAGCGCTTTCCACGAATCCATTCCTAACCGCTTCCCTGCTGTCTGTTTGAGGGGCGCTACCATAGCAAAGCAGGACGCTTGCCCGCGATGGACTTCAGAGCGCGGCGTTTATCCAGTCAACACGCGCGACAGTTGACGAACCTCGCGTGCTCCTACAGAGGATCACCTCGTTCGGGAGCTTGATGTGCGGTCGGCAGGACGCCGGAGAAATGAGAATTGCGGAACAGGTATGAGAATTGCGGAACAAAAACGACAAGGGCCTGCATGAAGAAATCATGCAAGCCCTTGATTTATATGGTGCCCGAAGCCGGAATCGAACCGGCACGCCCTTACGAGCGGGGGATTTTAAGTCCCATGCGTCTACCAGTTTCGCCATTCGGGCGGTAGCGCGATAACACGACACTGGACCTGAATTGGCATTTAGTCGTCCAGTGCTTGAAACAGGGTGTGGAATATATACATCCACTCCCCGTGAAGCAAGGTCGAAACCGCCAAAAAAACCAGCCTTGCGGTTCCACATCCAAAGAAAAATTCACGTTAAATCATGGGGCTACGGGTGATCTGAGCAGGAATCACCTCAGCGTTGCCCCGGGTCCGATTGCACCAGGTGGTGCCAGGGGAACACCTGCCGCGCAAAATTTTTCACGTAGCCGCCGCCCGTTGCCTGGATCACCATGAACTGCAAATTGGGTCGGATCTGCTGCAAGGCCTGCAGTTGCGCAAGGCTCAGGCAGGTGTTGCGCAGGCGCAGAACCTTCAGTGAATCGAAGGCCGGGCTGGCGAACAGTTTTTCATAACTGGCAAAGGAGGTGACCGCGTCGTCCTGGCGTTGATGGGACCAGGTGTGCTGGAGCTCGGTGGACTCGCTGAAGTCGAGGGTGCGCAGCCTTGGAAGGTTGCTTGAGGCCGCCAGGTTGTCGACGAATCCCTGGGTGTCGCAGCCGGCGCCTATGTGCAGCAGCTCCAGGTGCGGCAAGTCGACCTGGAACACGCTCGCGTCGGGAGCATTGGGCAGGATCAGTTCACTGAGGTAGGGCGCCTTGGCGACGAAGCGGGCGATTTCTCCGGCTTCCTCCATGATGGTGCCGGCCTTCTGTACCAGCGAGATGTTGTGGTGCTGGGGTTCGGTGGGGCTGATCGCCAGTGACCTGAGCTGGCCAAAGGTCACGGCACTGTCCAGCAGCGGGGTGAACTCCCATTCGCGGGTGCCGTTGGCCCCTGTGTCGGGGCCGGAGAACCGCAACGAGCTGATGGCATTGGCCACGGGCTGCTCGGCCAGGCACGCCAGGGTCCAGGCGAAAGGGTCGTCCCACAGTTCACCATGAAACTCCACGTGCAAGCCACCACGGATGGGCGCCAGGGCCAGGTAGTTGTAGTCGTCGACCCACAGTGGCGCGCTGAGGTCATCGGGGTCGTCGTCCCGATCGGCGGCCTGGGCCCGGGTGAACTGGTGAATGCGTTGCTGCAGCGCCAGCAGGCGCAGGTAACCTGGGGAAGACAGAGGGTTGGACATCGAGCGAATCCACAAGTGAAAGAGGACGGCGGGGCTTACATGACGGTCGAACGATGACAAACCGGGACGAAGTCATCGAGGGGCGCCAGCACAGTTTTACAACAAATAATGCCTGTTGCCAGGCTTTCGCTGCAGGCTAGGATCGCCCCCCTGAAACCATGCCTTGAACGTTCGGGACGGAGCCAGAACATGTCGCAAACCGTATTGCCCCAGGTAGCATCGATGGCCCTGACCGCCAGGGAAATGGCCCTGGCTGATGAGCCCGTATTGCAGCGGTTTTTCATCGCCAATCCGGATTACTTCCAGGTGGTGCATGGCTGTGAGCCTCAGCCGGACGAAGCCCGCAGCGAGATCCTGGACACCTTGCCCGCTGGCTGGAGTTTTACGCGCAAATGGAAGATCGGTTTTTTCGACGGTCGCGGTGAGCTGGTGGCGTTTGCCAGTGTCGTCAGTGACCTGCTGGCAGCGGGGGTATGGCACATCGGCTTGTTCATGGTGGACAGTACCCGCCAGGGCAGTGGCGTCGCTCGACAACTGCATCGAGAACTCGAAACCTGGGCTGGCTGGCAAGGCGCGTGCTGGCTGCGGCTGGTGGTGGTGCAGGACAACCTGCGGGCCCAGGGTTTCTGGAGAGGCTGTGGTTACGTCCTGGTGCGCACCCGCGACGATATCGAGTTGGGGCGGCTGCGCCACCGCGTACTGATCATGGTCAAGGCGCTGGTTCCGGCCGATCTCTCGGACTATCTGGAGCGGATGCCCCATGACCGGGTCGAGTCCGCGGCGCCGTCCTCGCACCCGGTGTGCCATGAATGAGTGGCGTGGCCTGTCGATGAAGCTGCCAGCCAGCATCGCCCGCTTCATTGGCGAGGAGCCCCTGGTGCGCGACACGGTTGGCGAGTCGCCCTGTCAGGTCTACAGTTTTCGGCGCGCCGGCGAAGTTTTTTTCCTCAAGTCATCGCCCGCCATTCTCGCGTCTACCACCTACAGCGTGCTGCGCGAGGCCCGGGTCCTGGAGTGGCTGGCCGGGCGGCTGAACGTGCCCGAGCTGGTGTTGGTGGCGCAGGACCGGAAACATGAGTTCATGATCACCCGCCGCGTGCCGGGAGCGCCGCTGTCAGAGCGGCTCGGCGAGCCACGGTTGGCCCTGGAATTGTTCCAGCTGGCCTTGCGGCAAGTACAGGCAGTGCCGGAGCAGGACTGTCCGTTCGATTCGGGGATTGCGGCGCGTCTTGCGGAGCTCGACTACCTGCTGGCAAACGGGCTGTGTGCTGCCGAACATGACCTGGGGCAATGGCCGGGGCTGAGCACGGCTGAAGATCTGCGGGGCCGTTTGCAGGCTACCTGGCCCAGCGAGGAACGGCTGTTTTCCCATGGCGACCTGGGAGACAGCAATATCTTCGTCGACGGACGCGATGAGTTGCATTTCATCGATCTCGGGCGTGGCGGCCTGGCTGATCGCTGGCTGGACATCGCGTTCGTCCATCGCGACTTGCGCGAACAGATCGGCCTGGAGATCGCCGATCAGTTCGTGCGCGATCTGGCTTTTCCCGACCAGCCCGCCAGGCGCGAATACTTCGAACAACTCGATGAGCTTTTCTAGGGCGCGGCAACGGCCTGGCTGAACTAAAAATGCCCCTGCCAGTCCCATGGGGCGTCTTTATCCGTCCAGGGGGAAACACCATGAACAACCGTCTCGCACCGCTCTGCGCCGCTGTCCTGGCCCTGAGCCTGCCGGTGCTGGCGCACGCCGCACAGCCACAGGCTCAGGTCGAGCAACCCTCCTACCAGAGCCAGGTGGCGCGCTACCAGTGCGAAGGCAAGGTACGCATCGATGCGGCGTACCTGAACATCGACAATGGCGCGTCCTTCGCGACCCTGTATTACAAGGAGCAACTGATCCCGATGCACATCGCGCGCTCGGCCTCGGGGGCCCTGTATGTGGCGGACGACGAGCAGAACAGCTTCCGTTGGCACACCAAGGGCAAGGGCGCCGTGCTGTCGTTCCTGGAGGCCGATCACACGGCCAAGGAGCAAATCCTGCTCAAGGACTGCAAGGAACTGGATCCTCAATAACGCCCATTCCTGGCGGCAAAAAAAGGGCCCGCGGGAGCGCGCGGGCCAATACCTTAGTTGCTTGAATGAGCAGGGCGACTATACCGAGGCGCAACCGGGGCCTGGATGAAAGAAGTTTCATCCAGGCCCCGGTTGCGTATTTGGTCGGCACCCGACGAGCCGCAGGTGGATCTGTTCTAACCTCAAGGGGTAAATCAAAAATCCCCTTCAGGAAGAGAGGTGGGCATGGCACTGCAACAGCAACGCCCCAGCGAGCATGAGCGCAGCGATAAAACGGAGGAACTCGAAGTCGAGCATCAGGAGCCGCCACCGCAGACCTGGAAGCATCCGGATGACGGCAAGAGCCTGTCGGAACTGGATGAAGAACGCCCCTTGAGGCCATGAGCCAAAGCCCCGCCACCGAGCGTAATGCCAGTCAGTCAAGCGAGGTGATCCTCTGTAGGAGCAGCCGGTCGACGCTCGATTGCTCGCGATGGTCGTTAACGGTAGCGCGTATTGGCTGGATAAACGCAGCGCTCTGAAATCCATGCGGGCAAGCCTCGCTCCTACCATTTCCTTGACTGATCGGCATTGCGCCACCGAGCGGGGCTGTCGTTGGTGGTGCCTGTTGCCCGCTCTGGTACCATCGCCGGCGTTGCCGTCCCGGGGTATCGGGACGGGTTGTCTGTCCAAGGGAGAAACCCATGATTGTCACCACCACCGCCCAGATCGAAGGCCGCCAGATTGCCGCCTACCTGGATATCGTCAGCTCCGAGTCTGTCCAGGGCATCAACGTGGTGCGCGACCTGTTCGCCGGCATGCGCGATTTCTTCGGTGGACGGTCCCAGACCTTGGAGCGCGCCTTGAGGGAGGCCCGGGTCCAGGCTACCGACGAGATCAAGGATCGTGCCCGCAGGCTCGATGCCGATGCGGTGGTCGGCCTGGACTTCGAGATCAGCATGCCTTCAGGACGCGGCGGCATGGTGGTGGTCTTCGCCACTGGCACGGCGGTCAAGCTCAAGTAGCCTTCGTTGCTCAAGCCCCGATCGGGGTACACAACTCCACCAGCGTGCCATCCGGACAACGCACATAGGACACGGTCTGCCCCCAGGGCTTGGTCGCGGGGGCGGCCAGTTCCCGGGCGCCATGTTCCAGCGCCCTGGTGTGGGCCCCTTGGACGTCCTCGGTAACCAGTCCCAACTCCATGCCCAGCGGTTGTGGCGAGCTGTGCGCGGCGATGTGCCCGTCCTTGAAGTTCATCTGCGCCAACTGGTGGTCGGCAAAGGCCAGGGCGGTGCTGCCGGTATCCAGTTCACCGTAGGTGCCGGACTCATGAAGGAAGCGGCGCTTGAAACCGAAGGCCTGTTCGAAGAACCGCAAGGATGCTTCCACATTGGGTACATAGATGATGGTGTAACCGAACTGCATGGGCTGACGCTCCCTGTCGCTGAATGAGAAGTGGCGAATCTAGCACGAAGTTGCCTGGCGAGCCCCCGCCTGCAAGGCCCGCAATCATGGATGGAACTCCTCGAGCTGCCAGCCACGGGCCGACCATCGCAGGGTATGGGTGGCGGCCAGCGCCTGGAGAAAGTCCTGGTCATGGGAGGCGACGACCATGGCCCCGGGAAAGTCCCGCAGGGCCTGTTCGAAGGCTTGCACGGATTCCAGGTCCAGGTGGTTGGTGGGCTCGTCGAGCAGCAGCAGGCGTGCCGGTCTGCCTCCCCACAAGGCCAGCGCCAGGGCTGCCTTCAGGCGCTCTCCACCACTGAGCAGCGCGCAGGGTTGCAGCACCCGCTGGGCATCCAGTTGCAAGCGTGCCAGGCGCGTGCGCACGGCACTTTCTTCCAGGGGCGTATCGGCGCTGTGCAGCTGTTCCAGCAGCGAGCGCCCGGGGTCCAGTTGGGCCAGGTGCTGGTCCAGGTAGGCGCTGGCCACCGCCACCCGGCACTCGCCGCCCAGGGGCTGCAACTGGCCGGCAAGCATCTTCAGCAAGGTGGACTTGCCACAGCCGTTGGGGCCGACCAGGGCGATGCGTGCCGGCCCGCTGACGTTACAGGTCACATAGGACGATGGCGCGTCGCGGTCCAGCCAGGGCAACCGGGCCTGTTGCAGGTTGAACACGGCCTGGCCGGCCTGCAGAGTGGTGGAGGGCAGGGTCAACAGCGTCGGCTGTTCCGTGCCGACCCGGGCGAAGGCCTCGCGGACCTGATCGTCGAGCGTGTCCTTGTGGCCCTGATGGGCGTGGCGCACCTTGCCCATGATGTCCCTGGCGGCGCCGAGGATCTTGGCCCGCTCGAAGCCGGAGACATTGGCGGTCTTGGCGTAACGACGCGATGCCGCGGCATGGCGCTGGATGGTGTCGTGCTCGCGTTGCAAGCGCTTCTGCTCGCGACCGCGCTGGGTCCGGGCATGCTCCAGGGCAGCCTGGGCAGCCTCCAGGTGAGCCTCACGCTGGGCCTGGAACAGCTCGTAGTTGCCGCCGTAGACCTGTACCCCCAGGGGCGTGAGTTCGACGATGCGCTGCACCTGCATCAGCAATTGGCGGTCGTGGCTGACCAGGATCAGCCCGCCACGCCATTGCCGCAGTTGCTCGGTGAGCCAGCGGCGCCCGTCGCGGTCCAGGTGGTTGCTGGGTTCGTCGAGCAATAACAGGTCGGCACCACTGAGCAGGGCACCGATCAGCACCACCCTGGCCAACTGCCCGCCGCTCAGGATCGATGCCGGATCGTCCGGCTCGACCTCCTGCAGGCCGGCATCATCCAGGGCTTGGCGCAGGCGCTCGGCCAGGTCCCAGCGTTCGTCCACTTGCTGCAGGTCCTCCAGGCGGGCGGTGCCCGCTGCCAGTCGCGCCAGGGCACCCAGGGCCTCGGCGAGCCCCGCCATCTGGGCGACGCTCTGTTGCGGTGTCGGTCGTGGATCCTGAGGGACATAGGCCAGGCGGGCGTTGCGCTGGATGCTGCCGGAAGTGGGTTGCAGCTCGCCGGCAATCAAGCGCAGCAGCAGGGACTTGCCCATGCCGTTGCGTCCGACGACAGCCGTGGGCTGGCGATCGAATGTCAGGTTCAGGGCGTCGAGCAGGGTTTCGCCATTGGCGAACTGGTAAGTCAGCTGGTTCAGTGAAACCAGCACGGGCAGCCGGGTGACGTGAGTCATCAGCACCTCCGGAAAATGTGGAGACAGGCCAACGAGCGCCTGGGCTCGTCGCGGATACATTTTTGGAAGGCTTAGTGGTTCACGTCGGCAATCGTCCTGGGACGGGAAAGAAGGTGCGTAGACTAATGCCGGAATAATTTGCCTGGCAAGCGCCAGAATGTACCGACTTTGTATTCAGGCCAACTGCTCAGGGTTGGGACAGATCCTGGAGAAAACGGGCCAGGGCGGCTTCCTCGGCCTTCAACCACAGGCGTTTGCGCGATCGTGGCAAGCGTGCCAGTGCCCCCAGGGCAAAGTGCTCCAGCAGCGCCGGGTGGATGTAGCACTTGCGGCAGACCGCCGGTGTATTGCCCAGTTCGCGGGCCACCTGCTTGATGGTGTCCACCAGGTGCTTCCTGGCTTCGGTTTCCGGCTGCCAGGGCTGGCGACGCAGCAGCGCCAGGGCCAGCGCACTGCCGGCCCAGGTGCGGTAGTCCTTGGCGGTGAATGTTGCACCGGTCAGTTGCTGCAGATGGAGATTGATGTCCGAGGAGCTCACCGAGTGACGCTGGCCGTCTTCATCCAGGTACTGGAACAGTTGCTGCCCGGGCAGTTCCCGGCAGCGCTTGACCACTCGGGCCAGGCGCGGGTCCCTGACCGTGATCTGGTGTTCGATGCCGCTCTTGCCGCGAAACTGGAAGTGAATGGCATTGCCGTTGACCTGCACATGGCGGTTGCGCAGGGTGGTCAGGCCATAGGAGCGATTGTCCCGGGCGTACTGGCTGTTGCCGACCCGGATCAGGCTTTCATCCAGCAAGGTGATGATCGTGGCCAGGACTTTCTCGCGACTGAACCCCGGCGCTGCCAGTTGCGCCTGCAATTGCTTGCGTAGGCGGGGCAGGGCCTGGCCGAACTGCAACAGCCGGGAGTACTTGTCGCTGTCGCGGACCTCGCGCCAGCGTGGGTGATAACGGTACTGCTTGCGGCCCCTGGCGTCGCGCCCGGTCGCCTGCAGATGGCCTCTGGGATCGGCGCAGATCCATACCTGGACATAAGCCGGGGGGATCGCCAGAGCGTTGATGCGCTGGATTTCAGCGGCATCGGCGATGCGCTGGCCCTGGGCATCGTAGTAGGCGAACTTGCCCCGCAGCTTGCGTCGGCTGATCCCGGGCTGGCGGTCATCGGTGTAGTGCAGGTCAGGGGGCAGGTCGGGGGTGGCCGGAGTATCGGACATGGCAGCAGATCCTGGGCGAGCGGCGGGACGATAGAGAGTGGACCGCGCCGTCGCGCCGGGGTGCCGGTTTTCTGCGCCCCCTATGCCAGGACCGCCACCGCCTTGATCTGGGCCCAGAGTGATTGGCCGGGGTGCAGGCCGAGCTGGTCCCGGGAATAGCGGGTAATGCGCGCGAGCAAGGGGGTGCCCATGGCGTCCAGGCGTACCAGTACATGGGCGGCATTGTCGGCCGGAATTTCCTCGCTGACGGTGACCGGCAGGCGATTGAGGATGCTGCTGTGCTCGCTGGCCTGCAGGCTCAGGCTGACATCGCGGGCCTGGACCTTGAAGCGCACGCTCCTGCCTGGGGCGACGGGTTCATGGGCCACGCGCACCAGAAGGTCGCTGCCGGGCAGGCGCAGGCTCAGCAGCTGATAGTCCGGGTCATAGGCGCTGACCTGGCCCTGCACCACCACGCCGGCATCGTCGCCCAGGGCCAGTGGCAGGTCCAGGCGGGCCAGGGTGGTGCCGACGGGGCCGCTGGCCAGGGCCCGGCCTTCACTGAGCAGGACGATATGGTCGGCCAGGCGCGCGACTTCATCCTGGGAGTGGCTGACGTAGAGCACCGGGATGTCCAGTTCGTCATGCAGGCGTTCCAGGTAGGGCAGGATTTCACCCTTGCGCTTGGCGTCCAGGGCCGCCAGGGGTTCGTCCATCAGCAGCAGCCTTGGGCTGGTGAGCAGGGCCCGGGCGATGCCGACGCGCTGGCGTTCGCCACCCGACAGGTGCTGCGGGTGACGTTGCAGCAAATGCCCGATGCCCAGGAGCTCGGTGGCGTGGGTCATGTCGACCCGGCGCTGCTGCTTGGGGATACGCCGCAGGCCGAACTCCAGGTTGGCTTGCACCGACAGGTGGGGAAACAGGCTGGCCTCCTGGAAGACGTAGCCCAGGGAGCGCTTGTGGGGCGGGACGAACAGTTTGCGCTGGCTGTCCTGCCAGAGTTCATCGTTGATCTGGATGCGCCCGCGCCCGGCCTTTTCCAGGCCGGCGATGCAGCGCAGGCAAGTGGTCTTGCCCGAGCCTGAGTGGCCAAAGAGTGCGGTCACGCCGCGTCCCGGCAATTGCAGGTCCAGGTCCAGGACGAAATCGCGGTAGTCCAGTTGCAACTGGAGTTGGATGCTCATGGAATCAGCTCCAACCGGCTCTGGTCTTGCGGCTCGAATACAGCGCCAGCAGGACCAGGAACGAGAATACCAGCATGGCCCCGGCCAGCCAGTGGGCCTGGGCGTACTCCATGGCCTCGACGTGATCGTAGATCTGCACCGAGACCACCCGGGTCTTCTCGGGAATGTTGCCACCGATCATCAGCACCACGCCGAACTCGCCAACGGTGTGGGCAAAACCCAGGATCGAGGCGGTGATGAAGCCTGGGCGGGCTAGAGGCAGGATCACCGTGAAAAAGGTATCCCAGGGGTTGGCGCGCAAGGTCGCGGCCACTTCCAGGGGGCGGCTGCCGATGGCCGAGAAAGCGTTCTGCAAGGGTTGCACCACGAAAGGCATGGAGTAGATCACCGAGCCCAGCACCAGGCCACTGAAGCTGAAGGTCAGGGTGCCCAGCCCGAGGGATTGGGTGAGCTGGCCGAAGAACCCGTTGGGTCCCAGGGCCAGCAGCAGGTAGAAACCGATGACCGTGGGCGGCAGCACCAGGGGCAGGGCCACCACGGCGCCGATTGGGCCGCGCAGCCAGGAGTGGGTGCGCGATAGCCACAGGGCAATCGGAGTGCCGACGACCAGCAGGATCAGGGTGGTCAGGGACGCCAGTTTCAGGGTCAGCCAGATCGCGGAGAAATCGGCACTCGAGAGGTTCATTTACAGCTGGTAGCCATAGGACTTGATGATCGCCGCGGCCTTGGGGCCCTTGAGGTAGTCCACCAGGGCCTTGGCCGCGGGGTTGTCCTTGCCCTTGTTGAGGATCACTGCATCCTGCTTGATCGGGTCATGCATGTCGCCCGGTACGATCCACGCAGAGCCGCCGGTGACCTTGCCGTCCTTGTAGATCTGCGACAGGGCGACGAAACCCAGTTCGGCGTTGCCGGTGGAAACGAATTGATAGGCCTGGGTGATGTTCTGCCCCTCGACGATCTTGCCCTTGACCTGGTCGGCCAGGCCCAGCTTGGCCAGGACCTGGGTGGCAGCCAGGCCGTAGGGAGCTGCCTTGGGATTGGCGATGGACAGGTGCTGGTACTGGTTGTCCTTGAGTACCTGCCCTTTGCTATCGACGTAACCTTCCTTGGCGGACCACAGGGCCAGGGTACCGACGGCATAGGTGAAGCGTGACCCCTTGACGATGTCACCTTCGCTCTCGAGCTTTTGCGGGGTGCTGTCGTCGGCCGACAGGAATACCTCGAACGGAGCGCCGTTCTTGATCTGGGTGTAGAACTGGCCGGTGGCGCCATAGGCCGCGACCAGCTTGTGCCCGGTGTCTTTCTCGAAATCCGTGGCGATGGCCTGGATCGGCGCGGTGAAGTTGGCAGCGACCGCTACCTGGACTTCAGCGGCCTGGGCCGAACCGAAGGCGAACAGGGCAAGCAGGGTGGCGAGGCAAGTCGGGGCAAAACCTGAGGCGCGAAGGTTCATCGAACAGCTCCATTGGGGGAAGAGAAGCGTTGGGCAGCGGGAAACAGGAAGAGAAGGGCTGCACCAAGGCGAGGAGAACTCGCTATGTAGCGAAATATATAGCGAATTGTCGACGAACGGAACTGTGCCTCTTGCCGCAGTAGGCGGTGGCTGCGGCAAGAGGCACCGCGCGGTTGGCTCAGGACCTGCGCAGGCGCGCCAGGGCCTGTTCGGCCAGGCGCAGGGTCAGTTCGTAGGTGGGCAACTCCAGGCCCAGACGCAAGGCTTGTCCGGCCCAGAGGTTGGCGAATTCCGATTCGTCCTTGGCCCGCAGCGGCAGCAACGCGCCACCGGCTCGCGGGAAGGCTGGAGCCAGGGGGCTGATCGGGCCGATTTCACGCATGATGCGGTTGACGATACCCCGCGCGGGGCGTCCGGTGAACAGGTTGGTCACTGCGGTCTGGCTTTCCTTGGCGGTGCGCAGGGCCTTGTGGTGGGCGGCGCTGATCTTGGCTTCCGGGGTGAACAGGTAGGCGGTGCCAATCTGCACGGCGCACGCCCCCAGGGCCAGTGCCGCGACGATCCCCCGGGCATCACCGATGCCTCCGGCGGCTATCACCGGCACTTTCACGGCATCGACGACCTGCGGCACCAGGGCCATGGTGCCCACCTGTGTGTCGAGGTTGTCACTGAGGAAGATCGCCCGGTGCCCACCGGCTTCGTACCCCATGGCGATGATCGCATCGCAACCGCGGGCCTCCAGCCACAGGGCCTCGTCGACCGTGCTGGCCGAAGACAGGATCTTCGCGCCGGTGGCCTTGACCCGTTCCAGCAGCGCTGGCTGCGGCAGGCCGAAGTGGAAGCTCACCACTTCCGGTCGCAGTTCCTCCACCAACTGGCAGCTGGTTTCATCGAAGGGGGCACGGTCACTGACCGGCGTGGGGGCATCGAAGTCGATGCCCAGTTCGCGGTAGTAAGGCTCGAGGGCGTTCTTCCAGCGGATTTCCCGCTCGCTATCGATGGCTTGCACCGGGTGGCAGAAGAAGTTGAGGTTCAGCGGAGTGCGGGTGGCCGAACGAATCACCTGCACTTCCTGGCGGATCTGCTCGGGGCTGAGCATGGCGCAGGGCAGCGAACCGAGGGCTCCTGCCCGGGAAGCGCCAATGACCATGGCTGAACCGGCAGGTCCGGCCATGGGGGCTTGAATGATCGGCAGTGCGATTCCCAGCAGGTCCAGCAGGCGAGTATCGGTCCATGGGCTCATTTGAAGTGGTTCTCCAGCGGCGGATTCAGACGATGCTGCGGCGTTTTTTAACAGGAGACAACGGCCTGAGGCCAGCTGAGTTTTGCCTGGCAGGCACGCAGGTGCGGCAGAACGGCGCGGCGAGGTGACACGCGGCCGCCTTCAGGCGCTAGACTGCGGCGGTTTTTTTCACCCATCGCATCATTAAGGAAGGTCGACCATGGATGTAAAGCTGCGCCACGTACAGCCCTTCAGTGTGGCGGGATTGCAGGTGCGTACCCTCAACACCCTGGAGCAACAGGCTGATACGGCCCGGATTGGCCCGATGTGGCAGCGTTTCTACGTTGAAAACCTGTTCGACAAGATCGCGCCCCGGCAGACGGACTCATTCGTTTACGGGGTCTATTCCAACTACGAATCCGATGCCTCGGGACACTTTGATGTGACCGCCGGCGTGGCGCTGGAGGGTGCCTGCGCTGAATACCCGACGGTGGAAATCCAGGGTGGGGATTACCTGGTGTTCAGCGCCAAGGGGGAGATGCCGGAGTGCGTGATCCAGGCCTGGGGATTCATCTGGGCCTATTTCCAGGACAATCCCCAGGTGCGTCGCGCCTATGCCACCGATTTCGAGGTCTATGCCAGCGTCGACGCGGTGGCGATCTATATCGGCGTTCATGCCTCGGGCGAGCTTTCTCGTTCCAGCAACTGACGCTTGCGTTCCACGCCCCAGCGATAGCCCGAGAGGTCGCCGTCGCTGCGCACCACGCGGTGGCAGGGAATCGCCACCGCCAGGCTGTTGGCACCACAAGCCTGGGCCACTGCCCGGTACGAACGCGGGGCACCGATGCGCTGGGCAATCTCGGAATAACTGGCGGTGCTGCCGGCCGGGATGGTCCTCAGGGCCTGCCAGACCCGCTCCTGGAAAGCCGTGCCGCGCAGGTCCAGGGGCAGGTTCAGGCCGATGGCCGGCTCCTCGATGAAACCCACCACCTGGGCCACCAGTTGCTCGAACTGCTGGTCGGCGCCGATCAGGTTGGCCCGGGGAAATTTGTCCTGCAGTTCCTGCACCAACCGCTCGGGATCGTCTCCCAGGAGAATGGCGCAGACCCCGCGCTCGCTTTGGGCCACCAGGATCGCTCCCAGCGAGCACTGGCCCACGGCGAAGCGGATATCGCGGTTGGAGCCACCTGCACGATAGTCGCTGGGCTTCATGCCCAGGACCTGGTCCGCAGCCTCGTAGAAGCGGCTGTTGGAATTGAAGCCGGCGTCGTACAGCGCATCGGTCACTGATTGACCCTGCTGCAAATGCGAACGGACCTTGCGCGAGCGCTGCGCATTGGCATAGCCCCGTGGGGTCAAGCCGGTGACCGCCTTGAATACCCGGTGGAAGTGGTAGCTGCTCATCCCAGCCTGCTGTGCCAGCTGCTCCAGGCTGGGAGGCGACTCGGCGTTCTCGATCTGCCGGCAGGCGGCAGCCACCAGCGCGCCGTGGTGCGCCGCGAGCTGGGTCTGGTCGCCGGCCTGGCGCTTGCTCGGGCGATAACCTGCGGCCTCGGCTTGCTCGGCATTGTCGAAGAACTCGACGTTTTCCGCCTTCGGCAGGCGCGACAGGCTGCTGGGCCGGCAATACACGCCGGTGGTCCTGACGGCATACACGAAGTCTTGATCGGCGCTGGCGTCGCGCTTGAGCACAGCCTGCCAGCGAGGGTCCTGTTCAATACACTGTTTGCGCGACGGAGCATTCATGGTCGGTACTCGACGGGAGATGGTTGCCAGATTACCCGCCTGCCGCCTGATCGGCACTCCGGCGCTTGCGGTCAAACTCCGCGGGCGCTCCGGCCTGGCGAAACGTCAGGTTGATGCGTTGCCGGCCAAGCAGGGGGTGGGCCCCGTCCTTGACTGGCAGGACCCCGTGATAGCGCAAGCGATCCACGCCACCCCAGACCACCACGTCGCCGTGCAGCAACGGGATTCGCAGGCTCCTGTCGCTGCGTTGCGGGCCGCCGAACAGGAATACTGCCGGCAAGCCCAGGGACAGGGACACGATGGGCGCGCTGTAGTCGCGCTCGTTCTTGTCCTGGTGCAGGGACATCTTCGCTCCGGGGCGATAGCAATTGATCAGGCACGAGTCGGGGGCGAATCCGGCGAAACCTGCAGCGTCTGCCGCGGCCTCGGCCAGTTGCCGGAATACCTCGGGCATGGCCGGCCAGGGACGGCCGCTCTGCGGATCGATCGGGCTGTAGCGATAGCCGCTGCGGTCGGTGGTCCAGCCCAGGTGCCCGCAACTGCTCAGCCCTACCGACATGGTGAAGCCGCCCGGGGTGAGCATGTGCCGAAAGGGCGCCTCGGCCAGCACCTGCTCCAGCGCCGGCAGCAGGCGTTCGATCCAGGGCAGGGCGAACCCATGCAGCGCTCGCGATTGTGGGCCTAGCCGCTCGGTACGCGCTGGCTGTTGCAGTTGCTCCTCGCTGAACAGTCCGAGGCTGGCCGGGGCTTCATCACTACAGTGCATCGTGGAAAATCACTCCGAGGGTATGGCGCTGGCCACTGTGGACACGGCTGACGCCGTGGCGCATGGTCACTCGGTAATGGCCGCGGGA
Source organism: Pseudomonas sp. L5B5 (assembly GCF_020520285.1). Taxonomy (NCBI): domain Bacteria; kingdom Pseudomonadati; phylum Pseudomonadota; class Gammaproteobacteria; order Pseudomonadales; family Pseudomonadaceae; genus Pseudomonas; species Pseudomonas sp. L5B5. Next base: position 277,303 of record NZ_CP084742.1, read on the forward strand.
GCCTTTTACCGGCCGATGATGCACGGCGAACAGCAACCCATCACCTTGCTTCAGGCCAACGACCTGCGGCCGCGATTGCATGCGTGGGCGCTGTTCGGTGAGCACCAGTTCGCCGCCGGTGAAGTCCATCTCGGGCTGCGACAGCAGGAAGACGGCCTGCAAGGGAAATACATGCTCACCGTAGAGGTCCTGGTGCAGGCAGTTGTAGTCCCCGGCCCCGTATTGCAGCAACAGGGGGGTGGGCCGTTCCTGGCCGGCGCCATGGCAGCGCTCGAGAAAGTCGGTGTGCTGCTCGGGGTAGCGGATGTCGATGTCCATGGTCTGGTTCCAGCGGTTGGCGATCGCCACCAGGCGCGGGTATAGCTGGTGGCGCAACCGGGCGACGAGCTCGGGCAGCGGATAACGAAAATACTGGTACTGGCCCAGGCCGAAACCATGGCGGGCCATCAGCACGCGGGAACGGAACAACTCGTCCTGTGGGTAGAGCCGGGCCAGGGCCTGGCACTCATCGACGCTCAGCAGGCCATCAAGGCGGGCACAACCGTCCTGGTCGAGGGCCTGCTCGATACAGGCCCAGTCCAGTTCTTGCAGGCGTTGTGGCAGAGAGGGAGTGGTCATGACACGGGTATCCTGGGCAGGGAACGGATTCCAGTCAGTCTGCGGCCCGTCAGCATGGCGGGCACTCCGCTACTTGCGCTTGAATCCGGTTACAAGGCCTTGCTCACACTGACTTCGCTGATCACGTCGGCCTGGCCGTGCAAGGCCTGCAACGCGGCCAGGGCTTCTTGTGCCGTGCCGCTCTCGAGTTGGGCGAATTCGAAGCGGCGCTCGCCGTTGAGCTTGTATTTGATGACGTACTTGGTGGTCTTGGACACGGGGCTACCTGTTTGTCGCAAGGAGGAGGGCGCGCGCAACCTAGCGCAGTTTCGAGGTGGAGCGGCGGACGATGCGAATCGAGTGGGTCAGGTTCGGCTTGCGGGTCACGCTGATGGCACGGCGGCTGACGGTGTCGATGGTGATGTTCCAGAAGCCAGTACTGGGTGCGACGATCTTCGCCGGGAACTTGTCGAAAGCGCCACCGTGGTAGGTATGTCGGCCGCCGTTCTTGAAACTGCGAAAGTTAGCGTCGTTCATCAGGCGGATGTTGCAGGCCTGGGAGCACTCGATGACGACGATGTCGTCTTCGTTCAGGTGCTCGCGCTGGTGGATGAATTTCATCGGGACTCCAGAAAGCCAATTGCGGCTAAAGCAAAAACGTTTGCGTGGGCGGTGCTGCAGTTTATCAGGCCCAAGGGTTTATTATTCGGCCTCGCCGTCGAGCTTTGACAATTTAAAACAGTTATTTGGATTTTTATCGGCGATAAAGCCGGGCCTCCGGAGAAAAACGGCGAACTGAGTGTCGGAGGGACTTTACTGGAGATTTTCTATGAAGCGGTGGGTGTGGGTACTGGCATTGGCAATCGGTGGTTGTTCCACCGTCTCGGATATCAACCAGACGCCACCGACCTTGAACGTGATTTCCGGCAAGAAGCCCGAGGATTACGCCAAGTGCCTGGCCGCCAGGCTGGCCGACAGCCGTGGTGCCTTGCAGCTCGAGCCGAACAAGGCCGGGGGATACCGGGTGATCATCCCGCAAAGCTTGTCATCGGCACCGGCGGCCATCTTCTATATCGACGAACGTTCCGGTGGTAGCAGCATCAAGCTGCACGAGCAGATGTCCAACAATCCATTGCGTCCCCAGGATGTGCTCAAGGCCGGGGAGCGCTGCATCTCCGGCTGAAAAAGTTGGCGACAAGCCTGCGCGGTGTCCTGCATCTAATTGGTAGGGGCACTGGCTAATGCCTGTCAGTTAAGCAAGGTGATCACCGTAGGAGCAGCCGGTCGACGCTCGATTGCTCGCGATGGTCGGTAACGTTAGCGCGTGTTCACTGGATAAACACAGCGCTCTGAAGTCCATCGCGGGCAAGCCTCGCTCCTACAATTTCCTTAACTGATCGGCATTAGGGGCACTGGCGGGGTTTTTTATTGGCTGCAGAAATGGCCCCAGGCCCCGAGTATTCCAGTGTTGGCGGGCAATTGGGCGTTGTCGGTGTGGATCTATTGACCTACTATTCGTCTGCTTATATCAAGTAAGTCTAAGCATATAACTAGAATAATGGAGTTCATATGATCCCACTGGATCGAATGCTATTGAGTGGCCTGATGCTGCTTTTTGTGCAATCTGCCCATGCCGTGGACGGGCAGAAAGTCTTCACCCAGGGCGGTTCCCAGCCGGGAGCGGCAGCCTGCCTGGCCTGTCATGGCGCGGACGGGATGGGCTTGGCGCCCGCCGGTTTCCCACGCCTTGCCGGGCTGCCGGCAGGTTATCTGAGCAAGCAGCTGCATGATTTTCGCAGTGGTGCTCGCACCAGTCCGGTCATGCAGCCGCTGGCCAAGGCACTGACCGAAGACGAAATCACCGCGGTGACCGCCACGCTGGCCGCCATGCCTGTTCCGAAAACCCTCCCGGCCAGTCGCAGCCAGTCGGCCGTTGGTGTTGGTGAGCGCCTGGCCTTGCGAGGCGCCTGGGATCGGCAGGTGCCCGAGTGCGTCAGTTGTCACGGCCCTGGCGGGGTGGGGGTCGGCCAGGCATTTCCGCCGCTGGCCGGACAGCCTGCCACTTATCTGGTGGCGCAGTTGAACGCCTGGCGTGAAGGTACACGGCACAATGACCCCAATGACCTGATGGGGCATATCGCCAAATCCCTGAGCGCCGAAGAAGTGACCGCAGTGGCGGACTACTTCGCCAGTCTGAGCCAGAAGGAGACACGCCCATGAAGCCATTGATTGCAGGGGCGTTGCTGACGGCGCTGGCGAGCCAGGTGCAAGCGGCCGGCATTGCCATGGAAGACCAGTCGCAGATCCAGGCGCCGAGTGCGGCTGCTCACGCCGAGTATTTCCAGCCGCCTGCCGAGAGCGAACTGCCAGACAACGCCTACGGCAAGCTGGTGCGCGAGGGGTATGCGCTGTTCGTCGATACCAAGCGCCTGGCGCCGCAATATGTGGGCAACGGCCTCAATTGCAGCAACTGCCACCTCGACCAGGGGCGCCTGGCCAACTCAGCCCCGCTGTGGGGCGCTTATCCGATGTACCCCGCTTATCGCAAGAAAAACGACAAGGTCAACACCTTTGCCGAACGCTTGCAGGGCTGTTTCCAGTTCAGCATGAACGGCGGCAAGCCTCCGGCAGCGGACAGTCCGCAAATCACTGCGCTGTCGGTGTATGCCTACTGGTTGGCGAGCAAGGCGCCCTTGGGGGTGGAGCTGCCAGGGCGTGGCTACCCTGATGTGGCACAGCCGGCCAAGGGCTATGACCTCAAGCGCGGCGCTGCGGTGTACCAGGCGCAATGTGCGGTCTGTCACGGGGAGCAGGGCCAGGGACAGAAGGCCGGTGCGGACTACGTCATGCCGCCACTCTGGGGCAAGGACTCCTACAACTGGGGAGCGGGGATGCATCGGATCAATACCGCGGCCTCCTTCATCAAGCACAACATGCCCCTTGGCAAGGGTGGCAGCTTGAGCGACGAGCAGGCGTGGGACGTCGCGGCCTTCGTCAACAGTCACGAGCGGCCCCAGGATCCGCGCCTGGTGGATGGCTCGATCGAGAAGACCCGCGTCAAGTTTCACGCCAATGATGGAGTGAATCTGTACGGGCAGACGGTGGATGGCGTGCTGATCGGCCAAGGTATCCGATAAACTATTGTCCATCGTCAACGATGCCGCCCGGGCTCCCGCCTTGGCGGCATCGTCTTTTTTGGGAGAAGGCATGAAGCGGGAACACGTCAGGGAAAAGCATGCAGAGGGCTTGATCTCTGCCACCCATGTGATCCAGAACCCGGCCAATTCCGGGGAGTGGATCGTGTTTTTCAAGAAAAGCGCCGGGCGCAGCTACTTCCTGGTGGATGACAGCGATGAGGTCGAGTCCTTCGCTCGTCTCGATGACGTGATCGACACCCTCCGCGGCCTGGGGATCAAGTTTGCCGAGATCCACATGTAGCAAGTGCTCCGCTACTTGCAAACCACCACTACGCTGCGGCTTTTGTAGTTGCCCACGTCGGCTCCCAGGGTCTTGTCGTCTGCACTGAGAGCCGGGGTGCCTTTGGTGCTGACAATCCGATAGCCGGTTCCCGCACAGGAGGCCTCGGCCTTTTCATAACAGCTGGTCCAGGATCCGGCTTCCCCGGAGCAGTCTATGCTCAAGGCCTGTTCGCCATTGGCCAGGTAAGTGTCGGAGGCCGTGGCACAGCCGCCGAGGGCCAGTACCGCGCAGATCGCAAACAGTCTGTTCATGAGGGATTTCGTCGTCTTGGAGAGGGGAGAGGTTGATGGCGATGCTATAGCTATTGGCCACAAGGGTACAGGGGCACAGTTGCGCCTCTGGTTGTCCCTCGGAAACGCTTGGAAAGGCATGCAATGCGGGGGTGAGAGGTCGGTTCAGACCTCTTGCCGGGTGCCATCACTGGATGCAGAGAGAAGGCCTGAACATGGAGCAAACGCGTTAAGCGAAGGGCTGCCCGATATCCTTCTCGCCAGTGCTGGAAGTACCGGTCTACAAGCCTTGCGGCACAATGAAGGCTTTTCTCGCGAGGGATCTGATGGATGCTGCGGAACTATCTGATGCTTTATTTCTCTATGATGGCAGCGGTTAGCCAGCGAGGGGCATTGTAAGGTGCTCGCCGCCTGATTAGACTGCGCCGAAACTCGTACGCACAGCCTTTTTAAGGACTTTTATGATCAAGAAATGCTTGTTCCCAGCAGCCGGTTACGGTACTCGCTTCCTGCCAGCGACTAAAGCCATGCCCAAAGAAATGCTGCCGGTGGTGAACAAGCCACTGATCCAGTACGGCGTAGAAGAAGCGCTGGATGCCGGATTGAATGAAATCTCCATCGTGACCGGTCGCGGCAAGCGTGCCCTCGAAGACCACTTCGACATCAGTTACGAGTTGGAAAACCAGATCAAGGGCACTGACAAAGAGAAATACCTGGTCGGTATCCGCAAGCTGCTGGACGAGTGCTCCTTCTCCTACACCCGTCAAACCGAGATGAAGGGCCTGGGCCACGCCATCCTGACCGGCCGTCCGCTGATCGGTGACGAACCTTTCGCTGTGGTGCTGGCGGACGACCTGTGCGTCAACCTCGAAGGCGACGGCGTTCTGACCCAGATGGTCAAGCTGTACAAGCAGTTCCGCTGCTCGATCGTGGCCATCCAGGAAGTCGATCCGCAGGAAACCAACAAGTACGGCGTGATTGCTGGCGAGATGATCCGTGACGATATCTACCGCGTCCACAGCATGGTCGAGAAGCCAAAGCCGGAAGATGCGCCATCGAACCTGGCGATCATTGGTCGTTACATCCTGACTCCGGACATCTTCGACCTGATCGAGCAGACCGAGCCGGGCAAGGGCGGTGAGATCCAGATCACCGACGCCCTGATGAAGCAGGCACAGAACGGCTGCGTGATGGCCTACAAGTTCAAGGGCAAGCGTTTCGACTGCGGTGGCGCCGAAGGCTACATCGATGCGACCAACTTCTGCTTCGAGAACTTCTACAAGACCGGCAAGGCTTATTGATAGCTGCTGTACGGGTTTGTCGGAAAAGCCACCTTCGGGTGGCTTTTTCATTTGTCGCCCTTATGTAAATCCTCTGCGCTGACCCGATCGCCATCTGCGGTTATGCTTGTCAGCCTGCCTGGGAGAGTGAAATGGCCTACGATTTTGATCTTTATGTAATTGGCGCCGGTTCCGGCGGTGTGCGTTGCGCGCGATTCGCAGCGGGTTTCGGCGCTAAAGTCGCGGTCGCAGAAAGCCGCTATCTGGGGGGCACCTGCGTCAACGTCGGTTGCGTGCCGAAAAAGCTGCTGGTGTACGGCGCGCATTTCGCCGAAGACTTCGAGCAGGCCTCGGGTTTTGGCTGGTCCCTGGGCGAGGCGAATTTCGATTGGGCGACCCTGATCGCCAACAAGGATCGCGAGATCCATCGTCTCAACGGCATCTACCGCAACCTGCTGGTCAACAGTGGCGTGACCCTGCATGAAGGCCACGCCAAGCTGATCGACCCGCATCAGGTAGAGGTCAACGGCCAGCGCTACACTGCCAAGCACATCCTCATCGCCACCGGCGGCTGGCCACAGATCCCGGACATTCCTGGGCGTGAGCATGCCATCAGCTCCAACGAGGCCTTTTTCCTCAAGGAGCTGCCCAAGCGCGTGCTGGTGGTAGGTGGTGGCTACATCGCGGTGGAATTTGCCGGGATCTTCCATGGCCTGGGTGCCGACACCCAGCTGCTGTACCGCGGCGAGCTGTTCCTGCGCGGTTTTGATGGCGCAGTGCGCAAGCATTTGCAGGAAGAACTGACCAAGCGGGGCTTGGGTCTGCAGTTCAATGCGGACATCGAGCGCATCGACAAGCAGGCTGACGGCAGTCTTGAGGTCACCCTCAAGGACGGGCGCAAGCTGACTGCCGATTGTGTGTTCTACGCCACTGGGCGCCGGCCGATGCTGGACAACCTGGGGCTGGAGAATACCGGCGTGAAGCTCGACAAGCGCGGCTTCGTCGAGGTGGACGAGCAGTACCAGAGCAGCGAACCGTCGATCCTGGCCATTGGCGATGTCATCGGTCGCGTGCAGCTGACGCCCGTGGCCCTGGCCGAAGGCATGGCCGTGGCTCGACGCCTGTTCAAGCCCGAGCAGTATCGTCCGGTGGATTACCAGATGATTCCTACGGCGGTGTTCAGCCTGCCGAACATCGGTACCGTCGGTCTCACCGAAGAGCAGGCGCGGGAAGCAGGGCACAAGGTGCAGATTTTCGAAAGCCGGTTCCGGCCGATGAAGCTGACCCTGACCGACTGCCAGGAGCGCACCCTGATGAAGCTGGTGGTGGACGCCGACAGTGAAAAGGTCCTGGGTTGCCACATGGTTGGCCCGGATGCCGGTGAAATCGTTCAGGGCCTGGCGATTGCCTTGAAGGCCGGGGCGACCAAGCGCGACTTCGACGAAACCATCGGCGTGCACCCGACGGCTGCCGAAGAGTTCGTCACCATGCGCACCCCTGCCGGGAGCTGATCAAGCCCCCTTCGTTGCGTCTGGCTGGTCCTTGGGGCTAGCCAGGCGCAGCGCCTCCAGGCCGGCCTCGGCCTTGGTGGCGCGCAATTCCATCTCCTTGCTTGCTCGGGCCTGCTGCTTGGCCTGTTCCTTGAGTGCCTGAGCGTCCTCCAGCGCCACGCGCAAGCGTTCCTGCAACAAAGTGCTCTTGCTGTCCTGGCGGGCTAGTTGCTCGTTCAGATGGATCTGCTGCGCTGCGCTTTTGCTGGCAGCATCCCGGGCTTGCTTGAGCTCGTTATGGGTGGCTCGCTGTTCGCTGATCAGGCGCTCGTTGTCACGATGCAATTGGGTGATCTCGTCCTGGCGTACCAGCGCGCTCTGCTGGGCCTGGCGCAACTCCATCTGGACCTGTTGCAGCTGCCCTTCGTAGCGGCGCTGCTCCTGTTCGCGCTGCTCCTTGCTGGCGGCGCGGTAGTGCTCCAGGGCGTCCCGGGCATGCAGGTGCTTTTCTTCCAGGGAGCGGATCTGCTGCTCCTTGTCTTCCAGGCGCAGCTCATGGCCTTTCAATACCTGGTTGAGCTCGGCGGTGCGCGTCTGTTCGCTTTGCAGCAGGGCGCGGGCGTCAAGCAGTGCGGCGCTTTCGTGGGCCAGGGCCGTGGCCTGGGCTCCTAGCTGCTGTTGCAATTGCTCGTGCTGGCGGTGCATCTCGTCCAGCTGCTGTGTCAGGACCTGCTTCTGTTCCTCGAAGTGGGCGAGGGCGTGTTCCAGGGGTTCCTGGGCCTGCTCCTGGAGGCGCTGGGCCAGCCGGCCAACCAATTCTCCAAGCTCTTCATCCAGTGGCGCAGGGCCGGAATCTCGACGGCCGGTCCCGTCATCCAGCTCCTTGAGGTAGCGGTGGATGGTGGTTTTCGAGCCGGTATTGCCCATTTCGATGCGTACTGCATCGATGCTGGGGTGGCCGCCGCGGGCGAGGATAGCCTGTCGTGCTTTTTTCACTACCGCTTTATTTATGCCGCCGCGAGCCATGTTTCCTCCAACGATTTAGTACTGTGTTACGTGGTATGTAATTATCGATAATTGTACAGGCGATTTTTTCTTTCACATAGCAATAATCTGACAATGGATATATTGGTATTATCCAATGTCAGTGGTCTGCAACGAGTTTCCCTGTCTTTTTTGCCCTGTACCTGCCGGAGTCGAGACGCCATGAGTGATCTGGATCGTTATCTACAAGCGGCTACCCGTGACAACACCCGTCGCAGCTACCGAGCGGCCATCGAACACTTCGAGGTGCAGTGGCGAGGGTTCCTGCCGGCGACGGCCGATGGCGTTGCTCGTTACCTCGTCGCCTACGCCGGCGAGCTGTCGATCAATACGTTGAAGCTGCGGTTGTCGGCATTGGCCCAGTGGCATAACAGCCAGGGTTTTGCCGACCCGACCAAGGCGCCGGTGGTGCGCCAGGTCCTCAAGGGCATCCGTGCCCTGCATCCGACCCAGGAAAAACAGGCCGAACCCTTGCAGTTGCAGGATCTTGAGCGGGTTATCGCCTGGCTCGATGCTCAGGCGGCAATCGCCAGTGCCGAGCAGCACCGTGCCGAGCTACTGCGGGTCCGACGCGATCGAGCGTTGATCCTGCTGGGGTTCTGGCGGGGATTTCGCAGTGACGAACTCTGCCGGTTGCAGATCAAGCACGTACAGGCCAGCGCAGGTTCCGGCATCAGCCTTTATTTGCCGCGCAGCAAGGGTGATCGCGACAACCTGGGCCGGACTTATCACACCCCTGCGCTGCAGCGCCTGTGTCCGGTGCAGGCCTATATCGAGTGGATCAACAGCGCGGCGCTGGTGCGTGGACCGGTGTTTCGCAGCATTGACCGCTGGGGGAACCTGGGGGAGCAGGGGTTGCATGCCAGCAGCGTGATTCCCCTGTTGCGCCAGGCTCTGGAGCGTGCAGGCATCGCGGCCGAGCACTACACCAGCCACTCGTTGCGCCGTGGGTTCGCCACCTGGGCCCATCGCAGCGGCTGGGACTTGAAATCGCTGATGGCCTATGTCGGCTGGAAGGACATGAAGTCGGCCATGCGCTACGTCGAGGCCGAGCCGTTCGTGGGCATGGCGCGGCTGCAGGAAAAGGCCCTTGGCCAGTAGCTAAAGGTTCCTTCTATTAATAGTGTGCGGTCATAGCCAAAACCAATCGACAGCATGAGGTTTGCCAATGAGCCAGATGGCGACTCATTGGCTAGGATTCTCCCCATCAAGTTTTCACCCAATGTCTTCAACCACTGATGGAGAGTCAACGATGCCTATCATCAACAGCCAAGTTAAACCGTTCAAAGCTACCGCATTCAAAAACGGCGAATTCGTCGAAGTCTCGGATGCCAACCTGAAGGGCAAGTGGTCTGTCGTGTTCTTCTACCCGGCTGACTTCACCTTCGTTTGCCCGACCGAGCTGGAAGACCTGGCCGACAACTACGCCGAATTCCAGAAGCTGGGCGTTGAAATCTACAGCGTTTCCACCGACACCCACTTCGCCCACGCTGCCTGGCACAACACTTCGCCAGCCATCGGCAAGATCAAGTACACCATGATCGGCGACCCGACCCTGGCCATCTCCCGCAACTTCGACGTGCTGATCGAAGAAGCTGGTCTGGCTGATCGCGGCACCTTCGTGATCAACCCGGAAGGCCAGATCAAGATCGTTGAAATCAACGATGGCGGCGTAGGTCGTGACGCTTCCGAGCTGCTGCGCAAGATCAAGGCCGCTCAGTACGTTGCTGCCCACCCAGGAGAAGTCTGCCCAGCCAAATGGAAAGAAGGCGAAGCCACCCTGGCTCCGTCCCTGGACCTGGTCGGCAAGATCTAAGTCCATGCGTCATCCAGAGGCGGTCATCCGCACTTAAGCAAGCTGCACCGCCCTCAAATAACGCCCGGGCGAGATTCGCCCGGGCGTTGTTTTTTACCGAATCAAAGGAAATCGCCCGTATGTTGGACGCCAATCTTAAATCTCAGTTGAAGTCATACCTGGAGCGGGTCACACAGCCGATCGAGATCGTCGCCTCCCTCGACGACGGTGCGAAATCCCAGGAAATGCTCGCGTTGCTCAAAGACATCGTCAGTCTTTCCAATCAGATTACCCTGCTCGACAACGGTACCGATGCGCGCAAGCCGTCGTTCTCGTTGAATCGCCCGGGGAGCGATATCAGCCTGCGTTTCGCCGGCATTCCCATGGGGCATGAATTCACCTCCCTGGTGCTGGCACTGCTGCAAGTCGGCGGCCATCCCTCCAAGGCCAGCGCTGAAGTGATCGAACAGGTTCGTTCGCTGAAGGGCGAGTTCAACTTCGAAACCTATTTCTCGCTGTCATGCCAGAACTGCCCGGATGTGGTCCAGGCTCTGAACCTGATGGCGGTGCTCAACCCCAATATTCGCCATGTGGCCATTGATGGCGCATTGTTCCAGGCCGAAGTCGACGAGCGCAAAGTCATGGCCGTGCCCAGCATCTACCTCAATGGGGTGAACTTCGGGCAAGGACGCATGGGGCTGGAGGAAATCCTGGCCAAGCTCGACACCGGCGCTATCGAGAAGCAGGCACAGAAACTCAGCGCCAAGGAAGCCTTCGACGTGCTGGTGGTCGGTGGTGGGCCAGCCGGCGCTGCGGCAGCCATCTATGCCGCTCGTAAAGGTATCCGCACCGGCGTGGCCGCCGAGCGCTTCGGTGGGCAAGTGCTGGACACCATGGCCATCGAGAACTTCATTTCGGTGCAGGAAACTGAAGGCCCGAAACTCGCCGCAGCCCTGGAAGAACACGTCAAGCAGTACGACGTCGACATCATGAATCTGCAGCGAGCCAGTGCCTTGCTGCCGGCCAAGGAAGTCGGAGGCTTGCATGAGGTGCAGTTCGCCAGTGGTGCCAGCCTCAAGGCCAAATCAGTGATCCTGGCCACCGGTGCCCGCTGGCGTGAAATGGGCGTGCCGGGTGAGCAGGAATACAAGGCCAGGGGCGTGTGCTTCTGCCCCCACTGCGACGGCCCGCTGTTCAAGGGCAAGCGCGTGGCGGTGATCGGTGGCGGCAACTCCGGTGTAGAAGCAGCCATCGACCTGGCCGGCATCGTCAGCCATGTGACCCTGCTGGAATTCGACAGCCAACTGCGTGCCGACGCTGTGTTGCAGCGCAAGCTGTTCAGCCTGCCCAACGTCAAGGTCATCACCAGCGCCCTGACCAGCGAGGTCAAGGGCGATGGCCAGAAGGTCACCGGCCTGGTCTACAAGGATCGCGATTCGGGTGAGTTCAACAGCGTCGACCTGGAAGGCATTTTCGTTCAGATCGGCTTGCTGCCCAACACCGACTGGCTCAAGGGTACGGTGGAGCTGACGCCGCGTGGCGAGATCATCGTCGACGCGCGCGGCGAGACATCACTGCCGGGTGTGTTCGCTGCCGGTGATGTCACCACGGTGCCATACAAGCAGATCGTGATCGCGGTGGGCGAGGGGGCCAAGGCATCCCTGAGTGCTTTCGACCACTTGATCCGCAGTTCCGCGCCGGCCTGATCCGTGCCTTGAAAAAACAAAACCCCATGAGCCAGGCTCATGGGGTTTTTTATTGGCCCTGTGGTCGAGGGCCGGTTCGTCGCGGTTTACAGTGGCGCAGGCTGGATGATCTCGACCCAGTAGCCGTCCGGATCCTTGATGAAGGCCAGGCTCTTCATGCGACCGTCGTTCAGGCGTTTCTGGAAATCACAGCCCAGTGCTTCGAAGCGCTCGCAGGCGGCGACGATGTCCGGTACCGAGATGCAGATGTGGCCGAAACCGCGCGGATCGGTATTGCCGTTGTGATAGGCGAACTGCGGGTCGTTCTCGGTGCCATGGTTGTGGGTCAGCTCGAGAATGCCGGGAATCGACTTCATCCATTCGGTACGCGCCGCGGCGTCTGCCGGGATCTGTGCCTTGTCCACCAGGGCCAGGAAGTACAGGCTGAACTCAGCCTCGGGAAAGTCACGTTTCTCCACCAGGGAGAAACCCAGGATCCGGGTGTAGAAGTCCAGGGAACGGGTGATGTCCTTGACGCGCAGCATGGTGTGGTTGAAGACGAAGCGGGCGGTGGCGGCGTCGGGCTGCGCGGTCACACCGGGGAAAGTATCGAGTTCGTTGAGGCTCATGGGCCCTCCGGGGAAATAAAGCGACAAGGGCGGCTCGAAGGCTCGGGCAGCTGCTTGCCGGGGCAATGGTTCGGACATCCTTGGATTGGCCAATGATACGCAAGTGCCCGTGATGGACCAAACCCAAAGCTCCTGATCTATTGCCCATTCCTGGCGCCAGGCTCAGACTTCGAACTCCGTCCTTCAATGTGCCGAACATGATCGAGTCGTTTAGAGCGTGCATCGCAATCCTGCTGTTGGTGACCTTTGCCGGTGCTGTGCAGGCCGCCCCTGAAATCAGCTGGCCCCAGGGCTGGACCGAGGAAACGGTGCCCTCCCGGGAGACCGACCAGGCTGCCCAGGTGTTTCGCCAGCGGGCGGTGAAGAGCGACGCTGCGGGCAACCCGCAGTTGGTCATGGAGTTGACCATGAGCCAAGTCGCGAGCGGGCATGTAGTCAATCTCCAGGGCGTATTGCTGGAGATGCGCAAGTCGCTGCAAAAGGACTTTGCCCAAGGCGGTTATCAGAGTGTGTGCAACAAGATCCATGCCGCGCAGTTGAGTCGTCTCGAGGCATTGGAAACCACTTGTACCATTACCCAGAATGGCCGGCATGTGTTGTCGCAAACATTGGTCGCTGCGCTGGATGGCGATAAGGCTTATGTACTTTCATACGCTGGTCAGGCGGCGGCTTATGCCGATAGTCGAGATGAAATACTCGCCTTTCGAAATAACCTGAAACTTTAAGTGGGTTTTCGAGGGTGGGGTTTGATTTCTGCGTGTTGCAGGTTCGTTATCGAAAATCATTAAGCATGAAGTTGATCATCTGTGCCCCCTTATTGCGCGTGGGTACAGGCACAGGGGCTGGCGGTAGCAATGCCGGGAACTACCCGTAGTGCGTGTCAGATCTTTCCTTAGATTCAGATCCCAGTAAGGATATTCTGTTCAATAAAAAACCCTGCACATGCAGGGTCTTTTTCAGGTTGCGGCGTTGTTCAAGCGCGCAGCCAGGAATCCACGGTAGCGGCTCCGTATTGCTCCTTCCAGGCCTTCAGGCCTCGATGGTTGCCGCCTTTGGTTTCGATCAGCTCACCGGTGTGCGGGTTCTGGTAGATCTTTACCACGCGGGCCCGGCGCTGTTTCGGGGCGTTGGCCTGGGGCACGCCGGCCTTGCTCGGGTTCGGGTCGAGAATCGCGATGATGTCACGCAGGTTCTTGTCGTAGGACTTCATCAAAGCCTGGAGCTTCTCCTCGAACTCGATTTCCTTCTTGAGTCCGGCGTCGTTCTTCAGGGATTCAAGCTGGGCGAGCTGTTCTTGAAGTGCTTTCTCAGCAGCACGGAATTCAGCAAGTCTGGACAATATCTTCACTCCAATAGTCTATTTTGGCTAATACGCACCACAAACAAAGCTATAAGCCATGAGCCGGTTAAGGTTCGATTAAGTGGCCTACCTGTGAATCTTGTACAGGCGGTAAAAATTGTAGTAGTTAACGCGCCCCGAGTAAATCATGTTGTTCTTGTTCAAGGCGATATGGACACAATTTATGAAAATTGCGCATGCCTGGAGTTGAGTGTCGAGCACTATTTGTTCTGACATGGCTATTTAATGGCGCACAACCGCAGCAACAAACTCCGCACTGGGCATGGGCCGCCCAAACAAGTAACCCTGGAGAAACTGCACGCCCTTGGCTGTCAGGTAATCCCGCTGTTCGGCTGTTTCAATACCTTCGGCGACTATTCGCAGATCGAGTTTGAGCGAGAGTTCGATAATGCTGTCGAGTATATGCAGCGACAGTGCGTCGGCACCGATCATGGCCACGAAGCTCTGGTCGATTTTCAAGTAGTCGACATTGAACTTGCGCAGGTAGCCGAGGCTGGAATGCCCGGTGCCGAAGTCGTCGATGGCGATCATCACCCCCAGTTCGTGCAGCGCGCTGAACAGTTGCTGGGTGATTTCAGTGGGTTCGATCAACTGGCGCTCGGTCAGCTCCAGCACCAGGGTCACCTTGCCCGGCTCGAACCCGGCGAGGAACTCCCGGCAGTCCTGCAGCAATTGCAGGTCCTGGCAATGACGGGCGGTGATGTTGATGGCGATATGAAAGCCGTCGATGAAGTCCTTGGCGCAGGGCGCCAGTGCTTCGCGGGTCTGCTCCAGCAGCGAGCGGGTCATGGGCACTATGAGCCCCGTATGCTCGGCGAAAGGTATGAACAGGTCCGGGCGTACCAGGCCTTCCCTTGGGTGTTGCCAGCGCATCAGCACTTCGATGCCGGCCCATTGCAAGGTATCTCCACGCACCACCGGCTGGAAGTACGGGATGAATTCCCGGGCTTCCAGCGCCCGTTGCAGTTCATGCCTGGGGGAGATGGCGCGCTTTTGCAGCCAGTGGGCGAGGGCGCCGGCCGTAGCCCCAAGAAAGATCAGCAGGCCGAACAGCGCCGGATACTGGTTCTTCATGTGCTGCCAGAGGCTCCCCTGGGCAAAGCCGGCATTGACGCTGTAGGGATAGCGCGATGACGTCAGTTGCTGGCTGGCGACGGCCGCCAGGGGCGCGTTGCCGTCGCGCACCTGCCCATCGCTCGATAGCCAGTGCTGGCCCACCTGCAATTGCAACTGGGCAAAACGGCTGAGCATGCGCAGGATATTGGTCGGGTGGTAACCATTGATGGCCGCCAGGGCTGCGCCTTCGCCGTCGGTCAAGCGATAGACCAGCAACGGGGTATCGGGAGTGAGGTGGTTGCCATCCATCAGCCGCAACCGGCCGTCTACGTAGTCCTGGGGGTTGAGGACTGCTGCATAACTGCCCAGGTATGAGCTGCAATAGTTGTTGTTGCGCCACACCAGGTTGGTCGAGCGTACCAGCGGCCGGCGGGTTACCTGTTCGCGCAGGGTCAGTTGGCGGGCATCATCGCAATCCTGCCCGGCCAGGGGCAGCAAGGCCCGGGCGGCGCTGTCGGAATGATCCAGCATCTGGTCGAACTGCTCGATGGCCTCCTCGGCGGTCTCCAGGCTGCTGCGCAGCAGTGTGCGCTGTGCCTGGAGATAAAGGATGACAGTGCCGAGCACGATCGGCAGCAGTATCGCCAGCAAGGTCCAGAAGGTGCGGGTGGAGCGTTTGAGTGGACCTTTGGCGGTCAGCGGCATGGATCGACCTGTGGCAAGGGGAGGGCGTGGTGCCGGTCACGTGCGCGGCATTGCCTGGATCATCGCAGGATAGCCGCCTTTGCCTGGCCGCACAGCTGCTGAGCAAGGTGGATGAATGCCAGGGCCGCCGGCGATGACTGGCGCCGGTCCAGCACGGCAAGACCGATCCGGCGCTGTACCACTGGAGCCAGCGGGCGGCTTGCATAACCTCTGTCCACGCCCTGGGGCAACGACAACTCGGCGACGATGCTCAGGGCATCGCCCCGGGCCACGGTTTCCAGAGTACTGAGCAATTGTGAGCAGCGATAGCGGATATTGGGGGTCAGGCCGGCGCCGATGAACAGTCGCGAAACCAGTTCCGAGGAACCGGCCTCGGTGAGGACGAACGGCTCCCGGCACAGTTGGTCCAGGCGCAACTGTGACTCCCGCGCCAGGGCATGGCCTGCCGGAACCAGCGCCAGCAATTGGTCTTCCACCAGAGGGAAACTGTCGAAGCGTTCCTGGGGCAGCACCACGAAGCCCAGGTCGATACGCCGCTCTTCCAGCCATTGCAGGACCTGCCGATCCGGTCCTTCATCGACGTGCACTTCGATGCCTGGATAGTCGCTGCGGTACTGCGCGAGGATCGGTGGCAGCAGGCGGATGGAGGAGGTGGGCCCGAATGAACCGATGCGCAGGGTGCCACGCTTCATGCCCCGGGCATCGGCAGCCTCCTGTTCCAGGGTCGTTGCCAGCCCGAGCATGGCCCGGGCCCGCACCAGCAGTTGCTGGCCGATATCGGTGAGTTCGACCTGGGCCTGGTGCCGGCGGAACAGCTCGACGCCCAGCTCCTGCTCCAGGGACCTGATCGCATGGGAGACCGCCGACTGGGTAATGCCCAGGCGCGTCGCCGCGCTGGTGAAGCCCTGGAGCTCGGCCACTCGGGAGAATATCTCCAGTTGAGTCAGGGTCATGAGTAAATGCTCATTTTACGATGATCAAGCATTAGACAAAGAATATCCCGGTAAGACAAATCCGATCTTCTTCGAGTGCGATCAACATGAGCGAGCGCCGTTTCCAAACCCCGCCGGACACCTCACCTGGCGACCTGTCGGTCTACTGCAAGCTGGCTGCGGTCACGATGATCTGGGGCGGTACCTTCGTTGCCGGGCGTTTCCTGGCTTCGGGGCTGTCGCCATTACTGGCGGCCAGCTTGCGTTTTCTCCTGGCCAGCCTGGCCCTGCTAGGTTTCATGGCCCTGGCGCGCATCCCCCTGGCCCGCCCGAGTTTCAGGCAGCTCGGACAACTGGCGTTGCTCGGCTTCTTCGGGATCTTTTTCTACAACCTGTGCTTTTTTCTTGGCCTGCAACAGATCAATGCGTCGCGGGCCTCGTTGATCGTTGCATTGAATCCGGCGGTGATCGCCCTGGCTTCCTGGGCGCTGTTCAAGGAGCGCCTGGAGCGCCATCAGTTGCTGGGTATCGGCCTATGCCTGGGAGGCGCGGCGCTGGTGATCTGCAGTCGCGACCCCTCGGCCCTGGTCAGCCAGGCGGGGAGTTGGCGTGGTGACGTGCTGATCCTCGGCTGTGTCCTGGGCTGGGGCGTGTATTCGCTGTTTTCCAAGGGCCTGAACCAGAGCCTGGGACCCTTGCAGACGGTGACCTACTCAGTGGTGCTCGGCACTTTGATGTTGTGTACCGCGACCTGGCTGCGAGGCGAATTCGAGCTGCAGGCGTTGCTGCACCTGGACCTGGCCCAGGGCCTGAGCCTGATGTACCTGGGCGTGCTGGGCTCGGCGCTGGCCTACATCTGGTACTACGACGGCCTGCGCCGAATCGGTGCCACCCGTTCGGGTGTGTTCATCGCCCTCAATCCACTGACGGCAGTGATGCTTGGAGCGTTGTTGCTGGCCGAGCAATTGAGCCTGGTGATGGTGCTGGGCGGTGTGTTGATCCTGGGCGGCATCTACCAGTGCAACCGGCCCCTTGCGCGGGGGACAGCAAAGACGATTTCATAAAGAGTGCGGACAAAGGCTTTTACGCTGTGTAGAATCTGGTTACGCATACAATAATAAAGTCTTCTGGCAGCAGAAGCCTCGCCAGCCGGCAAGACAGGACCGATATGAAGATTCTCGGATTCCAACTCATCTATGGTGACTTCCTCGCGCGCAGCGTGCGGGGCATTTCCTGCGCACCGCCTTCCTTCCTCAGTATTGATAGCAACTAACGATCCGTTAATTCTAAAAATATGATGAGGCGCCAACCATGGCAGATATCTTTGAAAACCCGATGGGCCTGATGGGCTTTGAATTCATCGAATTCGCATCGCCTACCCCCAATACCCTCGAACCGATCTTCGAGATCATGGGTTTCACCAAAGTCGCGACCCATCGTTCAAAAGACGTGCACCTGTATCGCCAAGGCGCGATCAACCTGATCCTCAACAACGAACCCAACAGCATCGCTTCCTACTTCGCCGCGGAACACGGTCCGTCGGTCTGCGGCATGGCATTTCGCGTCAAGAACGCCCAGCAGGCCTATGCCCGTGCTTTGGAGTTGGGGGCGCAGCCGATCCACGTCGCCACCGGCCCGATGGAACTGAACCTGCCGGCGATCAAGGGCATCGGCGGTGCGCCGCTGTACCTCATCGACCGTTACGGCGAAGGCAGCTCGATCTATGACATCGACTTCGTGTTCCTCGAAGGCGTGGAGCGCAACCCAGCGGGTGCCGGCCTCAAGGTCATCGACCACCTGACCCACAACGTGTATCGCGGGCGCATGGCCTACTGGGCCGGTTTCTACGAGAAACTGTTCAACTTCCGCGAGATCCGCTACTTCGACATCAAGGGCGAGTACACCGGCCTGACCTCCAAGGCCATGAGCGCCCCGGATGGCATGATCCGCATCCCGCTGAACGAGGAATCGTCCAAGGGCGCAGGCCAGATCGAAGAGTTCCTGATGCAGTTCAACGGCGAGGGCATCCAGCACGTGGCCTTCCTCACCGACGACCTGGTCAAGACCTGGGATGCGCTGAAGAAGATCGGCATGCGTTTCATGACCGCGCCGCCGGATACCTACTACGAAATGCTTGAAGGCCGCCTGCCGGGCCACGGCGAGCCGACTGGCGAGCTGCAATCGCGCGGTATTCTCCTGGATGGCTCGTCCAACCCGGATGACAAGCGCCTGCTGCTGCAGATCTTCTCGGAAACCCTGATGGGCCCGGTATTCTTCGAGTTCATCCAGCGCAAAGGCGATGATGGTTTCGGCGAGGGCAACTTCAAGGCGTTGTTCGAATCGATCGAGCGCGACCAGGTACGTCGTGGTGTACTCGCCACCGAATAACCTGCGCAACGCGTGAATCCAGAGCCCGGCCAGGTTGTTCCTGGTCGGGCTTTGTTTTGCCTGTCGGTTGGCGATTGTGAATGTGTTAATGTTCTCGCCCTTGTTTCCAGGCCCTGACCGACTCCTTGATGAAGACACCCAGACCTTCCCTGACCTTGACCCTGTTGCAGGCCCGCGAGGCCGCCATGGCGTTTTTCCGTCCCTCCCTGAACCAGCACGACCTGACCGAGCAGCAGTGGCGGGTGATCCGCATCCTGCGCCAGAACGGCGAACTGGAGAGCCACCAGCTGGCGAAGATGGCCTGCATCCTGCCGCCGAGCATGACCGGCGTGCTGACCCGGCTGGAGCGCGATGAATACGTCAGCCGGCGCAAGTCCCCGGAAGACCAGCGCCGCCTGTTCATCACCCTGACCGAGAAGGGCCACGCCTGCTTCGACTCCATGAGCGACGACATGGAAATCAACTACCAGAAGATCCAGCAGCAATTTGGCGAAGACAAGCTGCAGGCCCTGCTGGCACTGCTCAACGAGCTGAAGCAGATCAAGCCCTGACGAAACCCTGCAACTGTAGCGACAGCCCCGCCAGGGCGAGGCTGCGCGAAGGCCAGCAGCTTGCTGGCCGGCCCCTCGAGCCCATTACCCTCGCCGCTGGCGCAGCAGGTGGCGCGCACCCTCGGTGATCAGCACCAGTACCGCCAGCCAGATCGGCACGTAGGTCAGCCATTGGCCGCCGTTGATGCTTTCTCCCAGCAACAGGGCTACCAGCAGCAGCAACACCGGTTCCACGTAGCTGAGCAGGCCGAACAGGCTGAAGGCCAACTGGCGGCTGGCGATGATGTAGCACACCAGCGCCGAGGCGCTGATCAGGCCCAGCAGCGGGATCAGCAAGTACAGCCTGGGGTGTGCATCCAGTACGGCGAACCCCTGCTCACCGCCTTGCACGACCCACAGCGCCACCGGTATCAACAGCGCCATGTCCAGCCACAAGCCACCCAGGTGGTCACTCTGCAAGCGCCGGCGCAGCACGAAATACAGCGGGTAGCCCACGGCCACCACCAGGGTCGCCCAGGAAAAACTGCCCGCCTGGTACAGCTCGTTGAGCACCCCGATGCAGGCCAGCGTTGCGGCCACCTTTTGCAGCCGCGACAGGCGTTCGCCGTAGACGATGCGTCCCGTGAGGATCATGGTCAGCGGCAGCAGGAAGTAGCCCTGGGACACATCCAGGCTGTAGCCGTTGAGTGGCGCCCACATGAACAGCCACAGCTGCACGCCCACCAGGGCCGAGGACAGCAGCAGGGCCAGGCCCATGGCCGGCCGGGCTCGCACCCGGCGCAAGACTTCGCCGACCCGCTGCCACTCACCGGTGAACAGCATGAACAGGGTCATGCAGGGCAGGGTGAGGAGCATTCGCCAGCCGAAGATCTCCACCCCGGTAAGGGGCGCCAGCAGCGAAGTGTAGAAATACATGACGGCGAACAGCACCGACGCCAGGACCGATAACGCAATACCTTTAGACACACTGTCCTCATAAGACCCGGATGCGCAGGGCGCATGGAGTGGGGGGAAACAAGCGTGGGCAATATAGAGGGTTTGGCGCGAGATTTTTGCTCTGTTTGCGACATGCCGGCGGGATATTTTTTCATTTGTACCCCAGGTCGCGTCCAGGCGCCGCTGGCGGCGGCCCTAGGGCCGCCACCGGCACCTCTCAGTCGAGGCGGGCAAAACGTCCCGGGACGAAATGGCTGACATCGTTGAAGCCCGGAGTCGAGGCATGCCCCGGAGTGACCAGGGCGTCGATGAAGGCTTCGTCCTCGGCGCTGATGCGCACGGCCAGTGCCCGGGCATAGGCGTCCCACTGGGCCTCGGTGCGGGGGCCGACGATGGCCGAGCTGACGGCCTGGTTGTTCAGCACCCAGGCAATGGCGAACTCGACGATGCCGACCCCGCGACCCTGGGCATATTGCTGGACCTGTTGGGCGATATGCAGGGACTCCACACGCCACTCGGTCTCCAGGATGCGCTTGTCCTGGCGCCCGGCACGGCTGCCACTGTCCGGGGCGACGTCGGGTGCGTACTTGCCGCTGAGCACACCGCGGGCCAGGGGGCTGTAGGGCACCACCCCCAGTCCGTAGGCCTTGGCGGCGGTGATCTGCTCGCCTTCGGCCTGGCGATTGACCAGGTTGTACAACGGCTGGCTGATCACCGGACGCGCCACGCCCAGTTGGTCGGCAATGCGTACCGCCTCGGCGATCCGCCAGCCCCGGTAGTTGGACAGCCCCCAGTAACGGATCTTGCCTTGGCGCAACAGGTCGCCGATGGCCGCGATACTCACCTCCAGCGGTGTGTCGTGGTCCTCGCGATGCAGGTAGTAGATGTCCAGGTAATCGGTGCCCAGCCGAGTCAGGCTGGCCTCGATGGCGTTGAAGATGTGCTTGCGGTTCAGGCCGCTGCGGT
Source organism: Pseudomonas sp. L5B5 (assembly GCF_020520285.1). Taxonomy (NCBI): domain Bacteria; kingdom Pseudomonadati; phylum Pseudomonadota; class Gammaproteobacteria; order Pseudomonadales; family Pseudomonadaceae; genus Pseudomonas; species Pseudomonas sp. L5B5. Next base: position 298,427 of record NZ_CP084742.1, read on the forward strand.
TGGGCACGCCGTCCGAGGGGCCGAAGCCGACCTTGGAGGCCAGCACCCATTCGTGGCGATGGCGGGCGATGGCCTCGCCGACGATCTCCTCGGAACGGCCCTGGTTGTAGACGTCGGCCGTGTCGATGAAGTTGATGCCCTGGTCCCAGGCCTTGTCGATGATGCGCAACGAGTCTTCGGTGCTGGTCTGCTCGCCGAACATCATGGTGCCCAGGGTCAGGCTGGAAACCTTGAGGCCGGAGTGGCCGAGGATGCGATAGCTCATGGGGCGGGATCCTTGTGTTGGAGAGGTGGCCGGAGGCCGGCCATCGGGGCCGACCATCAAATACCAGAACCGCAGGCCGGGGCAATGCCTGTCAGGGGCACAGGTCACCACAGCGCTGCACCAGGAAGGCGTGCAGCAGGCGCACCCGCTCGGACACCTGCAGGCGATGCGGGCACAGCAGGTTGAAGGGCGTCGGCTCGCCCGCCCAATCGGTGAGCAGCGGCACCAGGCGGCCGGCGCGAATGTCCTGGGCCACATCCAGCCTTGCCTTGTAGACCAGGCCATGGCCAGCCAGGGCCCAGCGCCGGGCCACCTCGCCGTCGTCGCACAGGTAGTCGCCGTGCACCTGTATTTCGCAGCCCTGGTTGTCTCGGCTGAAACGCCAGAGGTCAAAGGGCTGACCGTTGCGCAGGTAGAGCAGGGCACTGTGCCGGGCGAGATCCGCCGGTGTCTGCGGCGTGCCGTGGCGCGCCAGGTACTGCGGGCTGGCACACACCACCCGGCGATGCCCGGCCAGGATCGGCAGCGCCACCAGGCTGGAATCACCAGGCACGCCGAAACGCAGGGCCACATCGACGCTGTCGCGGAACAAGTCGGCATGACGGTCGTCGAGCCGCAGCTGCAAGCGCAACTGCGGATGCTGGTGCTTGAAGTCATCGAGCCAGGGCAGCAGCGCATTGCGCCCGAAATCCGAAGGGGCCGACAGTTGCAATACGCCGGCCAGGCCCTGTCCCTGCTGCTTGAGCGCCTGTTCGCCATCTTCCAGGGCCGCCAGCGCCAGGCGCACGCTGTCCAGGTAGCGCCGGCCCTCTTCGGTCAGGCGCAGGCTGCGGGTGGAGCGGGCCAACAGGCGGCTGCCCAGGCGGGTTTCCAGGCGCTTGAGGGCGATGCTGGCCGCTGCCGGGGTGATGCCAAGGCTGCGTGCCGCAGCGGAAATGCTTCCGTCATCGGCGATGCGGGCGAAGATTTCCAGGTCGAGGATCGAGCTCATTGATAAAAATCCTTTAAAGATCCTTGCGTTTTAAGCGGATTTTTCTTCGATTGGCAAGTAAGGAAGATGTAATTCCCTTGAAACATGACAGGTGATTGCAATGACTCTTTCCAATCCAGGCTTGCACCAGCAGACCATCGTCGTGATCGGTGCCGGCAGCGGCATCGGTGCCGCGGTGGCACACCAGGCCGCAGCCCGCGGAGCCCAGGTAGTGCTGGCCGGGCGTGATCTCCAAGCCTTGCAGCGCCTGCAGGCCCGCTTGCCGGACAGCGCCCGCAGCATCGTCGTGGACATGACTGACGCTGCCAGCCTCAACGCCTTGTTCCAGGCCGTGGGCGGCTTCGATCACCTGGTGATCAGCGCCGGCCCGGCCGTTGTCGCCAAGCCCCTGGCCGACACCGACCTGCAGGACGCCCAGCGGGCCTTCGAGGTCAAGTTCTGGGGCGTCTGGCGCGCTGTGCAGGCCGCGCTGCCTTACCTGGCGGCCCACGGCAGTATCAGCCTCACCTCGGGTCTGCTGTCGCGCAAGTTGGTCCCCGGGCAAGTGCTCAAGACCACCCTCAATGCCGCCCTGGAAGCCCTGGGCAAGCACCTGGCCAAGGAACTGGCACCACGGCGGGTGAACGTCATCAGCCCGGGCGTCACCGATACCGAGGCCTATGCCGGGATGACCGCCGAGGCCCGGGCGACGATGTTCGCCAAGACCGCAGCGAGCCTGCCGGTCGGTCGGGTCGGTCTTCCCGGGGAGGTGGCGGCAGCCTTCATCCTGGCCATGGAGAACGGCTTCATCAGCGGCAGCCTGATCGATGTCGACGGCGGTGGCCTGTTGTGAGCTGGCGCTTCGACCACCTGGCGTTCAACACCGACGGCGGCCCGGCCTTGCCCCAGGCGCTTGCCGAGCTGCTGGGGCTGCAAGCGGGACGCCGTCCACCGTTTCCCTTCCCGGGGCGCTGGCTGTACCAGGACGGGCAGGCGCTGGTCCATGTCATCGAGCAGGACGCTTGCCCCGAGCCGCAATTGAGCCACATTGCCTTCAGCACCCTGGAGGCCGCCGCCACGGTCTTGCTGCGGGTGCAGGCCAGCGGTCTTGAGTACCAGGTGGCGCAGGTGCCGGAAGATGGCATCTGGCAAATCTTCGTCCGCCTGCCCGGCGGGCTGGTACTGGAGCTGGACGCTCCAGCGGCGGGGGAGTTGGCTGTCAGCCATGATTACGCCCGGCACGCTGGCGCGCCGGACTGACGCCCACCACGAAAAAAGCCCGTTCCAGCCGATGCTCGAACGGGCTTTTGCCGTGGCCGTGGCTCAGCGATGCAAGGTACGGGTCATGCGCAGGGCCAGTAGGCTGCCGGCGACGATCACTGCCGCCAACAGGTACAGCGCCGCGTCGGTGGAGCCGGTGGTGTCCTTGACCCAGCCGACGATATACGGGCTGAGGAAGCCAGCCATCTGGCCCATGGAGTTGATCAGCGCCAGGCCGCCAGCAGCGGCCCCGGCACTGAGCAGAGCGGTGGGCACTGGCCAGAACATCGGCAGGCCGGTGAGGGCGCCCATGGTGGCGATGCTCAGGCCGACAATGGCGATGGCCGGGTTGGCGGCAAAGTTCACCGCGATCAGCAGGCCGGCGGCACCCATCAGCATCGGCACCACGAGGTGCCAGCGGCGTTCCTTGTGCAGGTCCGCCGAGCGGCCCACCAGGAGCATGAACACAGCGGCCAGCAGGTAGGGGATCGCGCTGAGCCAGCCGATCACCAGGTTATCGGCAAAACCCAGGCTCTTGATGATCGACGGCAGCCAGAAGTTGATGGCATAGACCCCGCTCTGGATGCAGAAGTAGATCAGGCCGAAGGCCCAGATCGCCGGGTTCTTGAACACCTGGGTCAGGGAGTCGCTGGCGGTCTTGGGCTGGTTGGCGGCGTCTGCGGCCTGGTCGGCCTCCAGTACTGCACGCTCGGCGGGGCTCAGCCACTTGGCGTGGGCGAAGTTGTCGTTGAGCAGGAAATACGCCAGGGCGCCGAGCATCACCGTCGGAATGCCTTGCAGCAGGAACATCCACTGCCAACCGGCAAGGCCGCCCTGGCCCGCGGCGAAGTGGTTGAGAATCCACCCGGAGAACGGGCTGCCCAACAGGCCCGAGACCGGGATCGCCGACATGAACAGGGCCATGATCCGGCCACGGCGGAAGGTCGGGAACCACTGCGACAAGTACAGCACCACCCCGGGAAAGAAGCCGGCTTCAGCGGCCCCGGTGAACAGGCGCAGGGTGTAGAACTGGGTGGGCGTGGTGACGAACAGGAGGCAGGTGGACAGCGTGCCCCAGGTGATCATCATCAGGGCGATCCAGCGCCGTGGGCCGAAGCGGGTCAGCGCCAGGTTGCTTGGCACGCCGCACAGCACGTAGCCGATGAAAAAGATCCCGGCCCCCAGGCCGTAGACCGTTTCACTGAATTTCAAGGCATCGAGCATCTGCAACTTGGCAAAGCCGACGTTGACCCGGTCCAGGTAGTTGAACAGATAGCAGATGAAGATGAAGGGGATCAGGCGCAGGGTGATGCGCTTGTAGACGGCGTTCTTGTCGTCAGCCTGGGCCAGTGCCGCAGCGGCTCTGTGTGACATGGTGTGTCTCTCTTTATTATGATTTTTCACGGTGCGAGGGTAACGTTGACCGCCCCGAGAGTCTCGGCCACCCTGGCGTCGCTGTCTTTGTGCCGGCGCACAGCGAATGGTTCCAGGGCCTGTGCCAGCGAACAACGCCGCGCAGCGTGCAGTCCCGTCTCAGCCGCTTCAGCCTCAAGGATCATCCCCCTATGTTCGAACTCGATCATGACCTGGCCCAGGACATCGTCGACCGCACGATGGCCATCCTGCCCTACAACATCAATGTCATGGACAGCCAAGGCCTGATCCTCGGCAGCGGCGAGCCGGAGCGCATCAACACCCGTCACGAAGGGGCACAACTGGTGCTGGCCAACGGTCGCGTGGTGGAGATCGACGAACCTACCGCTTGCCGGCTCAAGGGGGTGCAACCGGGGATCAACCTGCCATTGCTGCATGACCAGCGGCTGATCGGCGTGCTGGGCATCACGGGCGATCCGGCGCTGTTGCGTACCTATGCCGAGCTGGTGCGCATGACCGCCGAGATGCTGGTGGGCCAGCGCCATCAGCAGGCCGAGCAGCAATGGCGGCGCCAGCGGTGCGACGACCTGCTGGCGTTGCTGCTGGGGGAGCGGGGCGATTCCCCGCGCCTGGTGGACGAAGCCCGGCAGATGGGCCTCAAGCCGCAACTGGCGCGTACGCCGTATCTGTTCGAGCTGGCTCCGGCACAGAACGTCGAGGGCCTGAGCAGTTGGTTGTTGTCGCGGTATCCGGACAGCTGGTGCGTCAGCGCGGCGCAGACCTCATTGCTCTGGTGCCGTCCGGCGAGCCTGAACCTGGACAACCTGCGCCTGCTGGACAAGCTCGCCAGCCAGGGCTGGAACATCTTGCGGCTGGCCGTCGGCGGTCAGGCCGATGGCCTGGCAGGGCTGCGTCGCTGCTACCGCAGGGTCGGCGACCTGCTGGCCTACGGCCGTGACATCCTGCCTGAAACCCGACTGCTGACCCTGGACCGCTACCGCCTGCCCGTCATGCTTTGGCGCCACCGCAACGACGATGCCCTGGATGAGTTGCTCAGCCCCTTGCGCAAGGTCCTGGCCAAGGACAGTAACGGGCAACTGATCGCGACGTTGCGCTGCTGGTGCGACCACGACGGCCAGAGCCAGGCCTGCGCCGACGCCCTGGGCATCCATCGCAACAGCCTGCGCTATCGCATGGAACGCATCGCCGAACTCAGCGGCGTCGACCCTTTGCGCCTGGACGGCATGCTCTCACTGTACCTGGCCGTGCAACTGCTGCCCCACGAACCCGCCTCCTAATTCCCTCCTGAATAACGGCGGTGGCGGTGTTACGGGGGCTGCGCCCCCGGTCGCAGCCTCGCTGGCGCTCGACAGCGGCTACCCCATGAACATCGACCTGTAGCCGCTGCCGAGCCTGCGAGGCTGCGACAAGGCCCGCAGGGCCTTCCAGCGATCCCCCAGGCGCCCCATCATCCCGACTGCGCAAGTTGTAGCAATGAACAATAAAGTGCCCTCGTCCTTGTGCAGCGGACTGGCGTCAGCCGCTGCGGCAAGTGGCAGCATGGCGCCATGAGAACTGGAGAAACCCCATGAAAATCATCGTCGCCCCCGACTCGTTCAAGGACAGCCTGAGTGCCGAAGGCGTGGCCCAGGCCATCGCCCAGGGGCTGGCAGACGCCTGGCCCGAAGCCCAGGTGCAGCTGTGCCCGATGGCCGATGGTGGCGAAGGCACGGTGGAGTCGGTGCTTGCCGCCTGTCAGGGACAACTGCGCACGACCCGGGTCCAGGGCCCGCTGGGCATCGAGGTGCAGGCCCGCTGGGGCTGGCTGGCGGCCAGTCACACGGCGATCATCGAAATGGCCGAGGCCAGTGGTCTGCAACGGGTGCCGCCAGGCCAGCGCGATGCCTGCCACAGCAGCACTTTCGGCACCGGCGAGCTGATCCTGGCGGCCCTGGACGCCGGGGCCCGGCGCATCATCCTGGCCATCGGCGGCAGCGCCACCAACGACGGCGGGGCCGGAGCCCTGCAAGCCCTGGGCCTCAAGCTGCTGGACCGCCAGGGCCAGGTGCTGCCCCGGGGCGGCCTGGCCCTGGCCGAGCTGGCCAGCATCGAACTCGAGGCCATGGACCCGCGCCTGGCCCAGGTGCGCTTCGAGATCGCCGCCGACGTCAACAACCCGCTGTGTGGCGAGCACGGCGCCTCGGCCATCTTCGGCCCGCAGAAGGGCGCATCGGCGCAACAGGTCCGGGCCCTGGACCAGGCCCTGGGACACTTTGCCGACCTGTGTGCCCATGTGTTGCCCAAGGACGTGCGTGACGAGCCCGGCAGTGGCGCCGCCGGCGGCCTGGGCTTCGCTGCCAAGGCCTTCCTGGGCGCCCGGTTCCGTCCCGGGGTGGAAGTGGTGGCCGATCTGGTGGGCCTGGAGCAGGCGGTACGCGGCGCCGACCTGGTGATCACTGGCGAAGGACGCTTCGATGCCCAGACCCTGCGGGGCAAGACGCCCTTTGGCGTCGCACGGATCGCTGGCACACAAGGGGTGCCGGTGATCGTGATTGCCGGCACCCTCGGCGAGGGTTACCAGCAGATGTACGCCCATGGTGTGGCAGCGGCCTTCGCCCTGACCGCCGGGCCCATGAGCCTGGAGCAGGCCTGTACCGAGGCCCCCCGGCTGCTGCGCGAGCGAGCGGCGGACATTGCCCGGCTCTGGCGCCTGGCTGCCGGGCCCCGCCAGGCACCGGCCCCCGCCACCTGCCCGGATCAGTAAACCCCACCCTCGCTGGTGGGTGTTTCCAGGGCCTTGTACTGCCCGGCCAGGTTCTGCAGGCCTTTCATCAGCACCGTGGTATCGACCCCCACCGCGACGAAGTTGGCCCCCAGTTCGATGCAGCGCCGGGCCAGGCCCTGGTCGGCACTGAGGATGCCCGCGGCCTTGCCTGCTTGGCGCACCCGCAGGATGGCGTCCTCGATCGCCGCCACCACCTGCGGGTGCCCGGGGTTGCCACGATGGCCCATGGCCGCCGACAGGTCGGCCGGGCCGATGAATACCCCGTCGACCCCCTCGACCCGGACAATCTCGTCCAGGTTGCGCAAGCCCTCCAGGTTCTCGATCTGCACCAGCAGGCACATTTGCCCGTCGGCCTGGTCCAGGTAGCCAGCGATGCTGTTCCAGCGCGAGGCCCGGGCCAGGGCGCTGCCCACCCCGCGTATGCCCTGGGGCGGATAACGCATGGCGCTGACCAGCTGGCGCGCCTGTCCGGCGCTTTCCACCATGGGAATCAGCAGGGTCTGGGCGCCGATATCCAGCAGTTGCTTGATCAGTGCGGTATCGCCGATCGGCGGCCGGACGATGCCGTGGGCGCCATAGGGGGCGATGGCCTGCAATTGCGCCAGGAGGCTGCGCAGGTCGTTGGGCGCGTGCTCGCCGTCCAGCAACAGCCAGTCGAAACCGGCATTGGCCGCCAGTTCGGCGCAGTAGGCGTTGGCCAGGCCCAGCCACAGGCCGATCTGTGGCTCGCTGTCTTGCAGGCGTTGCTTGAACAGGTTTTGCGGCATGTCCATGACGTTCTCCTCAGACGAAGCGGCAGGCGATGCTGCCCAGATGGTCGTAGTCGACGTGGAACACATCCCCAGGGCGCGCCGCCACCGGTCGGGTGAACGAGCCGCCCAGGATGATCTGCCCGGCTTCCAGGCCGACGTCGTAGGCCGCCAGCTTGTTGGCCAGCCAGGCCACGCCCTTGGCCGGATGGTTGAGCACCGCGGCCGAGACCCCGGACTCCTCGATCACACCGTTGCGGTACAGCACCGCCGGCACTTTGCGCAGGTCCACGTCGCCGGGGCGCACGGCCCGGCCGCCCATCACCACGCCGGCATTGGCGGCGTTGTCGGAGATGGTATCGAAGACCTTGCGCGTGGCCTGGGTCTGCGGGTCCAGCTGCTGGATGCGCGCGTCGATGATCTCCAGCGCCGGAATCACCCAGTCGGTGGCCTCCAGCACATCGAACAGGGTGCAGCCCGGGCCTTTGAGAGGCTTGCCGAGAATGAACGCCAGTTCGACCTCGACCCGCGGCACGATGAAGCGCTGGAAGGGAATGTCGCTGCCTTCCTCGAACAGCATGTCGTCCAGCAGGGCGCCGAAATCCGGCTCGCTGATGTTCGACGACACCTGCATGGCCCGGGAGGTGAGGCCGATCTTGTGGCCCACCAGCCGGCGGCCGTCGCGGATCTTGTGCTCCACCCAACTGCGCTGGATGGCGTAGGCATCCTCGATGCGGATATCCGGGTACTCGAGGGACAACTGGCCGATCTGTTCGCGGCTGCGTTCGGCGGCGTCCAGGCGTTGGGCGGCCTGTTGGATTTCAGAGGGGCTGAGCATGTTCATTTCTCTCGTGGGTTGACGATATGGGCCGGCACCCGCAGCACCAGGCAGGCGCCGAGGGCGATCAGCAGGGCGAGGGCGTAGAGCGCCAGGCTGGCGCTCTGGGTGGCGTCGCGCACCACACCGATCAGGTAGGGAGCAAGGAAGGCGGCGATGCTGCCGAAGGAACTGATCAGGGCGATGCCCGCCGCCTGGGTGCTGCTGGCGAGAAAGGCCGGTGGCAGTTGCCAGAACATGGGCAGCGCGGCGCTGGCCCCCATGCCGGCTATCAGCAGGCCGAACATCACCCACCAGGGGTTTTGTGGAACCAGGGCGGTCAGCACCAGGCCCAGGCTGGCCATCAGCAGCGGCACCCCCAGGTGCCAGCGCCGTTCGCGCAAGCGGTCCGAGGAGCGGCCCACAGCCAGCATGAACAGGCAGCCGGCCAGGTAGGGCAGGGCACTGAGCAGGCCGACGCGGCTATCGCGGGCGATGCCGGCGTGGTGGATCAGGGTTGGCATCCAGAAGGCGATGGTGTTGACCGCCAGCATCACCGCGAAGTAGATGCCCACCAGCAGCCAGACGTGGCGATCCTTGAGGATGTCACTGAAGCGGTTGATGGACTTGTGCCGTTCTTCCTGGCGCTGGGCCTCGAGCAGCCAAGCCTTCTGCGCGGCACTGAGCCAGTGGGCCTGCTCGATGCTGTCCGGCAGCGCCTTGAGTACCACAAGCCCGAGCAGCACCACGGGCAGGCCCTCGATCAGGAACATCCACTGCCAGCCGCGCAGGCCGCCCAGGTCATGGAAGCTTTCGAGGATCCAGCCCGAGAGGGGGCCGCCCACGACCCCGGCCATGGGCACGGCGATGGCGAACAGCGCGGTGGCCTGGCCGCGTCGGCTGGCCGGGAACCAGCGGTTGAGCAGCACCAGGATACCGGGGAAAAAACCGGCCTCGGCCACGCCCAGCAGGAAACGCAGCACATAGAAACCCCAGGCGTCCTGCACCAGCATCAGGGCGCTGGACAACAGGCCCCAGACCAGCATCAGCAAGGCGATCCAGCGCCGTGGCCCGACCCGCTCCAGGGCCAGGTTGCTGGGCACGCCGAACAGGGCGTAGGCGATGAAGAACAGCCCGGCTCCCAGCCCGTAGACACTGTCGCTGAAGCCCAGGTCCTGGGTCATCTGCAACTTGGCGAAGCCGATGTTGATCCGGTCCAGGTGGGCGAAGATGTAGCAGACGAACAGCAGTGGCATCAGGCGCCAGGTGATCTTGCGATAACAGTCGTTGGCCTCGGCCAGCGGGGCCTGGGCAATGGCAGGGCGGGACATGGGCGTGGCCTCGTTGTTGTTCTTGTTGCTTGCGGCAGCCGCCTGTTGCGGTCGCTACAGGGACTTGAGGAAGGCGTGGACGTTGTTGTGCTTGAAGTTCAGCTCTGCCTCCAGCTCGCTCATCTCGAACGACAGGGCCAGCAAACGCTGGGCCTGCAACTGGGCAAAGTGCGCCTTGATAATCTCGAACAGACCCTCGGCCACCTGGCGCCGGGTCTCGAGGTCGCGTCCGGCGCCCACTTGCAGGCGCATGTGGACGAAGGCGTAGTCGTGCTTGCCATCGGCCATGCGCCAGGTGTCCAGGCGTACGCCGCGGCTGCGGATGCCACCCAGGGGAAAGACGCCGCTGGCGCCCAGGTAGTCGTGGACCTTTTCGAACAGCCCCGGCAGGTCGGCCTGGGCTTCGATGTTGTCGGTGTATTCAGCGATGAAATGCGGCATGGGACCTCCTTTGAAGGCAGCTGCAAGCTGCAAGCTACAAGCTGCAAGAGGGATCTCCTGTGGCTGTGGCTCGCGGCTCACCGCTGCTCTTGATGTTTTCCTGCAGCGTGTAGCTAGATGCTTGACGCTGCGTTCACAACGCAAAGATGGCGTTGATCTGGCCGGTGCCGGAGCTGCCGAACAGCGGCGTGACGATCTCGGCCGGGCGGTTGTACTCGGCGCCGCCGAGCAGTCCGAGGAGCATTGCCGTGTCATGCATCTTGCCCTCGCCATAGCAGTGCTCGGCGTAGTCGGGCAGCATCGCGCAGAACTCGCGAAAGCGGCCTTGCTGCCACAGTTCCACCACGCGTTGGTCGACCTGTTTGTCGAACTCCCGCGTCCAGTTGTGGATGTTGGCCTCGGCCTCGCGGTCATTGGAAAACCGGTGGGACAAGGAGCCGGAGGCCAGTACCAGGACCTTGCGGTCGCTCTTCTCGATGGCCCGGCGCACCGCGGCCCCAAAGGTGAAGCTGTCGGCCAGCGTGTGCCAGGCGCACCAGGCGGCAATGGACACCACCTGGAAGTGCTCGGCGGCGGGCACGTCCATGTGCATGTAGCGCATGGGTACCAGGGTCCCGTACTCCAGCTCCAGGCTGGGGATGTTGTGGGCCAGGGTGCGCACGTCGGCGGCGTTGGCCTCGGCAGCGATCAGCTCCCCCA